>CAZQMF010000004.1:0-77500 GCA_964594235.1 uncultured Acidimicrobiia bacterium
CACTCAAGACTGCGGGAACAGGATGTTCGCGGTCAGCTGCCATCTGTTGGCTGTTGGCTGTTCGCTGTTCGCTGTTGGCTGTTCGCCTATTGCACCAGGTTGATCAGGTTGAACATCGGCATGTACAACGCGACGATCATCGACCCGACGGTGCCTCCGAGCACGACCATCAGCAGAGGTTCGAGCAGGGATGTCAGGCTGTCGACGGTGGCATTGACCTCGGCGTTGTAGAAATCGGCAAGCTTGTCGAGCATCGTGTCGAGCGCACCGGTTTCTTCTCCCACGGCGAGCATCTGTACGACCATCGGCGGGAAGATCGGGTGCTGCGCCAGAGGGGATGCGATCGAGTCGCCTTCCTTGACGGACGCCTGAACGTCACGGATGGCCCGTGCAACCACCTCGTTGCCCGCCGTCTCGGAGACGATGTCCATCGCCTGAAGGATCGGAACCGCCGTTCTCGTCAGCGATGCCAGCGTCTCGGAGAAGCGCGCGATAGCGCTCTTACGGGCGAGGCCTCCGAACACCGGCACCTTGAGCTTTATCCGATCGAAGGCGAAGCGTCCGTGATCCGTGCTCACCCACCGACGGAAACCGAAAATGCCCCCGGCCCCGATCCCGAGGATGATGTACCAGTAGGAGACCATGAATCTCGACAGCCCGAGAAGAACACGGGTCGGAGCAGGTAGCGTCCCGCCCAAATCCGCGTACATCCCCTCAAACATCGGAACGACGAACACGAGCATCGCGGTGAGGATCAGCAGCACGAGACCCAGCACGGCGGTCGGGTAGGTCATTGCCGACTTCACCTTGCCTCTCAGCTCGACGCCGCGTTCGAGAGTGTCGGCGAGACGAACGAGCGTGCTGTCGAGAACGCCGCCCACCTCACCCGCACGAACCATCGCCACATAGAGCCTGTCGAAGGCCTTCGGATGCTTCTGCATCGCTTCCGAGAGGCTCATGCCCTTCTCGACCGAGGTCTTCACCTCTCTGATGACTCCCGCCAGCGTCGCATTCGGCGTCTGTTCGGCGAGGATGTCCAATGACCTGAGAAGCGAGAGACCTGCGTTGATCATGGTGGCGAACTGCCGTGAGAAGATCGCCAGGTCCTTCTGTTTGACCCGCCCAAAACCCGGGATCTTGAGCTCCTTCTGGAGCGCCGAGACTTTCTTCGCTTCCACCGACAGAGGCGTGTAGCCACGGTCCCGAAGCGCCTGCGCTGCAGACGCGGAGGAAGGCGCTGCCAGCTCGCCCGAGTGCAGCCGACCCTTGCCGTCTTTCACCTGATATGTGAATGTGGTTGCCATGTGCCTCTCCTACGCAACCCTTCCCATGAGCCGCTGAAGGTCCTCGGTGTTCATGCACCGTTCCAGGGCTTCCGCCATGGTGATCTTGTGGTTTCTCACCAGGTGGGCGAGGGCTTGATCCATGGTCTGCATGCCGAACTTGCCACCTGCCTGCAGGGCGGTGGTGATCTGATGTGTCTTGCCTTCTCGGATGAGGTTCCTGACGGCCGGCGTCGAGATCAGGACTTCGACCGCTGGGACTCTGGACGTGTTGTCTCTGTTCTCGATGAGCTGCTGGGTGATCACGGCTTGAAGTGTGGACGCAAGCTGCACTCGTACCTGCTGCTGCTGGTGAGCGGGGAACACGTCGATGATGCGGTCGATCGTCTGAGCCGTGTCCTGGGTGTGCAGCGTCGCGAGCACGAGGTGCCCCGTCTCGGCCGCGGTGAGCGCAGTCGAAATCGTCTCGAGGTCCCGCATCTCACCCACGAGAATCACGTCGGGATCCTGGCGGAGCGCGTGCTTCAACGCTTGAGCGAATCCGAGCGTGTCGGTTCCGACCTCGCGCTGGTTGACGATCGACTTCTTGTGTTTGTGCACGAACTCGATCGGATCCTCGACGGTCAGGATGTGCGCCGCCCGCCGTTGATTGATGAGATCGATGATCGATGCGAGCGTCGTGGACTTCCCTGAGCCGGTTGGTCCAGTGACCAGAACCAATCCCCTGTGGAGATCAGCGAACTCACTGACGACGCTTGGGATGCCCAATTCCGTCAAACTCTTGATCTCGGTTGGGATCGCCCGGAACACGGCGCCGATCGAGTCCCTCTGGAAGAACACGTTCATCCTGAAGCGTCCCCGTCCCGGAAGCGGATATGATCCATCCAACTCCAGGTTCTCCTCGAGCTTCTCGCGCTGACGGTCGGTCAGCATCCCCAGGACGAGCTGCCGAAGTGGCGCCGACATGAGCGGCTCATACCCCGGGATCGGCCGGAGCCGACCATTCACGCGTACCTGGGGAGGAAGGCCGGCGGCCAGGTGGAGATCGGACGCGTTGACGTCCAGTACATGGCCGAGCATCTCTGCGATGGCCGGATCTCTGGGCGTGCTTTCGCCAGCCGGCTGGGCGCCTTGACCCCCGTAGGCGAGATCGAGAGCTCGACCAATGGCACCGCGCGTGGCGACTGCGAGGGCCACCTCACAGTCAAGAATCTCCTCGAGGCTCGTCTTGATCCCCTCGGTGAACGGGTCTGCCACCGCCACGAGCATCCCGGTGTCCGTCTGCTCCATCGGAATCGCCATCAGTCTCCGTGCCTGCCCTCCCGGCAGCTTTCGCGCCAGTTCCGGATTGATGAACATCTCGTCGATGTCGAGGTAGCTCATGTGAACGCGTTCTGCAACCGCCCTGAGTACATCCTCTTCCCGAACGTGTTTGCCTTCGACCAGCAGGCGCGCCAGGGGGCGACCGGTGGACTGCTCTTCGTTGAGGAGCCGCTCGAGAACATCACGCGACAGCAGCCTGCCGTCAACCAGCAGCTCACCGAGTTTGCGCGATCCGGGATTCACGTCTTTGGCTCCTTTGGGAAGAGATTCGGCATCCCTGTTGATGACCTTGATCGATTCACACGATGACCCTGAGGATCTCCTCGAAAGAGGTCACTCCCTTGGCCACCTTCTCCATCCCGTCTTCGCGGAGGGTCCTCATCCCTGCCTCGATCGCGGCTCGCCTGAGCGTGTCTGTGGAGACCCGAGCCACGGCGAGGCGCTCGATCTCCTCGTCTACGAGCATCAGTTCATGGACGGCCACGCGACCCCGGTACCCGGTTTGCGAGCAGACCTTGCAGCCAGCGGCCCGGTAGATCTCGTCGGGCGCTGTCTGCCAGCCCGCCTGTTCCACGAGATGCTCCGAGGGCTCGTACGGCTCCTTGCAGTGGTCACAGAGGCGTCTCGCGAGACGCTGCGCCAGCACCGAGTCGAGTGCTGATCCGACGAGAAACGGCTCCACACCCATCTCGATCAGTCTGCTCACGCTCGATGGCGCGTCGTTGGTATGAAGGGTCGACAACACGAGGTGGCCTGTCAGGGCGGATTCGATCGCGATGGCTGCGGTCTCGGCGTCCCGGATCTCACCGACCAGCATGACGTCCGGGTCCTGACGAAGGAAGGACCGAAGGCCGGTTGCGAACGTCAGCCCTGCCTTCCGGTTGACCTGGACCTGGTTGACACCAGGGAGGCGATATTCCACCGGGTCTTCGATTGTGATGATGTTGGTCTCGGGTATGTTCAGCACGTTGAGTGTGGCGTACAGGGTGGTCGACTTGCCGGAGCCGGTTGGCCCCACCACGAGGATCGTTCCGTAGGGCTTGCTGTATGAGGTCTTGTAGCGTTCGAGCGTATGCGGTGAAAACCCGAGATCTTCCAGTTCGAGGAGCGCTGTCGACGTGTCGAGGAGACGCATCACGATCTTTTCGCCGTAGATGGTTGGAAGCGTCGACACACGCAGGTCGAGCTGGCGTCCAGCGACCCTCAGATTGATTCTGCCGTCCTGCGGGCGACGACGCTCGGCGATATCGATGTCCGCCATGATCTTCAGGCGCGAGACGACTGCGTTGGTGATCGAGCGCGGCGTTCGCATGATCTCATGCAGAACGCCGTCGATTCGGAACCGCACGCGCAGGTCTCGTTCTGTCGGCTCGATGTGAATGTCTGATGCCCGATCGGCACTCGCTCTGGTGATGAGCATGTTCACGAGTTTGACGACGGGTGCCTCGTCGGCGACCGACTCCAGAGCAGCCAGATCCTGCGTCTCCAGGGAGTCCTCCGCGGCGAGCTCCGCAAGGTCGGTCACCGAGGTGTTCAAGGACGCGAGGCGGTTGATGGCCTCCTCTACATCGCCCCGCGTCGCCACCTTCGCGATCACTTCGCGACCCGTGATGGCTCTGATGTCGTCGATCGCCAGGACGTTTGCGGGATCCGCCATCGCAACGACGAGTCGATCGCCGTCGAAGGCGATCGGAACGGCCGCGTAGCGTGCTGCGAGGTTCTCGGGCACGAGCGATGCCGCCGCGGGATCGACCGTGATCTCTCTCAGGTCGACGAATTCGAGTCCGATCGACCGAGCCAGTACACGAACGAGATCCCGTTCATCGACCAAATGTTCATCGAGCAGCACACGCGCGAGCGGAAGGCCCTTTTCTTGGTGGATCTCCAGCCCCTTGTCGAGTGCATCCTGAGTGACGATGCCCTCTTCGAGGAGCAGGGAGCCGAGGTGCCCGGCGTCCTTGCGCACGATGCCGGTCGGGTTCATGAGCGCTCAGACTCTCGCACGATCGACCCGAGCCCCTTTCTCCGCGGAAGGACACCTCGATCACCATCGGGCTCGGACATCTCGGTGAGGGCAGAAGCGGCCAACTCCGCCTTGTCTGATGGTGTCTCCTCCGCAGATTCCTCGGCATGTCGCTCTTGCGCCTTCGATCCGATCACTTCGAACGAGTCCCGCTCGGGTTCTGCCGTCTCTTCGCCGTAGCTGTACCGTCCGTTCGGTCGGGCATCGGCGAGCACGAGCAGGCCCCGCCGCACCATGTTCGCCATGAGCTGGGCAGATCGAAACTCCGACCATCCCTGCTTGCGAGACACCTCTTCGACGGAACTGGCACCGGCCATGGTGCACAACACCTTCCACTCATCGGCGGTGACCATCACGGAACCTTCGCTGCTTGCGTCCGGGTTCACCGTCAGATGGAAGGCGACACCGGGGATCACCTCTTCGATCTCTTGCCAGCGACCGAGGCGCGAGTTCGCCTCCGTGATACTCGCTTCGACGTCGAGTGCGACACCTGTGTCGAACCGAGGTGAGACATCTTCGGAGAAGGCGAATCGACCACTGGCTTCACGCAGCACTCTGAAGATCACATCCGACACCTGGTCGAGCATGAACTCCTCGAGCTGCTCCCTGGTTGCCCCATCCTTCAAGATGTCACTGATCGTCCGCTCACGCCGCTCCACCTCGACCCACGCGCGCGGATCGACCATGTTGGCCTCGACGAGTTTGCTGTGGAAGTCTTCGTCTCTGCGCGTCGTCCCGTAGGTCAGCTGGCCGTCTTCGACGTACAGCCGCGCCTCGAGGCCCTGTGCATCCACCCTCAGGACCCCGTCCTTCCCACTTCGCGCGACGAGCTTCAACACCTCGACGATGGGAAACGATTCCAACGCTCCGCTCAGCGACATTTCGGACCCTTCTCTATGCGATCAGTGATCGGCCTGACACGTCGCGTGCTTGAGAGGTTTGCGGCTAGGGCAGCACCCCGTCCTTCTTCGCCTGAGCCTTGTACGCCTGGAACTCCTCATAGGTGGCAGCGAACGAATGGCCCCCATCGGGGCTCGTCAGCACGTAGTAGAGATAGTCGGTGGTCGCCGGGTCTGCGGCGGCCTTGAGACTCGCCAACCCGGGTGAGTCGATCGGGGTGGGAGGGAGCCCAACATTCTGATAGGTGTTGTACGGGGAGTCCGTCTCGAGATCATCGGCCGTCAGGGCGACGCCGCGCTCCCCCAATGCGTACAGCACAGTGGCGTCGATCTGGAGGGGCATGCCGATCGCCAGACGGTTGACGATCACGCTGGCGATCAACGGGCGATCATCGTCGAGTCGTGCTTCCGCTTCGATCATCGAAGCGACGACCAGGCCGTCATACACGCGGTATCCCAATTGCTCGAGTGGACTCCAGTCGACGGACGCGACCCGATCTTCCATGGTCGAAGCGAGGCGTTGAAGGATCTCTTTGGGTGTGGCGTCCGCCGCGAACTCGTAGGTGTCCGGGAACAAACCGCCCTCCCAGCCCTGCAAATCACCACCACCGAATCCCAGCGACGAACTCAGCCCTGGCAACGCCTTTTTGAACTCCTCGCGGGTGTACGGGGTTTGCTCAGCGAGGCGATCCAGGATCTCCGACACGCGGAGTCCCTCGTGGATCGTCACACGGTAGGCGTTCGACTCGGGACCGGCGAGAAGCACGTCGAGCGCGTCGCCCGGAGACATCCCTGTAACGAACCGATACGTGCCTGCCTGGAGACGGTCCTCCACTCCGGCGCTCCTCACAGCGACTTCGAATGCCAGGGATGAGTTCACGACCCCCGCGCGTGCGAGCTGTTCACCGATCTGGCGAGCCGATGAGCCCCTCGACACCTCGACATCCACGGGAAGGTCGGCCGCGATTCCCTGCGGTGAGGTCACGTCTGGCGGTGATCCGAGTCTGCCTGCCCAGTTGGCCAGCCCACGTCCTCCGAGGATCGCCAGGACGCCCACCACGACCACTGCCACCAGCACCGTTGTGGCCCTCGAAGCTCCGCGCTTCACGTCTCCTTCCCCAGGTAGCCCTCGAGCAAGAGTGTGGCCGCGACTTTGTCGACGACCTCCTTACGGCGGGATCGACGTACACCACCCTCGAGCAGGGCGCGCTGCGCCTCCACCGTCGTGAAGCGCTCGTCCACCAACTGGACGGGAATCCCGGTGAGATTCCCTACACGTTCGGCGAATGACCTTGCGGCTTCCGCTGACGGCCCCTCCGTCCCGTCGAGCGATATCGGCAGCCCGACGATGATCTCATCGACATCCTGCGCGATGCTCGGAAGTCGTTCGTCGATGTCCTCCAGAAGGATCACACCGAACGGCTGCGCGGTGATACGCAGCGGGTCGGACACCGCCACGCCGACGCGAACGCTCCCGTAGTCGAGTGCGAGGACGCGCCCCATCAGGCCAGCGCTCTCCCTATGGCGTCCCTGACCGCGTCGAGCGCCTCCGGGAGGCGGACGCCGTTCGGTCCGCCGGCCTGAGCCAGTTCCGGATCTCTGCTCCCGCCCCCGCCCAGAATGCGGGCACCCGGCACGAGCACTTCGGCGGCCGATACTCCACGCTCCACCAGATCACGGGTGATCACCGCGACCAACGCCCCTTTGCCTTCACTTGCGCTGCCCAACACGACAATCCCCCGATCGAGACGTTCCCTCAGTGTCAACGCAAGCCCCCGTAGCTGGCCCGGAGGGATGTTCTCCCTCACGGCAACGACAACCTTCGCATCTCCGATCACCACTGCATCGTGCACGAGTTCTGCGGCCTCCTCGGCTTCGAGCTTCGCCCTCAAAGTGGATGCTTCCTCTTCGAGCCCACGCGTGCGCTCGAGAAGCTGACGAACCCTCGCCGGGACGTCCTCCGGCTGGGCCCTCAGCAACTGTCCCGTCTCCCCGAGCCTCCGCCGGAGTCTCGCGAGGTACTCGTACCCGTGGTCACCGGAGTAGGCCTCGATGCGTCGAAGATTCGACCCGATCGAAGACTCGCCGAGGATCACCAGGGGCCCGACCTGGCCGGCCGATGGCGTGTGAGTGCCCCCACACAGCTCCTTCGAGAAGTCACCGATCTCGACAACCCGCACGACGTCACCGTACTTGTCGCCGAAGAATGCGAGCGCACCCACGTCCCGCGCATGGTCCATCGACGTGTTGAAGGTATGCACGCGCGAGTTAGCGATGACGCGTTCGTTGGCGATGCGCTCAATCTCCGCGAACTCCTCGTCGGCCAACCCACTGAAGTGGCTGAAGTCGAATCGAAGGCGGCCGCTCTCGACACGGGACCCCGCCTGATGCACGTGGTCACCGAGCACATCGCGCAGCGCCCAGTGCAGGATGTGGGTTCCCGTATGGCTCTTCGAGATCGCCTCCCTCCGGGGCGAGTCCACCATGGCCTCGACCTCATCACCGACCCGCAATTCGCCTTTCACCACCTTGACATGGTGTGAGACGAGACCAGGCACGGCCGCCTGAGTGTCGGCGACCACGGCTTGAGTCGTGGCGGTCCGGAGAAACCCGCTGTCTCCCACCTGACCCCCCGCTTCTGCATAGAACGGCGTCCGATCGAGGAAGACCTCGACGGTCTGACCCTCCCCTGCTGCGTCGACAGACACGCCCTCCCGCAGCATGGCGACAACCATCGAGGCCGCCGCGAGATCCGAGTACCCCAAGAACTCTGATGGGCCAACGCCGTCAATCAGACGTCGATACACATCGGCATCCGCCGCCTCGTCGGCGCCCTTCCACGCGGATCGAGCCCGTTCCCGCTGTTCTGCCATCTCTTGTTCGAAGCCCCCCATGTCGACCTCGACGCCGTGCTCGCCGGCGATCTCAGTGGTGAGCTCGATGGGAAACCCGAACGTGTCGTGCAGCTTGAACGCCACCGATCCAGGGATCTGACCGCCTTTGTCGAGATCGGCCAGCTCCTGGTCGAGAAGGTTGTGTCCAGAGGCCAACGTGGCCCTGAACCTGTCCTCCTCCCGCGTCACGACGTCTTGGATGAAGGACTTCTTCTCGATGAGTTCGGTGTACCACGATCCCAGTACGTTGACCGTCTCTTCCACGAGGAGGGGCGTGATCAGCGAGGACCCTCCGAGTCGCCAGGCATGTCGCACTGCACGCCGCAGCACGCGACGAAGGACATATCCCCTCCCCTCGTTGGAGGGAATGACCCCATCGGCGATCAGGAACGTCATCGCACGACCGTGATCAGCAAGCACACGCAGCGACACGTCGGTCATCGGGTCGCGGCCATAGGCGACTCCGGAGTGACGCTCTGCGACGGCGAGGATGGGACGAACGGTGTCGATGTCGAACACCGTCTCCTTGCCTTGCAGCACCATCGCGACACGTTCGAGACCCATGCCGGTGTCGATGCTCTTGGCCGGCAGATCTCCGACCACGTGATAGGGCTCATCCTGCACATACTGCATGAACACGAGGTTCCAGATCTCGACGAAGCGATCCTCGTCCACGGCAGGGCCCCCGTCGACTCCGTACTGTGAGCCCCTGTCATAGAAGATCTCGGAGGACGGCCCGGCGGGCCCGGCCACGCCCATCTGCCAGAAATTGTCGTTGCCTCGACGTTGCACCCTGCTCGGGGGCACCCCGACTCCGTCGATCCAAATGGCAGCTGCCTCGTCGTCGGTCTCGTGCACGGTGAACCACAGCAACTCGGGATCGATACCGAACCCATCGGTCACGAGCTCGTAGGCGTACGGGATCGCCTTCTCCTTGAAGTAGTCCCCGAAACTGAAGTTGCCCAGCATCTCGAAAAACGTGAAGTGTCGTGCCGTTGTCCCGATGATGTCGATGTCGACGGCCCGGAAGACCTTCTGCACCGAGGTAGCTCGCGGGAATGCGGGTCGCTCTTCGCCAAGGAAGTACGGCTTGAAGGGCACCATCCCCGCGTTGGTCAGCAACAGCGTCGGGTCAACCGGAATGAGGGGTGCGGAGGGACGGACCGTATGTCCACGCTCCTCGAAGAAGCGCAGAAACGACGAACGGATGCGTGGTGATTCCATGGCCGATCCAGGTTAGTTGGAGGCCCGAGCCAGACGGGTCCCGCCTGCGTCGAGCAAGTCGGCAACGACAAGGGCCCCGTTACGGGCGAGGTTCGTCGGGGTCATCGCCGCGCGGGCTCGTTCCACACGGCGCAGGACGCGGACCGTTCCCCAGGCGCCGGCGAGGACACCGGCGACGAACCACCACAGTCTCACGATCATGCGAGCAGGTTAGCGCTCCCTCTGATCCTCCCGCCTGGAGTTCCAGGCGTCGAGGCGCTCGGCGATCTCCCGCTCGTCTCCCTGGGTTCCCGGCTCGAAGAACCGGTCACCCACCGATTCGTCCGGAAGATACTGCTGCACGACGAAGTGGCCCTCGAAGTTGTGGGGGTATCGGTATTCAGTCCCGTGACCGAGCTTCTCTGCTGCACGATACGAGGCATCCCTGAGATGCTCCGGCACCTCGGCACCCGCGGTCGCCTCGACCGCGGCTTTCGCCTTTGCGATCGTGGCAGCGATGGTGTTCGACTTCGGAGACGTCGCGAGGTAGGTCGCCGCATGGGTCAGGGCGTAGCCCGCTTCGGGGAGACCGACGTAGGCGAGCGCCTGAGATGCCGCCACTGCGAGCGGGAGGGCGTGCCGGTCGGCCAGCCCGATGTCCTCTGAGGCAAAGATGATCATCCGTCGTGCGATGAACTCTGGATCCTCACCCGCCTCGAGCATCGTGTGCAGCCAGTAGGCGGCGGCGTCGGGGTCCGAGCCACGCATACTCTTGATGAACGCAGAGATGACGTCGTAGTGCCGGTCGCCGGACTTGTCGTAGCGCACGATGCGCCGTTGCAGCGCTTCGGCGACGTCTGCCTCGGTGATCGCGGTTCTCCCTGCTCCGATCACGAGACCGGCGGCGACTTCGAGCCCGTTCAGCGCAAGGCGAGCATCCCCACCAACCCGTTCCGCCAGCGCCCTGCGGGCGGAATCATCGATGGTGAGGCCCTGTCTTCCGAGACCCCGTTCCGGGTCGGCCATCGCACGTTCGAGCAGTACCTCGAGGTCCTCGGGGTCGATGCGTTCCAGCCGGAACAGGCTCGCCCTCGAGATCAGTGGAGAGTTCACTTCGAAGAACGGATTCTCCGTCGTGGCCCCGATGAGGATGATCGTTCCGTCCTCTACTCCTGGAAGCAGCGCATCCTGCTGCGACTTCGAGAAGCGGTGGATCTCGTCGAGAAACAGCACGGTTCTGCGCTCTTCCTCGCCAAGCCGCCGTTCGGCCTCATCGAGAATCCGCCGCACGTCCTTGACACCAGCCGCCGTCGCGGACAGCTGCTCGAACCAGGCATCGCCCGAAGCGAGGCGAGCGAGGGTGGTCTTGCCCGTTCCGGGGGGACCCCAGAGGATCATCGACATGGGACGGCCCGACTCGACCAACCTACGGAAGGCAGCACCTTCCCCGACCAGGTGCCGCTGTCCAACGACCTCGCTCAGTACGGCCGGGCGCATGCGCGCTGCAAGCGGGGCCACCCTCGCTTTCACCTCCGCACGGCGGGCATCGAACAGATCTCCCATGTCAGCCCTCTGCCTTCACCTCCGGCCTGAGAGCGATACCCAGTTCCCGAAGCTGGTCGTCGTCCACCGGGGTCGGCGAACCGCTCATCGGATCCACTCCGGTCTGGGTTTTGGGAAATGGGATCACCTCCCGAATAGACCTCTCTCCTTGCAGGATCGCGAGGAGGCGGTCGATACCCACGGCGAACCCCGCGTGGGGCGGCGTACCAAACCGGAGTCCTTTCACGAACCAGCCGAACCGTCGCTCGGCTTCCTCCTGCCCGATACCGAGGATGTCGAAGACCTGCTCTTGAACCACCGGATCGTGAATCCTGACGCTCCCCGATCCGAGCTCGGATCCGTTGAGGACGAGGTCGTACGACCTCGAGATCGCCGTTTCGGGTGAGGTGCGCATCTCGTTCACGTCGACGGGAGCGGTGAACGGGTGGTGGGCCGGAGACAGGCTTCCATCGTCGTTGACGTCGAAGACAGGAAAGTCGATGACCCAGAGGAACGCGAGTGCCTCGTGATCTCTCGGCTGCCCCAGCTCGAGACGGAGTTGCCCGAGCACCACGCTCGCCTTCTTGGAGTCGTCGGCGACGAGCAGTATCAGATCGCCGGGATGTGCATCGAACGCCTGGACGATGTGTGTCTGCTCCTCATCGGACAGGAACTTGGCGACCGCCGAGCGGAGCCCCGTCTCTTCAACTGCGAGCGAGATGAGACCTTTCGCTCCCAACTCACGAGCCCGGTCGGTGAGCGCGTCGAGGGCGGATCGGGACAGGCCGACGTTGCCCGAGTTGATGCCCTTGACAGCGCCCCCTGCAGCGACCGTCGATGCAAACACACCGAAGGCCGAGTCCGCGACGAGGTCGCTGATGTCGTGGATCTCCATACCGAAGCGAAGGTCGGGCTTGTCGGTCCCGTAGCGTTCCATGACGTCGGCGTAGGTGAACCGCCGGAAAGGAGTCTGCACGGGGACGCCCCTCACTCGTTCGACGACGGCGCCGATGACGGCCTCGAGCGTTTGAAACACACCTTCTCTGCCCCAGAAGGCGCCTTCGAGGTCGAGCTGTATGAACTCCAGCTGACGGTCGCTTCTGAAGTCCTCGTCGCGGTAGCACCGGGCAATCTGGTAGTACCGGTCAACCCCGGAGACCATGAGGAGCTGCTTGAACAGCTGAGGCGACTGCGGCAGTGCATAGAAGGATCCCTTGCGAAGACGTGACGGAACCAGCACGTCTCGTGCGCCTTCAGGTGTCGATCGGATCAGCGTGGGAGTGTCCACGTCCATGAATCCCAACCCATCGAGCACCTCCCTCATCGCCCGAAAGGCCGCCGATCGAGCCCGGAGGTTCGCCGCCATGCGAGGCGAGCGCAGATCCAGGTACCGGTACTCCAGTCGGGTTCGCTCATCGACGTCCACTCGATCGTCGAGCATGAACGGCAGCGTCTCGGCAGCAGACAGCACAGTCAGCTCGTCGACTGCCACCTCGACCATCCCCGTGACCATGTCCGGGTTCTCGGTTCCGTCAGGGCGCGCCCGCACAACACCTCTCAGCGAAACAACGTACTCGAGCTTCAGACTCCTGGCGTCAGGGATGCTCGCAGGGTCGATGACCGCCTGTACGATGCCCGACGCGTCCCGAAGGTCGATGAAGATGATGGCGCCGTGGTCGCGGCGGCGACCCACCCACCCGGCGATCCGGACGGTATCCCCGACGCGCTGTTCCGTCACGTGCCCCGCGTACGTGTCCCGATATTCCACGTCTACCTGAGCCATTCCGAAACCTCCTCGACGGGCACCTCGCGTTGGTCTCCCGTCGCCATATCTCTCACAGTCACCGTGCCACGGTGCCACTCGTCCCCGATCACGAGAACCTTCGATGCTCCCCGGCGAGAAGCGATCTTGAACTGGGCTTTGACAGAGCGCCCGTCCACGTCATCGTCGACCCGGAACCCTTCGGCGCGCAAATCGGAGGCCAGTCGGGTCGCCTCCGCCCGCATCTGTTCGTCGGCCACCACGACAAAGGCGTCGAGTGCCCCGCCTTCGACGAGCTCACCTCGGGCCAGCACGATCCGATCGAGTCCCAGTGCGAGGCCGACGCCAGGAATGGGGGGACCTCCGATCGACTCAGACAGGCCGTCGTACCTTCCACCACCTCCGACCGCGTTCTGTGCTGCGTCGAGGTCGGTGGCGATGTACTCGAAGGCCGTTCTCGTGTAGTAGTCGAGACCGCGCACCAGGTGCGGATCCTCTTCGAAGGGAACACCTACCACCCCGAGTGTCTCCTTCACGGTGCGATAGTGGGCGGTGCACGCGTCGCACAGGTGATCGACGGGCGTCGGGGCGTCACCGAGGATGGGTCTGCAGATCTTGCAGTCGAGGACCCTCAATGGGTTGCTGTCGATGCGTTGCTTGCTGTCCTCGCACAGCTGGTCCTCTCGGGCCCTCAGGTACACCCTCAGTAGTTCCTGGTACGCGGGCCGGCAGACGGGGTCGCCGATCGAGTTGACGGTTACCGTCACATCATCGAGGCCCACCTCCCACAGATAGCGGTAGCCGAGTTCGATGACCTCCGCATCGGCGAGTGGCGAATCGCTTCCAAGGTATTCGACGTCGAGTTGGTAGAACTGCCGTCTCCTGCCCGCCTGGGGGCGCTCGTAACGAAACATCGGCCCCCAACTCGCTACCTTGCGCACGCCCGACCCACCTGCTTGTTGGTGTGCCCGCATGACCGAAGGTGTCGCTTCGGGTCGGAGGGTCAGTGATCGCCCCCCTTTGTCGGAGAAGGTGTACATCTGCTTCTGCACGATCTCGGTGTCTTCCCCCGAACCTCTCGAGAAGAGATCGGTGGCCTCGAAGAGCGGAGTGATGATGAGGTCGTAGCCGAACCGCTCGGTGATCTGATCCCAGATGCGCAGCATCCGCCGCCACGTTCTCGACGCGGGTGCGAGGATGTCGTCTGTGCCTTTGGGTGCGCGGATGGTCATCGAAGATCTCGGAGGAACGGGTTGCTGCGGCGTTCGGCCCGCATCGTAGTCGTGGGTCCGTGCCCCGGATACACGGCCGTCTCGTCCGGCAGCGGCAGGATCTTCGAGCGCATACTCTCGAGCAGCTCCGGGAGGTCGCCACCTGGCAGGTCCGTGCGCCCTATCGAGCCCGCGAAGAGATGATCGCCGGAGAACAGGCGTCCCTCGACGAGAAAACAGCAGTGTCCCGGCGTGTGACCGGGTGTGTGGATGACCTCGATGTCGAGACCCCCGAGGAGCAGGCGCGTTCCGCCAACCAGCCGCTCAACCCGCTCCAAGAGCCGTGGCTGTTCATAGGTGCCCAACAACGCTGCGAGTTGTGTCGCCGGGTCGAATGTGAGGAAGTCGTCGTCAGGATGGACGTAGGCAGCGATCCCTGCCTGCTCGCACACATCCGGTGCGCCGCCGCTGTGGTCCACATGTCCGTGGGTGAGAAGGAGCGCCGCGGGAGCGAGCCCGTGTCGCTCGACGAGTGCAAGCACGGCATCGGGATCGGGGGGTGCGTCAACGATGACACACGGTCCACCCGGTTCACGCGCGACCACATAGGTGTTCGTTGCGGCCAACCAGAGTGTGTCGGAGGCAATCAGCATCCTCGGTAGGGTACAGGGACGCCGGAGATCGTTCTACGGAGTGCACCCCGGTGCATCCGCGGGTACCTCGCGCCAGATACGCGGTTGAGGGATGAACTGGTCGGCTGCGGCGGGATCGAACGAGAACACGCCCTGGATCGAGTCGTTCATCGGCCGGAAGTGCACATAGGACCGCTGACCCTGGTTGCCGCCCTCCCCGTAGATGGTCCCGTAGACCACCGAGTTGTTTTCCGTCGCTACGGTTCCCGCCGAGTACCCGAGGAAGTGGATGTCTTCGGTGCCGGTCATCGTGAACCCCTGGGCGAGAGACAGCGAGTTGACGGACCCGGCCACCACCACGGCCACCGACACGGGCGTGTCGGTGGAGTCGGTGGTGACGTTCAGCCACTTGGTGATGTCGGCGTCCCCATCGGGAACGTAGATGATGACGTCGCCGTGGAATTCGGTCTTGCTGAAATCGATCGAGACGTCGCCGTCTGGCATCCGGTAGCTCGTGGTCTGACCGGCGTATCCCAGCTCGGACGGGTTCCAATCGCTATCCGGCACCGCCTCTTTGTGTGGGGAAGCGCTCCACTCGAACGTCGGCAACAGCAGGGGAGCCACCGGCGTCCAGTCCACTCCTGTGAGCACTTCGTTGACACTGCCGAGGTCGCCTCCGGGCGGGGAGGGGTCGCGCATGTTCAGGCTGCCGACGATCGTCGGCTCCTTCAGATAGCTCGAAGATCCTCCGATCGAGACGTCCGACTGGTAGAGGGTGTTCTTCTTGTCGTCGGTGATGTCCCCGTTCACCCTCACCGGGCCCGAGAAGCTACTCGCCGCGTTCGAGCTGATGGTCATGTCACCGACCACGCTGACGGCTCCTGTTCCGGGCCAGGGGATGTCGTTTGGGAGAACGGTCGTGGAGTTGTCGACTGCGAAATCGGCGGCACTGTACACGTCACCCCAGATCTTCTTGTTGTTGCCACCTGTGTACCCGGCAGTTCCGGTGAACACTGCGAAGTCGAACCCACCTCCGTAGGGACGAAGTTCGATCTCGAAATCGATCTTCTTCTGTGAAGAGAGACTCACGTCGTGTCTCGGAGCCCACCCCCAGGCCTCGATCCGGTAGCGCAGGTCGAACCCGGGGGTCTTGGTCGCTCTGACCCAGTACTCCCCAAGGCGATCCGATGCCGTGCCGGAGGAGTCCAGCTCCGTGTAGACGCACGCGCTCCCTTCGGGACTCGTCGAGTAGACAGCACCAGAGGTTTCCAGCGAGTCGCGAATCGTCGCGTCGTTGGCGAGCAGGTACATCATCTCTCGTGCGCCGGCCTCTGCGGCGTTGATTGCGGCCGTCGACACGCGATCCTGCGTCGCTTGATTGAGTTCGTGCGTACTGATCCCGTACCAGAGGGCGGCAAGGATGAACACGACGAACGAGATCATCAGAGCCGTGATCAGCCCGAATCCGTCCTCACGTTCGAATCTCATCAGCAGCTGCCTCCCGGGCTGGGTGTCCAGATGTTCCTCCCCGACACCTCGGTTTCGGCGAGGCGGGGACCGATCCGGTCAGTCGGATCGGCGTCCGACCAGATGCTGATGGTCACGACCTTGCCCTCACTCGGAGTTCCGCCGGTCGACCCTTGCGTCTGAAAGAGCGGCTGAGACGACGCGTTGACAACGTCGTCGATCACGGTTCGCCACGTCGAGCCTCCGTCATCCGAGCGCTGGAGTGCCCCATCCACCAGCGTGTACACGATGTGTTGCTGGGTCTTCTCGGATCCGACATATGCCCTGGTGTCGAAGTCCAGGGTGTTGGACGTGTTGCATGGCAGTGGTTCATAGATCTGGTCCGCCGACCGGAGCTCGCGCGTGATCTGCTTGAGGACGAGTCGCGAGCTGTCGTTGGACGCTGCGTTGCCCTGGAAGTCCTTCGTCACAGTGAAGCTCGTTGACAACGCAGTCCCAAACACCGCAGCCGCTATCAGCATCAGCGCCATGGCGATCAGCAGTTCAACGATGCTGATCCCTCGCTCGTTCATGACAGCTCCGGATTGATATAGACGGCGGTGGCTTGCACGCCGCCGGCTGAGAATGTCAACGTCAGGTCATACAGCACCGACTTCACCTCACTACCCGGCGTCGTCTCACCAAACTCAGCGGCAGCAATCTTGTCGACGACCCGGTAGCTGATCGAGCCAATCACGATGCTCTTCGCGGACACGGTGTTCGAGCGAACTTCACCGCTGGTGTACTGCTGGGTCGATCCGACACACATTCCGTTGACGGTGACGTTTCCCTTCACCGTGTAGTCGAGCTGTGGCAGCCCAACCGTCGACGTCGTGAAGTCCTCGTCGATGACGAGCGGCTCGGAATCGCAGTTGGCGATACTCTCGTAGTCTTCGAAGATCCGTGTGTAGGAGTTTCCGTCCCACACGTCGATCGTCACATCCCCAGTCTTCACGTCAATACCCGGGGTGAGCGCCGCATAGTACTCGCCTGCCTCGAGCGGCGCGACCGAACCCTCGTTGGAGATCCCGGGCAGTCCGACCACCACCCAACCTCTGAATTTTGGTGTGAGGCTGCCGATCACGTTGTCATCGAGGAGGTCGACCTCCTCACCTTTCCAGTCGAACTGGGCGGTCGCCTTGCGCAGACCGGTCGCTGAGACATCCTGACGGTCGACCTGGCCGCTCATCAGCATCGCTGACGCCTGGTCATGGTCTCCGTACCGGTAGAACGTGAACTCGTAGGCCGTTGTGCCGAGAGGCGAAGCTTGGTCGATGTAGGCCTGTGCCGGATCCCCCGCCCAGTCTTCGACACGAGTCATCGCGGTCCTCCCGGCCCCTTCGACCTCCATCGAGGCATGGGGCAGGTCATCGGTACTGTCGAGCGCGGCGGCCCCGCCCGGAGTGAGAATCCTCGTGTGGTTCTTCAGCGTGGCACCACCCGACGACTCGGCAATGGTGACGCCGTCCTCAGTCGTGTTGAGCTGAGTCAGATCGATCTGAGCACTGATCGGATAGTTGACAGGAGCCGAAGACGTACCGTCATCGTCGGCCAGCAGATCGGTCACTTGAGGATCAAGCGTGGCAAGCCGCACATCGTCGGTGCTGCTCGACCCGAGGACCCCATCGGGTCCCGCCCCGGTCCAGTAGCCAGATGTTCCTTCGAGCCGCGCCTCACCGACCGACACGTAGTCCGAGGTTGCGGTCAGCCGCACGGAGGGCATCGACAGAAGGATCGACTCGTCTTGCGTAGTGTTGTAGTCCATGCCCCAGCCTCCGATGCCTGTGATACGGCCCTGGATCTGACCGAAACCTCCGTCGAGGTTCACCTCTGCCGAGATGAACGGCTGTGACGGTTCCGTGAAGGGGCTCACATAGGAGCTGAGACGGACTTCTCTGCGATATCCGCTGGGTGCGTTCCAGCGCACCACTGCGGTGATGCGCCGGTACTTCTCCGTCGCGGGGTCGCTGTTGTCGGTGCGAACCGACGTGATGAACAGATACCGGTCGAAGACCGTCTTGTCCCTGACCACCTGCTGATGAAACGACAGGAAAGGATCAAACGTGCTTCCCGTGGCGAACACTACGGGTTCACCGCCAAACTCGTACCCGCCGCTGATGGCGGTGATTTCGGATGGGAAGTCGGCGGTGAACGAAGAACAGCCGACACCCTGTGGCGGGTCGGCAGGACTAGAAGGTTCCGTGCAGTTCGCGCTGTTCGCGTCGACGGTCAAGCCCATGTTCGACCACTCCAACGACCGTGCGCGTTCCATCAGCTCGGATGCGAACGCGGAGCCCGCAGACTGGCGCTTGGTCTCGGACAGCACTCTCGAACCCGAGTCGATGCTTCGCAACATGACAAGCACGGCCCCAAAAATGATGACCAGTGCAACGATCGCCTCGGTGATCGTGAATCCATCTTCGCGCGAAAGCCGCATGCCATAGCTATCGGCTCCGACAGCCAAACCACTTAGCCATAAAGTGAGGTGGTCTCGATGGCTCCCGAAGTGTCTAGTCCTCAGCGCGGCACGAGCCGATATGCGTCGTAGACACCTTCGATACCTCTGAGACCAACAACCAGGCGATCGAGCTGACCGGGGTCCGACAGCTCGACCTCGTAGCGGAGTAATGCGGTCCGATCACTGCTCGTCGTCGACGACGATGCGCGGACGTCACCCCCGACCTCCGAGATCCATTCGGTGACGTCCCGAAGCATCCGCGGGCGGTCCAGCGCTTCGATCTGAATCCACACCGAGAACCGTCCTACCCTGTCCGGCGCCCACGCTACGTCGATCATTCGCTCCTCACCCAGTGCGTGGATGTTCGTGCAATCCGAACGATGCACCGAGACTCCACGCCCGACCGTCACGAACCCGACGATGTCGTCGCCAGGAACGGGGGCACAGCATCGGGCGATACGCACCCAGACGTCCTCCAGACCTTCGACGATGATGCCGACTCCGCCGTCGGAGCGCGGCTGGACCGGCGGCAGCTCAGGCAGAACGGCCTCGGCCGCCTCCTCTTCTTCCGGTCTGGCAAGACGCACGAGCCGGGCAACAACAGTGGAACCGGCGACGCCTCCTTCCCCGACAGCGATGAACAGCGAGTCGATGTCCCGTTGGCCCATTCGCCCGGCGACCTCTCTCAGAAGCTCGTCGCGCCGGTTCGCGTGTAGTCCGAGGCCTTCCTTGCGGAGGAGCGCCAGAACCGTCTCTCGTCCTTTCTCGAGCGCGGCAACCCGGCGCTCCTTTCCAAACCACTGCCTGATCTTCGCCCTCGCTCTCGAGGTCCGAACGTACGCCAGCCAGTCTCTGCTGGGACCGGCGTCCTGTGCCTTGGAAGTGACCACCTCGACGATGTCTCCGGACTCCAGTCTCGTATCGAGCGGGACCAACCGGCCGTTGACCTTCGCGCCGATACACCGGTGTCCCACTTCGGTGTGGACGCTGTACGCGAAGTCGACAGGCGTGGCCCCCCTTGGAAGCGTCTTCACCTCACCTTTCGGTGTGAGAATGAACACCTCGTCCTGGTAGAGATCAAGCTTCAGGCCCGCCAGGAACTCCGTCGGATCCTCGTACTCGTCTCTGAGAAAACGCATGTCCGCGATCCACGGAAGCGACTCGGCCGCCTCGCCTTCCTTGTATCGCCAGTGTGCGGCGATTCCGAACTCGGCACGTTCGTGCATGTCCCTCGTGCGGATCTGAACCTCCAGCGGGCCTCCACCCGGCCCGATCACCGTCGTGTGCAAGCTCTGGTACAGGTTGAACTTGGGCATCGCGATGTAGTCCTTGAACCGTCCATGTACAGGGGGCCACGTGGAGTGGATCACTCCGAGTACCGCGTAGCAGTCCCGAACGTCTTCGACAATCACCCTGATCCCGATGAGATCATGGATGTCCTCGAACGGAAGGCCGCTGGCCACCATCTTGCGGTAGATCGAGTATTGATGCTTCGGTCGACCACTCACATCACCCTTGATACCGGCAGAGTCGAGGAGTTCCCGCACATGGTCGATGACATCTCGCAGAAATGCTTCTCGCATCGGTGCGCGCTGCTCGAGAAGGGCGTTGATCTCGGCGTTCCTCCTCGGATACATGATGGCGAAACACCTGTCCTCCATCTCGTGCTTGATCTCCTGGACTCCGAGCCGGTGTGCCAGCGGGGCGTATACCTCGAGGCTCTCGCGGGCGATCCGCTGTTGTTTCTCCTCGGGGAACGGCCAGATCGTACGCAAATTGTGCAAACGGTCCGCGAGCTTGATCAGCAACACCCGAACGTCCTTCGCGAGGGCGACGACGAGCTTCCTGATCGTCGCGGCCTGCGCCTCTTCCCGCGATCCGAACTTGATCAAGTCGAGTTTCGTGACGCCGTCGATGAGTTCGGCGACGTGACCACCGAATTGCGCGGCCACCTGGTCGAGTGTCAGGTCGGTGTCCTCGACCGTATCGTGGAGCAGTGCTGCGCACAGCGTCTCGGCATCGAGGCCGTAGTCGGCGAGGATCGCTGTCACCGCGACAGGGTGCGTGATGTAGGGATCGCCCGTTTGCCGCATCTGTCCCTCGTGGCGATCCCTGGCGAGCAGATAGGCCTCGGACAGCAGCGAGGTGTCGGCGGTGGGATGGTGGGCGCGAAACGAGTCGAGAACCTTCTCCATCCCCTCTTGCGAGAGGTCAGCCATACGTCACGAGCGCGTGCAGGTCGGCACCATTCAGAGAAGCTCTGCCGCCGAGAAACGCCAACTCGATGAACACCGCGACGCCGATCACCTCGGCGTCCAGTCGTTCGACCAACCTGATAGCCGCTGCCGCGGTTCCGCCGGTTGCGAGCACATCATCGACGACCAGCACCCTGTCGCCCCGGCGAAGTGCGTCCTTGTGCATCTCGAGTGCGTCGGTCCCATACTCCAGCTCGTATGTCTCCCGAATGACGTCAGCAGGCAGCTTGCCCGGCTTGCGAATCGGCACGAATCCTGCACCGAGCTGCTCGGCGACCGGGGTCGCGAGAATGAATCCACGAGCCTCGATACCGACGACCTTCGTGACGGACCCTCGTTCGTAGGGAGCACAGAGCTGGTCGATCAAGGCGGAGAATGCATCTGGATCGGCGAGGACTGGTGTGATGTCCTTGAAGACGACACCCGGCTTCGGGAAATCCGGGACGTCACGAATCAGATCGGCGTACTCGAACACCGGTTGATTGTACCTCGCTCAGCGCTTGCGGCCCTTCTTGGGAGGCCTAGGCGCGGCACCACTCTTGCGTGACGGCGCCTGCGTGGTCACGGCCGCACTCTTTGGTGTCTCGCTGTCGGAACTCCGACCGCGGTCCCGGCGACGCCTGACACGAGCCCACTCGTCTTCGTGTTCCTTCCATGATGCAAGGATCGGCGACGCGACGGCGATCGATGAGTATGTACCCGCTGCGATGCCCACGAACAGTGCCAACGCGAAGTCGCGGAGCGTCTGTGCTCCGAGCAGGAATGAACCCACGAAGAGCAGGCTCCCGACCGGAAGGAGACTCGTCAGCGACGTGTTGATCGAACGCATCAGCACCTGATTCATCGATCGATTGACGAGCTCGGTGATCGTCATTCGGTCCGTGTGAAGTTCCTCGACGTTCTCCTTGACCTTGTCGAACACGACCACCGTGTCGTAGAGGGAGTAGCCGAGGATGGTCAGGACCCCGATCACGGTCGCCGGTGTGACTTCGAACCTCGTCACTGCATACACGCCGGTCGTGATGATCAGGTCGTGGAACAACGCGGTGATACCTGCCATCGCCATCTTCCACTCGAGTCGCCAGGACATGAACAAGACGACCGCCGCCAGGAACACGACGAGGGCTGTAGCGGCCCGTTTCGTGATCTGGGCCCCGAAGGTGGGCCCTACCTGGTTGAGCGAAAGCTCGTTGAGCGTCGTCCCGGTTGCGTCGGCTACCGCCTGCTGGAACTGCTCAGACTCGGTCGACGTCAACGAGCCGACCTGAACCCGAATGTCGGCCCCGCCGGCGAGTTCCTGGATCTTTGCCTCCTGCAACCCGAGCGGGGCGAGAGCCGATCGTATGTCCGCCACGCTGGCACCGGCCGGATTCGCGGTCTCGACGGCGACACCACCCCTGAAATCGAGGCTGAGGTTGAGTCCGAAGATGATGAGCGCGAGAAGCGAGACCAGGATCAGAGCGCTCGAGATGGTCAGCCAGATTCTCCTCGATCCAACAAAGTCGAAAGAGGTCTCTCCTCTGTAGAGGCGTGTGATGAGATTCATGATGCCTCCTGCACTCCACCCGCTGCTGCTCTGATACTGAATCGCCCTCCTTCGCCGAGGCCACTATGCGCGATCGCACCCACCGCATTCCGCGTAAAGAAGTAGGCAACGAGGATGTCGAGGAAGGTGGCGATGCCCAATGTGAGTGCGAAACCTTTCACCGGGCCGACGGCGAGCAGCCAGAGCAGGACCGCAGCCAGAATCGACACCGTGTCGGCCGTGAGAATCGTGTGGAACGCCCGCGAGAACCCTTCGTCCACCGCTGCCTTCATTGTTCGACCGCGGTGGAGTTCCTCTTTGATCCTCTCATAGAACACGATGTACGAGTCTGCCGTGATGCCGACCGACACGACGATTCCGGTCACGCCGGCAAGGGTCAGGGTGAGACCCGAAGTCGCACTCAGGAGCCCGAGCACGATCAACATCAACGACCCGAACACGCTCAGACCAACGATCGTCACCACTCCGAGGGACCGGTAGTAGAGCAACATGTAGATGGCGACCAGGATCAGACCCGCGAGCCCGGCGATGAGCCCGGACCGCAGCGAGTCCGACCCGAGCGTCGCTGACACACTCTGAACCTGATCCTGCTCGAAACTCACCGGGAGTGAACCGTAGCGGAGGACCACTGCGAGGTCCTGTGCTTCGGACTGCTGGTTGCCACCGGTGCCCAGCGTGATGACGGCGCTGCCGCCTGCAATGCCGGTGTTGGAATCGACGTTCGACGACACCTGCGGGGCTGAGATGATCTTCCCGTCGAGCACGATCGCGATCTGGCGCTGTGGGTCGCCCGTGGAGAACTGTGCAGCGGCACGGGTGAGCTCCTGGAACTTGCGAGCCCCGTCGTCATTGAGTTTGAGGTCGACCTGCCACTGGCCGGTGGTCTGGCTGAAGGTGGCGAGAGCTTCGGTGATATCGGAGCCTGTCAACGGATCGGGAGTGCCGTTGGTAGGAGCGCCATCACTCCCTTTCTGGCATGTCGCGAGCGTCGTTCCGTCATTGCACAGCGTTCCCACTTCGTAGCCGGCGACGAGCTGGCCGTTCGCGTCGTACTCGGGCACCCATGAATCCAGCAGGTCGGGGCTGTCATTGATCATGAAGCCGGTCGTAGGATCCACGCCGGCCGGGAGCGAGGTTGTGGTGGTCGCGGCCGTCGTGGTGGTCGACTCCGTCGTCGTGCTGCCGGCCGCCGTGGTGGTCGTCTCCCCCGCCGACGTAGTGGTGGTCTCCGGCACCGTTGTTGTGGTGGTCGTGTCGAAGATCGGGCTCTGGAACGAGGCAGCGAATACCGGCCGGAACGACAGGACGCCGGTCTGACCGATCGCCTGGAGTGCCCGCTCCCTGTCGGTCACACCTGGAAGCTGAACGAGGACGGCGTTGTTTCCGCTGATCGCAATCTCAGGCTCCTGCACTCCGAACGCCTCGATACGACCTCGCATGATTTCAACGGCCTTCGCCAGCACGGCAGGATCGGTGCCGTCGGGAGCCCGGAGAATCACGGATGTTCCACCCTTGAGGTCGAGGCCCAGCTTGGGTGTGCTGTGGGTGGCGACCACCGCTGCTACGCCCCCATAGGCGAGCGCAAGCACGATCACGAGCGTGGTGATCCGTCGCGACATCACTTCTCCTGTTTCCCGGCGATCGCCCGCCGGGAGATGCGCATGCGTCCTTCTTCGAGGCCGAGCACGACGGAATCGTCATCGAGGCCGACCACGACGCCATACACACCGCCGTAGGTCCGAACCTTGTCGCCGATCTCCAGAGCCGCTGCGAGCTGTTGCTGTTGTTTCGACCTGACCCGTTGCGGTCGGATCAATAGGAAGTAGAACATCCCGATGAGCAATGCCAGAAAGATCAGCGAGGTCCAGAGACTTCCACCTGTGGCATCTGTTTGGGCAAGCACGCGTTACCTTCTTTGTGACGAGTGGAGGCTCACGACCAGCGAGCCGGCGGTCATGCTAGCGACTTGCCGGAGACTGCAGAAACTCTTCGTTCGATCGTCGAGGCGACGAATGGCTCGAAGCGACCCTCTGTGATGGCGCTCCGCATGCCGCGCATGAGGTTGAACGTGTAGCTGAGGTTGTGCATCGTCAGGAGTCGCAAGCCGGTCGGTTCGCCGGTCTGGAGGAGATGGCGAAGGTACCCCCGGCTGTACGATCTACACGTCGTACAGCCGCACGAGGAGTCGAGCGGACCCGTCGAACGGGCGTGCTCTGCTCGTCGAAGACTGTAGTCGCCGTCGGGGGTCAGGACCTTCCCGTGCCTGGCGAGGCGCGTGGGAAGAACACAATCGAAGAGGTCGATCCCACGAGCGACCGCATGCAGCATCCCTTCGGTGTCACCCAACCCCATCGTGTAGCGCACCCGGTCTTCCGGCAACTCGCCAACGACGACCTCGATGGCCTTGTCGCGTTCCGCGTCGGACTCTCCGACCGACAATCCCCCGACGGCGTACCCGTCAAATCCGAGTTCGGCAGTCTTGGATGCGCTCTCCGCGCGTAGTGACGCATCGGTGCCGCCTTGGACGATCCCGAACATCGACTGGTTCTGTCGGCGTCTCGCCTGCATGGAGCGGGCGGCCCATCGAAGCGTCCGCCGCATGGCCGCCTCGACGACCGGTCGTGAAGCCGGGAGCCCCACCAGCACATCGAGTGCGACTGCGACATCTGAGCCCAGGTCCTCCTGAACGGCCACTGCCCGCTCAGGGGTGAGTTCTACGCGAGATCCGTCGTAGGTCGACCGGAACGCGACGCCATCCTCGCTCACCTTCGCGTCGAGGGAGAACACCTGGTAGCCGCCCGAGTCGGTGAGGATCGGTCCACGCCAATTCATGAACTCGTGCAAACCTCCCAGGTCGCGCACGACGTCGGAGCCGGGACGCAGCATCAGATGGTATGTGTTCGACAGCACCATTTGCGCGCCGAGACTCTCGAGATCGTCCCCGTCGAGCGTCTTCACGGTTCCGCGGGTACCCACAGGCATGAATGCCGGTGTGGCGACCGCTCCGTGGGGAGTATGAAACACCCCGGAGCGAGCCATGCCATCCCGCGCTTCGATCTCGAGCCTCATGCGCGCTCCGTGAACATTGCGTCCCCGAACGACAAGAACCGATAGCCCCGTTCGAGGGCCGTCCGGTACACATGTCGCCACCGTTCTCCGATGAACGCAGCCACAAGCACAATCAACGTCGACCGAGGAACATGGAAGTTGGTGACCATTGCGTCCACCGCGCGGAAACGGTAGCCGGGTCGGATGAACAGCTCCGTGGAGGCCGAGCCCGGGCTGAGTCGGCCATCGACGACCGCTGACTCGAGGGCTCGCACCACGGTCGTTCCGATCGCGATGATCCTTCCGCCTCGCCGCCTCGCCGCCTCGAACGCGGCTGCCGTCTCCACCGGGACGTCGAAGCGTTCGCTGTGCATCTGGTGTGCTTCGATGGTTTCTTCCGCGATTGGTCTGAACGTGTCGATGCCGACGTGGAGGTCGATGGACGCGACGTCCACACCTCGATCGGCGAACTCCGCCAGCACTCGGGTACTGAGATGCAGACCGGCGGTCGGTGCAGCGGCCGATCCGAGTCTCTTCGCAAACACGGTCTGGTACTCGGAAGGATCGCCGAGCGGCGTGGTGATGTACGGCGGGAGAGGCACCTCACCCATCTCGCGTGCCAACGCCTCGACGTCCGCGTCGAATCGTAGTGTTGTACGTCCCGATGCCGGGCGTTCCAGAACGACGGCGCGAGCACTTCCGAAGCGGAGCCGGACACCCGGTCTCACCTTCCGCGCCGGCCGGATCAGTGCGTCCCAGTCACCTTGACCACGGTCGCTGAGCAGCAACACCTCTACCGCGCCCCCCGTTTCCTCCTTCGTGCCCCGGAGTCTGGCCGCCCGCACCTTCGTGGTGTTGAGGACCACGAGATCCCCCGCATCGAGCATGCCCGGCAGTTCCGAGAAGGAGCGATCTTCGAGACCGCGACAGTCGAGGAGGCGCGCCGACTCACGCGGCATCGCGGGACGCTGGGCGATCGCGGCCGCCGGCAGCTCATAGTCGAAGTCGTCCGTGCGCAAAGTCAATCGAGCAGGGTGGGTTGATGCGGGGGCTCGAGCCCGAGATGCCGGAACGCTAGCGGTGTGGCCACCCGGCCCCGCTGGGTCCGTTTCAACAGGCCACGCTTCAGCAGGAAAGGCTCATACGCGTCCTCGACCGTCTCTGCTTCCTCCCCGACGACGATCGCGAGTGTGGAGAGTCCGACGGGCCCTCCACCGAACGTCTCGACAACGGCCCGGAGAATGTCGAGGTCCACTCGATCCAACCCGAGCTCGTCCACTTCAAACACGCGCAGCGCCTCGTTGGCGGTGTCGGTATCGACGATGCCCTTTGCTCGTGCGACGGCAAAGTCCCTCACTCTGGCAAGGAGCCTGTTGGCGATTCGAGGTGTTCCCCTGCTTCTCGCCGCAACGATCGCCGCACCGGCTTCGTCGATCGTGACACCCAAGATGCCGGCTGATCGGAGAACGATGTGCGACAGTTCGGCGTCGGAGTAGAACTCCAGCTTGTCGACGATGCCGAACCGGTCCCTCAATGGGGCCGTCACCTTGCCCTTGCGTGTGGTCGCTCCGACAAGCGTGAAACGTGGCAGCTCCAGGCGAATCGACTGCGCCGACGGCCCCTTCCCAAGAACGATGTCGAGTCGGAAGTCCTCCATGGCAGGGTAGAGCACCTCTTCTACAGCCCTGGGGAGACGGTGAATCTCGTCGATGAAGAGCACCTCTCCCTCCTCCAGGTTCGACACGATCGATGCCACGTCGCCCGGACGCTCGAGAGCCGGTCCCGAGGTCACCCTGATTCGAACCCCCAGCTCGGTTGCGATGATCCCCGCGAGTGTCGTCTTGCCCAGCCCCGGTGGTCCCGACAACAAGACGTGATCGAGCGCATGGTCGAGCTGTCTCGCAGCGTCGAGACTGATCCTCAGCCGTTCCTTGACGTTGCCCTGTCCGATGAACTCGTCCAGCCGAGTCGGTCGGAGGGTTTCGTCTGTGTCGTCGGGCAACCGTTCAGAGGTGAGAATGTCTTCCCTCATCGCTTTCCCAGTTCCTGCAGTGCGAGCCTGAGCGATTCTTCCACGGTTGCCTCCTCGGGCAACGAGGCAA
The DNA here is from genome assembly GCA_964594235.1 of uncultured Acidimicrobiia bacterium. GTDB lineage: Bacteria > Actinomycetota > Acidimicrobiia > Spongiisociales > UBA4744 > CAYLHS01. The sequence goes on from CAZQMF010000004.1 coordinate 27,688, forward strand.
CCACTTCTCGAAGCTCCGTCGGGGCGTAGCCGAGTCCTTCGAGAGCATCTCGGACTTGCGCTCGAGTGCTGGATCCCATGACATCCGCTTCCGCACCGACCATGCGGGGACGGAGCTCGAGAATGAGCTTCTGGGCGCTTCGAGAACCGATTCCAGGCACCACCGTGAGGGCAAGGGCATCCTCGGAGAGCACCGCACGACGAATCTCGTCGCCGCGCAGGCTCGCCATCATGGCCATGGCGACCTTCGGCCCGACCCCGGACGCTCCCAGAAGCATTCGGAACAAGTCACGATCGGCTTGGTCGACGAACCCGTAGAGGTCAAGCACATCTTCTCGGACATGCAGGTGCGTGTGCACGGTCGTCTCGGCCTCTCTCTCCGCGAGACGGCCGAGATCCCTCGGAGTCACCGTGATCTCAAAACCGACACCGGCCACGCCCAGCACAATCCTGTCTGTTCCACGAGACAAGATCGTTCCGCGCAGCACCCCGATCACGGAACCCTCCTCGAGAGGACGTGCTGCTGTAGATGACACAGTGCGATCGCGACGGCGTCGGCAGCGTCAGGGGGCGACGGAGGCTCCGAAAGGCCCATCCGGGCGGCAACCATGCGTTGTACCTGCTCCTTCGGGGCGCGTCCATACCCTGCCACCGCCGACTTCACCGCCGAAGGGCTGTACTCCCACACCGGAACGCCATGCTCGGCTGCGGCGATCATGGCGGCTCCCGACGCCCGCACGACCGATGTCGCCGTCTGGAGATTGCGGTTGACAAAGACCTGCTCGATCGCCATCACCTCCGGTGAGAACTCCACGATCAGGTCTGAGAGGTCCCGACGGATCTCGGCGAGTCGAGTCGGGACACTATCTGCGGGGTCCGTTGTTATGACGCCGAGTGCTACGACTTCACCTCCGCCGACGATCGCATAGCCGGTCGTGGTCAGCCCGGGATCGATACCGAGAACGAACATATGTACGGGAGTGTAACCGGCGACTCGGACGTCACCACGGCTATCAGGCCATCAAGTCGGCCAAGACATCGTCTGGGATGTCGAAGTTCGCGTACACTTCCTGGACGTCGTCGAGATCCTCGAGTGCGTCCACGAGCCGGAGGATCTTCGGGGCGGTCGCCCGATCGACGGGGACGACCGACTTGGGGAGATGGGTCACTTCTGCATTCTCGACCTCGGTCGCTACGGCCGCCACGGCGTCTCTCACCGCCGTGAACAGCCCCGGTTCGGAGATCACTTCGAACGCCCCGCCGGCAGGTCGCACATCCTCAGCACCTGCATCGAGCGCCGCGAGCAAGATGTCGTCCTCGTCGCCTCTCACAACGACGTACCCCTTCTGCTCGAACAGATACGAGACCGATCCTGGCTCACCGAGATTCCCCCCGTTACGCGAGAAGGTGGACCTGACGTCAGACGCGGCCCTATTCCGGTTGTCCGTCAGGATCTGCAGAAAGAGAGCGACCCCACCCGGGCCGTACCCCTCGTACCAGAACTGCTCGTAGTCAACGCCCTCGACCTCGCCCGTTCCCCGCTTGATCGCCCGATCGATGTTGTCGTTGGGTACCGAAGCCGCCTTCGCCTTCTCGATGGCGTTGGCGAGCGTGGTGTTTCCGGCAGGGTCGCCACCGCCCTCTCTGGCTGCGACTTCGACGGCCTTCACGAGCTTCGCAAACAGCTTGCCCCTCTGTGCGTCCTTGGCACCCTTCTTGTGTTTGATCGTCGACCATTTGGAATGTCCGGACATCAGGCTGCCCCCATACTCAGCGCCATCTTATGTATTCGCGGGTCTTCAGTCAGCTCGGGATGGAAGGCAGCTGCCACGACATTCCCGTCTCGGACCAAGACGGGATGGCCGTCGATCTCCGCCAGCACCTCGACGCCCTTCCCCACGTGTTCGACCCATGGTGCGCGGATGAACACGGCGTGGAACGGTGCATCGAAGCCTTTCACGTCGAGTTGCACCTCGAACGAATCGTTCTGGCGACCGAACGCGTTTCGTTGCACGGTTACGTCCAGCACGCCGAGCAGCAACTGTGATCCTGTGGTGACGCCCGACGCGAGGAAGATCATGCCCGCACACGTCCCGAATGTGGGAAGTCCACCTCCAATCGCCTCTCTCAGTGGTTCAACGAGGCCGAAACGGTCGGCGAGCCGGGCGATCGTGGTCGATTCACCACCGGGAAACACCAACCCGTCCAGACCCCTCAGATCGGCAGGCTGACGCACTTCGCGGGGGCTCCATCCCAGGGACCGGATGACGAACGCGTGCTCACGAACGTCGCCCTGGAGGGCGACGACGCCGATGTCGCCCACGCTCACCAACCTCGCGTCTGAAGCAATTCCGATTCGGACAGCTCGGACAGCTCGATGCCGTGCATCGCCTCGCCGAGTCCTCGCGACACCTTCGCGACGATCGCAGGGTCCCGGAAGAATGTGACCGCCTCGACGATCGCTCGAGCACGCGGTGCAGGATCCTCACTCTTGAAAACGCCCGACCCCACGAACACACCCTCACAGCCGAGCTGCATCATGAGCGCTGCATCGGCAGGCGTTGCCACTCCCCCAGCGGCGAAGTTGACGACTGGGAGCTTGCCGGTCTCGGCCACTTCACGAACCAGTCCTACCGGCGCCCCGAGGTTCTTGGCGGCGGCCGACAGTTCCTCCGGTCCCATCGTGGTGAGCGCCCTCATCTCGCGATTGACGGTCCTCATGTGCCGGACCGCCTCGACGATGTTGCCCGTACCCGCCTCGCCCTTGGTCCGGATCATCGCCGCTCCTTCGCCGATACGGCGGAGCGCCTCGCCGAGATTCCTCGCGCCGCACACGAACGGCGTCGTGAACTGCCACTTGTCGATGTGGTGCTCTTCGTCGGCCGGCGTGAGCACTTCGCTCTCGTCGATGTAGTCCACGCCGAGGGCCTGCAGCACTTGGGCTTCCACGAAGTGGCCGATGCGGGCCTTCGCCATGACAGGGATGTTCACCGTGGCCATGATCTCCTCGACCTTGGTGGGGTCCGCCATTCTCGCGACGCCACCTTCTTTTCGGATGTCGGCGGGGACACGCTCGAGCGCCATGACGGCGACAGCGCCGGCCTCTTCGGCGATTTTCGCCTGTTCGGCATTGACGACGTCCATGATCACGCCGCCCTTGAGCATTTCGGCGAGTCCTCGTTTCACAAGATCGGTCCCACGTTCCACGTTCACTTCCTCCTTATGCCCCAATTCTACCGGGAGCCCGTTCGATCGCTTGCTCGTACAGCATGATCCAGCGAGGGAGCACCCGAGTCCAATCGAACACGTTCCCCCTGGCTCTCGCAGCGCGCCCCAGGTGACGGACTCGTTCAGGGTTCGCCAGCAACTCGAGGAGGACATCTGCAAGGCGCTCGCTGTCATTGACAGGCACATGTTCGGCGATCCCACAGGCAACGCTCACGAATGCCGGTAGGTCGGTGCACACGACAGCGCACCCGGCGGCCATGGCTTCGATCAGGGTGATGCCGAAGCTCTCACCTCCCGTGTTCGGTGCACAGAAGACCGACGACGAGGCGAGAACTTCACGCTTGCGAAGGTCGGAGACGGTGCCCTCAAACCTGACCCCGGCCGCTCCAATCTCCCTCTTTGCGCCGACGACGAGCAGCTCCGCGTCCGGTACCGACGCGCGTACTCTCGGCCACGCGGCCAGCAGCACATCGAGGCCCTTGCGGGGGTCGTCGCGCCCCACGAACGCGACGCGGTGTTCAACTCGTTCCTGCTCTGCGAACCCTCCGACGTCGACGGCGTTTGGCACGATCTCGACGCCCGGGGCGAACTTTTCGACGGCCATGGCCGCCTCGGCACTGACCGCCGTCAGCACTTCGATTCGCTCCATGAGATGCGCGAGAAGTGGACCACCGAACTTGTACACTGCTCTGACCACGGCAGCCGGTTCGGCGTGAAACGTCCCCACGGTGGGTACATAGGTGCCGATCCACGCGGCCGGCCCGACGACTGGAAGCAGCGGTTCGTGCACATGCACGACCTCCGCGCCGTCTATCGCCTCTTTCACACGCTGGATCGCACCCGGCTCCAAACACACCGGTGCCACCGCGTCGTTCGATTCGATGTTGGTGGTCCCTCCGACAGACGTCCAGGTTCCATCGGATTCGCCAGGACCGATCAGCTTCACGCTGTGTCCGGCCCGAGCGAGTTGGTCTCGCAGTTGCAGTGCCTGCTCCTGCACACCTCCGTGTCTATCGAGCGCATACGGGCTGACGATCGCGAGTCTCACGGCGCTCTCCTATCGGAGGGCCAGTTCGGCTGCACGATGTGCCACTGCTCGGGTGCTCGCCGAATCAGCTCCTCGAGTGCCGCGGCAATCCTCCGAGTCCCCTCAACGATCCGCTCCTCCACCGTTCCCGAGCTGGGCATTTCGACGGGCGCTTCGACCACCAGTCGGTGGCCACGCCCTTTCTTGAAGTATGCGGCGACCGGGAACACGGGGACGCCGTGTCGCATTCCCAGCGCGGCGGCTCCTGCGGGCATCGACGTTACTTCGCCGAAGAACTCGACATCCACTCCCCCGTCCTTGACGTTTCGATCCATGACCAGTGCGACGGCGGCCCCGCGGTCCAGCGCCTGCCCCAGCCGGTTCATGATGTTCGGTTCGTTCGCCAGTACCACGTCGATGCCGAGCTGACGTCGTATGTCGATGAACCAGTCCACAACATCGCTGTCCGGTAGCGGTTCGGCGACCGCGAGGAGTTCCAGACCGATGTCGTGTGCAACGCTGCCCGCCACTTCCCAGTTGCCGATGTGGGGTAGCGCGAAGATCATCCCGGTTCCTTCGTCGCGCGCCGCCTCTGCCCGTTCCACTCCATCTCTGTCGATGTGGCGCAGGATCGCCGGTACGCGATGAGGTCGCACCCAGAACGCCTCTGCCCAGTACCGGCCATATGCTCCGAACGCTCTCCTGGCGGTGTCTTCGACTTCCCACTCGGATCCGATTGCCCGACTCACGTGGCGGATGTTCATCCGGCGTCGCCGACCCGCGCGTTCGAACGCGAGGCGTCCGGCTCGCTCCCCCACGACACGCACGATCGGCTCCGGCATCCACCCAGCCATGGCGATCCCCGCTCGGTACAGCGCGTTCACGCGTCGAGTCGTTTCCAGCCGATCCAGAACCGCTGAACGACGGTGATCCACACGAGCGCCACCATCGCCCACAACATCGGTCCGATCAGCCCGGACAAGATCCCGGCACCGAACAGGATCAGACGCTCGGCCCTCCCCATGATCCCACCTCGACCATCAACGCCACCGGTCTCTACTTTCGCCCGCAGGTACGAGATCAGGAGCGAACCGCCAAGCGAGACAGTACACAGCGCGACCCATGCCGGTGTATCCGAGACAGCCAGTGCCAGACCGGTCCACATCGCCGTTTCTTCCACTCTGTCCGTCACCGAGTCCAGCAGCGCTCCCCGTGCCGAGACGCTCCCTCGTGCTCTGGCGACCGCTCCGTCGAGGGCGTCGATCGCCGATCCCACCAACACGAAGCCGACGCCGAGTTGCAGTCGTCCGGCTGCGATCAGCGCTGCCCCTGCAAGAGCAACGATCAATCCGAACAGGGTGACGTGCCACGCGCGCACCCCGACTCGGGCGAGCGCCTTCCCGATCGGCGCGAACATGGCATTGGCCCTCCGGCGGGCCTTGAGTTCGATCATGGGTGCAGCAACGTACCACACCGTTCGAGCGCCGGGATGAGGGGCGGCATCCCGCCACTAGAATCGTCCGAAACATCAGGAGGTCATGTGGTCCCGGAGAACATACGGAACGTCGCACTGGTCGGTCACGGTGGAAGCGGGAAGACCTCCCTCGCCGAAGCGCTGTTGTTCACCGCCGGGCAGACCACTCGACTGGGACGCATCGAAGATGGCAACACCGTCACCGACCATGAGCCAGAAGAGATCGAGCGCGAGTTGTCGCTCGGGCTGGCCACCGCGTCGTTCCCATGGGGCAGCCAGAGAATCACGATCATCGACACCCCGGGGTATGCCGACTTCGTCGGAGATGCGCGCTCTGCACTCAGAGCTGCCGACATGGCCGTGTTCGTCGTTTCGGGAGTGGACGGTGTGGAGGTACAGACCGAGGCGTTGTGGCAGTTCGCCGGCGAAGAGGGAGTTCCACGGGTCATCTTCGTGAACAAGCTCGACCGCGAGCGAGCGTCCTTCCAGCGGACACTCGACCAGCTTCGCGAGACGTTCGGAAAGGGGGTCGCTCCGGTACAGGTGCCGATCGGGTCGGAGACCGAGCTGTCGGGATTGGTTCGGGTCGTCTCGAACACCGCCGTTCAGTACGCCGGTGGCAACCCGAAAGGAACCCCGGCTAGCGCGCCGGACTCGATGAGCGATGTTCTCGGAGAGATGCACACAGCCCTCGTCGAGTCGGTCGTTGAGACCAGCGACGAGCTGCTGGAGGCCTACTTCGAAGGAGTAGAGCCCGACAGGCCGACAATCGTCGAGATCACTCGCTCGGGCATTCTCACGGGAGAGATCCAACCGGTGCTGTGTGGATCCGCGACGCAGCTCATCGGTATCGACACGCTCGCCGATTTCATCGCGGAGTTCGGACCCAGTCCCCTGGAACGTCCCCCCGTACCACTGAAGGGAGGCGGGACCCTCTCACTCGACGACGGCCCCGTTGCATACGTTTTCAAGACCACGTCCGACCCATATGTAGGGCGGATCTCACTTTTGCGGGTGTACTCGGGGAAGGTAGAGGCGGACGACGTCCTCGAGTCATCGACGGGCGAGAAGGTACGCGTCCACAACTTGTTCACCATGCAGGGCAAAGAGCACAATGATGCGACCGAACTGGTGGCCGGCGACATCGCAGCAGTCGCCAAGATCGAGAATCTCAGTCCCGGCGACACGCTGCATACGCCCGGTTCTTCCGTGGAGATCGCACCCGTGGCGATGCCGCGGCCGGTCATGAGCGTCGTCGTGTCCCCTCACTCCTCACAAGACGAGGAGAAACTCTCGACGGCGCTCGCAAGGATCGCCGAGGAGGACCCGACCCTCGAGGTCGAGCGAAGAGCCGAGACGAAGGAGACGGTCCTCTCCGGTCTCGGTGACACACATCTCGACGTCACCGTTGCCCGTCTTGCTCGCAAGTTCGGGGTCGAGGTGGAGACGTCGATACCGACGGTGGCCTACCGTGAGACGATCGGTGCGACTGCCGAAGCCGAAGGCAAGCACAAGAAGCAGAGCGGTGGCCGAGGCCAGTTCGGCGTGGCGTTCGTTCGTTTCGAACCCCTTCCGAGAGGCTCTGGGTACGAGTTTGTCGATGCAATCAAGGGCGGGTCGATTCCCCGCCAGTACATCCCGGCCGTCGACAAGGGGGTCCAGGAGGGTCTGGAACGAGGCATCCTCGCCGGCTTTCCCGTCACGGACATCAAGGCAACCGTGTATGACGGAAAGTACCACTCGGTCGACTCGGACGAGCTGTCGTTTCGGATGGCGGGGATCATGGCTGTGCGGACGGCGGCCCCGAGTCTGCGAGCCACTCTCCTCGAGCCGATCGTGAAAGCCCGGATCAACGTCCCGGAGGACTACATGGGTGACGTCATCGGCGACCTCAACGCGAAACGGGGGAGAGTGCTCGGCATGGACTCGGACGGTCGGTATCGGATCGTGACGGCAGAGGTTCCACTGGCGGAGATGCAGCGATACGCGATCGATCTTCGGTCGATGACGGGCGGACGGGGTAGCTTTGAAATGGAGTTCGACCACTACGAGGAAGTTCCGAGGCAGGAAGCCCAGAAGGTGATCGCTTCTGCCCAACACGAAGATGCGTAGGGAGGAGTAGACCAATCACGCGAGGGCGTCCCCCCTCGGGCATGTCCTCGACAGAGCCCAAGGAGGCACTATGGCATTGAAAGAAGCCCTAGAGCGGACAATCAACGAGTGGAGGCCGCGAACAACTCGACTGCTGAAGCAGTTTGGAGATGTCAAGGTCTCCGATGTCACCATTTCTCAGGCGATCGGTGGGGCCCGAGGTGTGCGGTGCCTCGTTACGGACATCTCATACCTCGACCCGAATGAGGGGATCAGGTTCCGGGGGCACACGATCCCCGAGACGCTTGCGCTGCTCCCGAAGGTCCCTGGGAAGGAGATGCCCTACGTCGAAGGCCACATCTACCTTCTTCTGACCGGTGAGATCCCCACCGAGGACGACGTCACCGATCTGGTCGATGACTTGAAGCGTCGCAGGGGCGTTCCCGGCTACGTGTTCGACATGCTCCGTGCGATGCCACTCGACACCCACCCGATGACGATGTTCTCCGCGGGCATACTCGCCATGCAGCGCGAGTCCGAGTACGTGAAGGCGTACAACGAGGGCCTCGGCAAGATGGACCATTGGCAGCCGACCCTCGAGGACGCTTTGAACCTGTGGGCAAGGCTCCCGGAACTCGGCGCGTTCATCTACCGCCTCAAGTACAAGGGTGACACGCTTATCGCGTCTGATCCGAACCAGGACCTCGGAGGCGACTTCGCTCACATGATGGGTATCGAGGACCCGTACGACGACGTTGCTCGTCTCTACTTCATCCTCCATTCGGATCATGAGAGCGGCAACGTGAGCGCTCACACCGGACACCTGGTGGCAAGCGCCCTCTCAGACGTGTACTACGCGGCGTCGGCGATGATCGACGGCCTTGCCGGTCCTCTCCACGGCCTCGCCAACCAGGAGGTCCTGCGTTGGATCCAGGGTGTGATGGACAAGATGGGCGGCGTCGTACCGACTGAGGAGAAGATGAAGGAGTTCGTCTGGGAAACCCTCAACTCCGGTCAGGTGATCCCCGGGTTCGGGCACGCAGTGCTGCGCAAGACCGATCCGAGATATGCCGAACAGCGCAACTTCTGCCTCAAGCACCTTCCGGACGATCCCATCTTCAAGTATGTGGACGTCCTCTACAAGGTGGTCCCCCCGATCCTGGAGGAGCAGGGCAAGGCGAAGAACCCCTGGCCGAACGTCGACGCGCAGTCCGGTGTCATCCAGTGGCACTACGGCCTGCAAGAGTACGACTTCTACACCGTGCTCTTCGGCGTCGGACGCTCCCTCGGGGTCCTGTCCAACATCGTGTGGGACAGAGCGCTCGGCTACCCGATCGAGCGACCGAAGTCACTCACGACGGCAATGCTCGAGGACATCGCCGGCGTCTAGGCCGAGCTCGAGAGAGTGGGAGTCCTCCCCGGACTCCCACTCTCGTATCTGGTACGTCGTACGCGACTGTCGGCGCACGGCGACCGCGGGGCGACTCGTACCCCTACGAGATACAAGGTACGGGGTGAGCGAGCTTCGCTCGGTCACCCTCCTACTCGTCCAGGAGTCCGTGGGCGGCAAGCCGGTCTCTGTCGAACGTCGTGGCATGGCGGCGCCGGTGCCACGAGTCCCACAGCGCGAGCATCGACGGCAGTACCAACACCGACGCGATCAGCGCCGCAGCGAGCGCGAACACCGTCACCTCACCCATCTGCTGCATCGGCTTCAGCGATGAGGTCATCAGTATGCCGAACCCTGCCATGGTCGTGAACGCCGAGCCGGCGAGTGCAGCTCCCGTATGCCGAGCGGTCGATCGGATCGCTTCCTCCTGATCCTCGTACCGAATCCGATCCTCCTCGAATCTGTGGGTGACGTGAATCGTGAATGGCACGCCGATACCGATAGCCATTGCCGAGAGGGTCGCTGTCACCGGGTTGAACGAGATGCCGAACAGGGCCATCATCCCGAATGTCCACAACACCACGAGCGCGACCGGTGCGATCGTGATCACGCCGAGGAAGGGCCTACGGGTCTCGAACCAGAAGTTGCCGATCAACAGAAGCATGGCCGCGATGATGGCCACGAACAGCGACCGGATCTGCGAGTTGGACAGCTTCTCGATGATCACCGACGAGATGATGTTCGTCGATGTGGGGGTCGCCATCAGCCCGACGTCCCTCACAGGCGAGAAGTCTCCGTTGAGATCGGTGAGCAGCTCCGTTGCTCGTTCCTCGCCCGCGGACGTCGAGATCGCGAATTGGGCCGCCGTGTAGGTCCCGTTCGTGTCCCTGTGGAGGACGCGTCCTGCCGCTTCTGGTAACGCGGCCATGGCTGCGTCGTAGATCGCGGAGACATCAGCGCTCGACGAAACGGTCAGATCCGGTTGGAGCCCAGCTGCTCCTGCCGCCTGAAGGAACGTCTGGTCCCCCGACTGCGCCAAGGTACCGATGACACTCAGTGGCGATTCCGCGGCGGCAATCCCACCGTAGGTGATCACATCGGGAGTGTCCGTGAGGCTCTTCGAGGCGTCCAGAAACGCGGCATACGCTGCCGGCGTGGCGACGTCGCCCTTGATGAGCACGTTCGTCTGCTCGCCGAAACCTCCAGAGAACTCCCGGTCGAGCGTCTTGAAGGCGAGAACCGACGGTGAGTCGGCTGGAAGAAAGTCGATGAAGCTGAACGTCGTTTTCAGCTGGCTGAGTCCATACGCACCGAGCCCTCCCAGGACCAGCGCGACGATCAGCGTGATGACGGGGATCCGCTCGGCGAGCACCGCTGTTCGTGCGGCGATCCGAGGGAGTGCCCGCTCGGTCGTCCCTGCAGCAAAGGAGTCGGCGTGCAGGCGTCCGGCACGCTCGGCTCGACGGTCCAGGATGAGTCTGATGGCCGGCAGCAGCGTGAGCATGAGGATGAATGCCGCCCCGATACCGATCGCCGTGAGGATGCCGAAGTCCTTCAATCCTGGAATGGGCGAGATCAGGTTCGTCAGGAATCCGACGGCGGTGGTGATCGTCGCGAGGATGAGCGCAACGCCCACCGTGCTGATCGCTCTCGTCGAGGCCGAAGCCACGCTCTTGCCCGCGCTGATCTCTTCCCGATACCGCCCCGTCAAGTGAATCGCATAATCGACCCCCAGACCGATGAGCAGAATCGGAACGATCTGCGTGATCTCGTTCAACCTGCCGATTACGCCCAGATGATCGGGTCCAAGTAGGACGGCGAGACCCTGCACCCATACGATGGCCGTCATGATCACCAGGAGCGTGAGTGCGACGTCTGCGGCGGTCCTTCGAAGGCTGCCCCACGGTGACCGTCCTCCGCGCGGACGAACCCAGTACACGTACCCGAGAATGAGCAGAATGATCACGAACGCGCTGATGAACAGGCGACCGACCTCTTTCGAGAAATCGAATTCGTTCCCGAATAGCAGCAGCGTGCTGAACGCCTGCACTTTGATCGTGTCGGTGGAGAACTGGTCGGCGGCGCTCGCGGCCGCCTGCTCTACGTCCACGATGCCCGAGAAGTCGTTTCCGCCTTGGATCGAGGACGTGTCCAGGAAAACGACGACCAGCCCCGCCGGCGAGACAGCGCCGTCGAAGTTGGTGTTGCTCGACACCAGCGCCCGAAGGTAGTCCGCCTGGTCCGCCGGTGCCTGCGACAGGGTGAGGGAGTACAGCTGCTGTACCTGCGAGTCGGTGAGGCCGTCCACAGGGATGCCTTGCATAGAGGCGCCCTGCATCACTCCCCCGAGGTACGAAACGATGCCGGCACGGTCGGCGCGATCGGAGATGTAGGGACCCGCGTCGCTCGATCGGATTGCGTCCTCGATGCTCTGGACGGTCTTGACTCCGTCGGCCGAAATGACATTGTCACCACTGAGGATGATCTGCATCACCTGCTCGTTGCCGCCGGTGGAAAAGAGCTGCTCGATCTCCCTCGATGCCTGAAGCTCGGGTGTGTCCGGGGCGAAGCCCTCCTGTCCCGTGGACACCGTCGAATTCGACGCGAACGAGCCAAGTCCCGCCGTGACGAGCAGAACGATCCCGATCGTCCACCATGGCCATCGGCGGATGACGGCAGAGATCGCACCAACCAATTGCTTCACAGAAACTCCCTCTGGCTGCGGTCAGGATATGTGCTTGCTGCAGTTTGCAGAAATCGCGACTACCGGGGCGGCTCCACGGCTAACACGAGGCGAGCGACGGCCTCTTCCAGCGGTACCCCTCGGTCCTCGTGCTCGGCGTCGTACCGGCGGTAGCCCACGGTTCCGGCGGACGCATCCCGATCGCCTACGACCAGCACGGCCGGCACCTTCAGGGACAGCGCGCGCCGTATCTTCTCGCCGACCGTTTCGGATGTGCCGTCCACGTCGACGCGAACACCTGCATCTCGGATGACAGCTGCAACCTCGTTCGCATACTCGAGGTGTCTATCCGCGACAGGGATGATCGCGGCCTGGACCGGGGCGAGCCATGCCGGGAATGCTCCCGCATAGTGCTCAACGAGGATTCCGAAGAATCGCTCGACGGACCCGAACAGGGCCCGATGGATCATCACCGGACGCTCTCGCGTGTTCTCTGCGCTCGTGTACTCGATCTTGAATCGATCAGGCGTGGAGAAGTCCACCTGAATGGTCGACAGCTGCCACTTCCGACCGATGGCGTCTTTGATGTGCACGTCGATCTTCGGGCCGTAGAAGGCGCCTTCTCCCTCGGCGATGTCATAGTGCAATCCGGCCGTCTCCAGGGACTTGGCGAGCGCTGCGGTCGCAATCTCCCACAGTTCGACCTCACCGACGTACTTCACCGGCCGCGTCGAGAGCTCGGCCTCGAACTCCTCAAAACCGAAGTCTCGAAGCACCATGAGGACAAAGTCGAGGAGGTTCTGCAACTCCTCACCGATCTGGTCCAACGTGCAGAAGATGTGACTGTCGTCCTGGGTGAAACCCCTCGCCCTGAGCAGACCGTGAACGACCCCGGAACGCTCATACCTGTAGACGGTTCCGAGCTCGAAGAGACGCAAGGGAAGCTCGCGGTACGACCGCGACCGGCTCTTGTAGATGAGCACGTGGAACGGGCAGTTCATCGGCTTAACGATGTAGGAGTCGCCGTGGTCGAGTTCCAGCGGTGGGTACATGTTGTCGGCATAGAAGCCGAGGTGTCCCGAGGTCTCCCAGAGCTGTGCCTTCGCGACGTGTGGGGAGACGACGAGCTGATAGTCGTTCGCGAGGTGGACGCCGCGGCTGTAGTCCTCGATCACCTTGCGAACCAATCCACCTCTCGGATGCCACACTGCCAATCCGGACCCGAGCTCGGGCGGGAACGAGAACAAATCCAGCTCTGTTCCCAGCTTCCTGTGGTCGCGCCGCTCGGCTTCCTGCAGCCGGTTGAGATACGCGTCGAGGGCCTTCTGGTCCTCCCACGCGGTCCCATAGATCCGCTGAAGCTGCGGGCGGTGCTCATCCCCCCGCCAGTACGCGCCGGCCGAGCGCAGCAACTTGAATGCCTTCACCCTCGCCGTCGAGGGCACGTGTGGTCCTCTGCACAGGTCCACGAACCCGTTGTTCCGGTATACCGAGATGACAGAACCAACTTCTGACACATCGACCGATTGGATGATCTCGGTCTTGAACGGTTGGTCGGCGAAGATCTCGAGTGCTTCGGACTCCGAGAGCTCCTCTCTGACGAAGGATTGGTCGGCGGCGACGATCTCTCGCATGCGCTCTTCGATCCGCTCGAGATCCTCAGGAGTGAACGGACGACCGATGTCGAAGTCGTAGTAGAAGCCGTCCTCGATAGCTGGGCCGATCGCAAACCGGGCTGCCTCGAACAGCGACAACACCGCCTGTGCCATGACGTGTGCCGTCGAGTGCCGGAGCACGTCGCGTCCCTCGTCCGTCCCAACCGTCACGATCTCGATCCTTCCACCGTGGTCGAGCGGACGCGACAGATCGGTGAGGACACCGTCAAGCTTGATCGCTACTGCCGCAGCGGCCAGTCGTGGACCGATGTCGCCGGCGATCTCCAATCCGGTGACACCCTGGGGGTAGCTCCTGTGGGAGTTGTCGGGGAACTCGATATCGATGGACACGCCCACCTCATTTGCTCTCGTCTCGTGTAGCGTAAACGAAGGCGTTCCAATCGCCGATTGCTTTACGAGGGAGTTCAGGTGCAAGCACGAGACATCGCAGCCCTCCTCGCGGACGGTGCAGGTATACACCCGCTGTCCCAAGGCACCAACAGCGTATTTCGCCTCACGCATGTCGGCGATCGCACATCGATCCTCAAGGTGTACGGCTCTGCGTCCTACCAGCGCCGCGAGCGCAGAGCGCTCGAGGCGCTCGAAGGCATGCAAGGGCTGCCCTCCATCATCGAGTGGGGCGCCACCGAAGGAACGAACTGGGTTCGTTTCACCGACCATGGTCGATGGAACCTGGCATCACTTCCTGGAGACAGCAAGGCCGCCACGAAGGCCGGTGCCCTGCTGCGTAAGCTCCACGAGGCGGACTTCTCGCGCCTGTCGAATCTCGAGGAAGGCATCGGATCGACCTGGATGGAGACGGCTCTCCGCGGCAACTTCGCCCGGCTCGAACGGTACCGGCGCCGGTTGAACGTCCCCTCGGCGGTGTTCGACAGGGCTACTGATCTCTCTTTCCCCAAGGCTGGTCCACCGAGAGGAAGCCACACGCGTCCATCGCCGTCGTCGTTCGTCATCGACGATGCCGGTACGGTCACCTTGACAGGCTGGACGTGGGCCACCTTGGCTCCACCGGAGTGGGACTACACCTTCGCCTACTGGCAACTGGCCAGACACGAAGGCGCCGCCGATGCGTTCGCGAACGGCTACGGCGCAACGGTGGATCCCGAGGTCCTCAAGGCGTGGATCATCTTCCACATCACCGCTCTCCTTCTCCGTGAGGCCGAGAGCAGGGATGGTCGGCTCGAAGACCTCCGCCCGTACGTAGAGCAACTCGACGCGGCGGTCTAGAGCCCGCGGGCGCGTGACTAGTTCGGCCGCGGCAACTTCAGTTGGACCCGCACTCATCGAGATACCAGCCGCTCATAGTGGTAGCTTGACCACGTATAGCGCGCATGGGGAGGCATCGTGGCCCGCAGTTGCAGAGAGCACCAGTACAGTGAGCCCGTCGCCGTCGGCGGCGGCATCGTGCGCACCAGTTGCTCGCGCTGCGGCGCCGTGCATCTGAATCTCGCTCGACCCGGTGTGCTCGCGAACTCGCCTCTCTTTCGGTCGGGTCGCAGCAGGTGGATGGCCTGGGATCCTGACGTCGTTCTGCCCGTTCCGTACAAGCGGACGTTCGGCAAGCCAGTCGGGCGGCGACAGAGACCCCAATCGGCGGTGGCCTAGATCGCGAAATCCTTCCCTATGGGGCTTGCGGTTCATACACTCCGCCACGAGAGGAGGACTCGTGGCGCAATTGCTCGTGGCAGCGTCGATCATCACGGTGCTCGTTGTGATCGCCGGAAGCCGTTTTCGAGATACCGGCGAGGACCTCGAGGTGCAATCTTGGGCGGAGGCCTACCGAGTCGCGACCGAGCTGCCATGCCCTTGGTGTGGCGCGGAGACCGAAGAGTCCGATTCGGCGTGTCCCAACTGCCGGCGCGCGTTCGGCGTCACCGTCTGAGTAACCTGCTCTCGTGAGCAGAGTGGGTCTCATCCTCGGGGGTGGGGGCGTTACCGGCGCCTCGTTTCATCTTGCAGCACTGCTCGCGCTCGAGATGGCGACGGGGTGGGATCCAACGGCAGCCGATGTCATCATCGGCACATCCGCCGGTTCGTTCGCGGCCGCGATCGTTCGTTCAGGCAGCCTATCGCTCGACAGCATCGTCCGTCCCGGAGAGCGAGAGGAGGACGTCGAGGCGCGGATCCGATCGTGGGTCTATAAGAAGAAGCCGCTCAACGGGGTCGGACGATGGATCCGCCGCGGCATCATCCCGAGTTTCCGGCATCCGGGACTCACCTCCTTGCTCGGTGTGCCCGGTCGATTCGACCCATCGGGCATCGGTGACTGGGTCGCCGCCCAGGCGCCTTCAATCGCAGACACCTGGCCGGACCGACCGACGGTCGTAGTTGCCTATGGTCTCGAGGATCGGCGCCGGACGGCCTTCGGAACTACCGACGCCCCTGATGTCACGCTGCGCGACGCAGTCTCGGCCTCATCTGCCGTCCCCGTGCTGTTCGATCCACACGTCATCAAAGGCAAGAGTTACGTCGACGGCGGTGTCGCTTCAGGAACCAACGCGGACCTCGTCCTCGGGAGTCCGGAACCACTCGATTTCCTCCTCGTCCTGGCCCCGATGGCAGCGGAGGCTCAGAGAAACGGTGCTCTCTTCTATGAAGCTCTGTTCGATCGCGTCGGGCGTTCTGCGCTCCACGACGAGCTTCAGGCGGTGGCGACCGTGTGGCCCGAGACCGACACCCTCGTCCTGAGACCGACACCGGCGGTTCTCGCAGCAATGCGTCCCAACCCGATGGACCCGGCGCGGGCGGTGCCAACGTTCGTTCGAACGCTCGCATCGCTCCGATCTCGCCTCGCAAGACCCGAGGTCTGGCAGGTTCTCGAGCGCTACCTCGTGACTTGAGAGGTCTCCTCGAGCCATGTGGCACGCTGCTCTTCGGTAGCAAACGATGCTTCGATCGACGACCGCGCAATCGTCGCCACATCCATCTCCGTGAGACCGAGTGCCGACGCCGCCGCCACGTAGTTGTCCACGATGTATCCGCCGAAGTAGGCGGGGTCGTCGGAGTTGATCGTGACGACCGCACCCGCATCGATGAGACGCTTCAGATTGTGCTGGGCCAGTTCATCGACAACACGAAGCTTCACGTTCGACAGCGGACACATCGTGAGGGGTATCCGCTCCTTCACGACCCGCCGCAGCAACACCGGATCCTCCTCGACCCTCACGCCATGATCGATCCGTTCGGCGTGGAGCAGGTCCAATGCCTGCCGGATGTACTCGGGTGGGCCCTCTTCTCCCGCGTGGGCGACGACATGCAGTCCCTCCCGGCGCGCACGACGAAAGACCTCCTCGAACAACGATGGAGGACGACCCACCTCCGAAGAGTCGAGTCCGACGCCGATGATCTTCATGCGGTGGCGAAGGCCATCCTCGAGCGTTTGCTCCGCGGCTTCAGGGCTGAGATGGCGGAGGAACGACAGGATGAGGGCGGCTGACACGCCGAGATCCTCGGCATCCTCTACTGCCCGGTGCAGTCCCGAGATTACGGCGTCAAAGGGGATCCCCCGAGTGGTGTGCGTCTGAGGATCGAAGAAGATCTCGGCTCTCTTGACGCCGTCTGATGCAGCCCTGTTCAGGTACGCCCATGCGAGGTCGTAGAAGTCGCGTTCCGTCCGAAGAACCGCCGCCCCTTCGTAGTAGATGTCGAGGAATGACTGGAGATCGGTGAATGCATAGGCGGCTCTGATCTCGTCGACCGTCTCGAAACGCAAGGCAACATCGTTTCGTTTGGCGAGCGTCACCATGAGCTCAGGCTCCAGCGATCCCTCGATGTGGATGTGGAGTTCCGCTTTGGGAAGACTTCGAACGTAGGTTTCCACTGCTGATCTACCTCGCCGGCTTTGAATCCGGAATCTTACCCAATGGTCGGTAGCATCGTCACCGATGTGACCACGCTGCTTGTCAAACATGCGACCGTCCTCGTCACGATGGACGAATCCCGGAGAGAGATTCGCGATGCCGGTCTCTTCGCCAGGGACGGTTGGATCGAACAGGTCGCTCCAACGAAGGAACTCCCCTCCTCTGCCGATGTCGTCCTCGATCTGACGGATCATGTCGTCATCCCCGGCCTGGTCAATACGCACCATCACCTGTACCAGACACTGACGAGAGCCTACGCCCAAGATGCGGAGCTCTTCGAATGGCTGACCACGTTGTATCCGGTGTGGGCAAAGCTCACACCTCATGACATCCGTGTCTCTGCGCGACTTGGACTGACGGAACTCGCACTGAGTGGATGCACCACCTCCTCGGATCACTTGTACCTGTTCCCGAATGGTGCACGTCTCGACGACGAGATCCACGCGGCCAGCGAGGTCGGTATCAGGTTTCACGCCGCGAGGGGGTCGATGAGCCTCGGGCAGAGCGATGGCGGCCTCCCTCCGGATTCGGTAGTCGAAGACGAGCAAGCGATCCTCGACGACACCCGCAGGGTCATCGAATCCTTTCACGATTCAACACCGGGTTCGATGCTCCGGGTGGTCGTTGCTCCGTGCTCTCCGTTCTCGGTGACGCCGGACCTCATGAGGGAATCTGCAGCCCTTGCTCGCCACTACGGCGTCACCCTCCACACACACCTCGCGGAGACGATCGATGAGGAGGCGTTCTGCGTGGATCGATTCGGCATGCCTCCGTTGGCGTATGCAGAGAGTGTCGGTTGGGTGGGACCCGACGTCTGGTTCGCCCACGCGGTCCACATGTCTGAAGCAGAAATCACTCGGATGGCCGACACCAACACCGGCGCGGCCCACTGTCCCGCCTCGAACATGCGGCTCGGATCCGGCATCGCTCCGGTTGCCGAGTATCGCGACGCAGGTGTTCGGATCGGCCTTGGCGTCGACGGGTCCGCTTCCAACGACGGCAACGACCTCCTCGGCGAGGCGCGGCTCGCCACGCTCCTCGCCCGCGTTCGGCGGCGAGGAATCATGCCTGTGCGATCTGCACTCGAGCTCGCCACGCTCGGCGGCGCCGCCGTACTGGGACGCGACGATATCGGTGCCCTCGCCCCGGGGAAGACGGCCGACTTCGCCGCGTTCGATCTCAGAAGAATCGAATATGCCGGGGCGCAACATGATCCGGTCGCGGCCCTGCTTCTGTGTGCCCCCACCCGGGCGGTCTACACATACGTCCACGGTTCACCCGTCATCTCCAGCGGCCGTCCCGTCAACGTGGAGCTGGAAGCCCTCGTCGAAGAACACAATCGCGCTGCAGCTCGCCTCTTCGAGTAGTTCCCAACCTCCCGCCTCGCGCTCGCCCCGCGATCTCGCAGCGTTCCAGGCCGCCTACTGACAACTGACAACTGGAGATCGGGTAGCTGAGCTACCCGATCTCTGCAATGTCCTCCGGGTGAATGGGCAGTCGCGTCACCGGCTTGCCGGTCGCGGCGCGAACAGCGGACGCCACCGCGGCCGCCGAAGAGATCGACGGCAGCTCAGAGAACCCTTTGGCGCCGAACGGCCCCCAGGAACTCGGCTGTTCCACGACGACGGCCTCGACCGGAGGCATATCTTCGATCGTCGGCAGGAGGTAGTCGGTGAAGGTCGGGTTTCTTATGACACCGTTGTCGAGAATGACCTCTTCCATGAGCGCCATGCCGAATCCCTGCGCTATTCCACCCTCGATCTGTCCGATCACCTGCATGGGGTTGAGGGCCTTCCCGACGTCTTGAGCCGTGTCGATTCGGACCACGCGAACCAGACCAAGGACAGGGTCCACGTCGACGACCGCCCTGTGAGCGGCGACGCAGAAATCGACGTGCACGTCGCCTTGTCCGTTCTCGTCGGGTCCCTCGGTGGGCACATGCCGGTAGCGGATCTCGCCGACGATCGGCCCGTCGACGCACAGTTCCGGCCAGGTCGCGACGAGTCGACCATTTCGCCACACACCGTCGTCATCCATCTCGTCGCCGCCGACTCGTTCCAATGCGGCCGCACGAGCACGACGGGCGGCGTGTTCGACCGCACCACCCGTCATCTGAGTCTGTCTCGAAGCCGAAGTTGAACCCGCGGAACCGATCTGTGAGGTGTCGTCCCAGACGATCTCGACCCGCTCCAAGCCCAGCACGCTCCGTCCGATCTGGCCGAGGACGGTCACCATCCCTTGCCCCACTTCGGCCGCGGCCGTGTGCACCTTTGCACCCTCGGGTGTCAGCTCCACCCTGGCGTCCGCATAGTCGTCGAAGGCCTCGGAGAAGGCCAGGTTCTTCAGCCCGACCGCATACCCGACACCTCGCACGACTGCAGAGACGGGTGTCGTCAGTCCGGTCCCTCCCGGAAGTCGGTCGGTGTCCTCTTCGGGCAGCGGAATCGACATCACCGACCGAATGACTTCCTCTGTCGGAAGTGGGTCGACGATGCGCTGGCCCGTAGTCGAGAGCACATCGCCCGGACCGATGGCGTTCTTCAGACGGAGATCGAGAGGGTCCATCTCCAGGACGGCGGCCAGCCTGTCCATCTGGGCTTCGTACGCGAAACAGACCTGATTGGCGCCGAACCCCCGCATCGCTCCCGTGGGCGGGTTGTTGGTACGCACCGCATACCCTTCCACGAACACGTTGGGGCAGCGGTACGGCCCGGCGGCGAAGTACACCGCGTTCGCGATGACGGCCTCTGAGGTGTTCGCGTACGCTCCACCGTCCAGCACGAGCCTCGCCTCGACCCTGGTGAGCGTCCCATCGGCTTCGGCCTCGTGCCGGTACCACATGTGGGCGCTGTGCCGCTTGACGTGACCGACGAAGCTCTCGTCGCGCCCGTACACCATCTTGACGGGTCGGCCCGTCCGCAGCGCGAGCATGCACAGGTGGGTGTGCAGGCTGAGGTCCTCTCTGGACCCGAACGCGCCACCGAGGCCGGTCGGGTGGACACGAAGCTGGTCGGACTCGAGTCCGAGACACCGTACGAGCTGCTCATGGTCCACATGGATCCATTGCGATGGCGGGTAGAGGTCTACTCCACCCGAGCCGTCGGGAACGGCAAGCCCCGCTTCCGTGCCCAGTGGCGCCTGGTCGATGTTCGGGGTCTCGTAGTAGCCCTCGACGACGATTGGACCATGCGCGTCGGGATCGCCCCGCCTTACGGTCAGCTTTCTGAAAATACCGCCGTGTTCGACTGCTTCCTCGAGGTTCGTCGCTGGGGCCAGTTCTTCGAGCTCGACGGTGATCGCGGCGGCCGCAGCCCGGGCCTGGTCGCGCGTTTGTGCTGCAACCAACGCGACCGCCTCACCCCAGAAACGGACCTCACCCTCGGCGAGTACCGGCTGATCCTGAACGATCTGCCCCTGGTACTTGAATCCGGGCACGTCATCGACGGTGAGAACGGCAACGACACCGTCCATGTCGAGCGCAGGCGTGACATCTATCGAAGCGATGCGGGCATGCGGCATATACGCCCTGCGAGTCGCCCCCCACAGCATGGTCTCCGCATGGAGATCCCCGACGTACTCGAACGCGCCCGAGGTCTTCGCTGCCCCGTCGGGCCGCCGAATCGATTCACCGACCCCTCCACGCACTCGACTCGATGTCCGGGTGGTCATTCCACACTCCTGATGGCTCTCACGATGGATCCATACCCGGTGCAGCGACAGATATTGCCGGCAAGAGCCTCACGGATCTTCCCCTCGGAGGGATCCGGGGTGTGCTCGAGGAGATGTGTTGCGGCAACGACGATTCCTGGCGTGCAGTAGCCGCACTGGACGCCTCCCTCGGCGACGAGGGCCTCCTGCACGGGGGACAGTCCGTCTTCAGGGGTGAGCCCTTCCACGGTGATGACCTCGGCGCCCTCGGCGTCGAGACCCATGACGAGGCACGAGCACACCGGTTCCCCGTCCATCAGGACGGTGCACGATCCGCACTCCCCCTGTTCACATGCATCCTTGGTCCCCGTCAGTTCGAGGTTCTCACGCAGAACCCGCAGAAGGCTCTGCGTCCCGTCGACAGCCACTTCCGTCTCAATGCCGTTCAGTCGGAATCTCATAGCAACCGCTCCAGAGTCCGTCGCGCTATCACACCGACGCCGTGCCGCCGGTAGCGTGCGGTCGCCCGGTGATCGGTAATAGGCGACGCCTCTTCGGATACGAGTCGCTGGAATTCATCGAGCGCAGCCTCGCTCGGTGATCGTTCTGCAGAGATCATCTCTTCCGCCTGCCACGCTCTCACCACCGTTGGAGCAACCGAGCCGAGCGCGACACGAGTCCTCCCGTCGGCGAAACGTGCGAGGCAGACCGAGGCGATTGCGATGACCATGGCCGAACGAGTGCCGATTTTCGAGAACCCCTGCCGGTCGGGCATCTCGGATGGCAGCTTGACACCGACGATGAGTTCCCCGGGGAGCAAGGCCGTGCGTTTGACGCCGGTGAAAAACTCGTTCCATCGCAGCTCCCGCGAGCCGTTCACGGACCGCGTCACAATCGTTGCATCGACCGCTGCGAGGAATGGGAGCGCATCACCGGCAGGACTCGCCGTTCCGATGTTCCCTCCTATGGTTCCCGCGCTCCGGATCTGGGGTGATCCAACGGTACGGGCTGCCTCGGCCAGTCCGGGCCACGGCGAGTGTTCGAGGCGTGCGTGGGTGACGCCGGCGCCGATCCAATCGTCTCGCATTTCGCGGAGCTCTTCGATTCGTCGCAATGCGACCACGTGGGTGGGGTGGAGGTGTCCGAAGTTGACCTCGACCATCAGGTCTGTTCCGCCTGCGAGGCACGTCGTGTCGCCATCGAGCACCCGCACCGCGTCGTCGATCGTTGTCGGAAACTCGATGTGCACGTCACGCCCAAATCTAGCCGCTTGCCGGCCCTGCCTACCCGCTGCCAAGTAAGGTCCGACTCATGGACATCGATGCGATCCTTGCGCGGTGCGAGTCGGCTCTCGAAGGTTCCAACGCAGTTGACCTTTCAGGGTTGGGCTTCTGGAGGGTCGTTGCTCGGCTCAAGCGTGACCCGCAACTCGCTGCCCGCTACGGCAGTCGTGTTGCGAAGATCGACGAGAACGCGTTCTCTCGTTGGGCCTTTCTTCGGCTTCCCATCGGCGTCGGTATCGGTCTGATGGCGCTGTTCACCGTCGCGGGTCTCGCCGTGGTGTCGCTCGCCTACTACGTCGACGCTCCATGGAACGGCATCTGGGTGCTCATTGGCACGGGTGTACTCCTCGGTTCGACGCACACACTCGCGCACTTCGTCGTAGGTCGAATCGTCGGTATTCGATTCACCCACTGGTTCATCGGGCGCACTCCCCAACCGGGCGTCAAGATCGACTATGTCAGCTACCTGGCCACGCCGCCACGTGCCCGGGCCTGGATGCACGCATCGGGGGCGCTGGCCACGAAACTGGTCCCGTTCCTCAACATCGGCGCCGCGTGGGGATCTCACTCTCCGGCATGGACGCTGTGGGTACTCCTGCTGCTCGGCCTCGTGATGATCGCGACGGACGTCTTTCTGTCGACGAAACAGTCGGACTGGAAGAAGTTCCGCCGAGAGATGCGCTACGCCTCCTGACAGCTCTGTTCAGGAGACGGTCTCGGGTCACTAGTCTCCAGCAACCGGCCCCCGCCGTGCATGGTCCCGGTGCGCGGTTCCTACCGAGAACCGACAACCGATGTAGGGCCCGCTCGCGGACCCTACATCGTAAGGACGGCTGCCCCCGCGACCCGGCCCTCGCGAAGGTCCAAGAGCGCCCGGTTGGCGTCCTCGAGCCCGTACTGCTGGACGACCGTTCTGATGGGAATCTCGGCGGCAAGCCGGAGGAACTCGCGGGCATCGTTCTTCGTGAAGTTGGCGACGCTGCGGATCTGTCTCTCCAGCCACAGGTACCGGTAGTCGAATGCGGGCATCTCGTCGAGGTGGATCGCGTTGATCGCGACTGCTCCTCCTCTATCGACCGCTTTCAGTGCCTGAACGACGACGGACCCCACCGGTGCGAATGTCACAGCAGCGTCGAGCGGCACCGGCGGTACTTCGTTGTACCCGCCTGTCCAAACGGCTCCCATCTCGGTTGCCCGTGTGCGCTCCGCCTCGGATCTTGTTGCGACGTACACGCTGCATCCCCAGTGCAGGGCAACCTGCAGCGAGAGCAGCGCCGACGCTCCGAATCCGTACAATCCGAGCCTGCCACCCGGCTGAATTCCCGATACCTTCAGAGCGCGGTAGCCAATGACTCCACCGCACAGCAGCGGCGCCACGTCGACGTCAGATACGCCCTCCGGGAGTCGAAACGCGAACCCCGCGTCGACGGTCGCCTTCTCTGCATATCCGCCGTCGCGGTGCCATCCGGTGAACACCGCTGAGTGGCACAGGTTTTCGCGACCCGACCTGCAGAAGTCGCATGTTCCGCAACTCCCGCCGATCCATCCGACTCCGGCCCTGTCTCCCAGGCTCCACCCTCGCACCCCGTCTCCGACGGCGGCGACGGCCCCGACGATCTGGTGTCCTGGAATCACCGGAACCTCGTGCAGCTCGATGTCGCCTTCGACCTCCTGAAGGTCGGTGCGACACACACCGCATGCCTTCACGTCCAGCAGTAGTTCCCCGGCCATCGGAAAGGGATCATCTGTGCGCTCGAGGCGTAGCGGTTGCCGATCGATCGGCCCCGGTTCGTACAGCAGCTGCGCACGCATGTCAGAGTTCTGCGAGGAGTCCGGTCTTCTCGTTGAACGCCTCGATGTGACGGTCCATTGCGTCGACCTCGGACTGGACTGACGTCCAGTAGTCGTCGTCGTACCACTGAGCCTGAATCTCCTCGTAGCTCCTACCCTGCTGCTCGACCCACGTGTAGTACTTCAGGTTGTGGATGCGCTTGCGACCTTGGTAGTCGAGTTCGACCATGGCGTCGGTCCCGGTACCTCGCAGGTAGCGCTCGAACGCGCGGACTGCGTCGTCCCGAGTGAACGCACCACGCTCTTCATTGAGTTCCCTCAGTCGTGACTCGTACATCTCAACGGAGTCTGTCGCCACGGTCATCACGACGTCCCGGCCGGTCATCTCGTTCCACTTGGCGAACTTGATCGACGACAGCATGTTCGCAATGCTCGAGATGCCGAGCTGCGGGAGTTCCTCCACAAAGGATGCGTCCACACCTCGCTCGATCAGGTAGTCCTGACCGACCGGTTCGTTGAAGAGCCGCAAAATCTGCATGGTGGCTTCGTCATCGATGGCTGTAACGAAGTCGGTGTTCTTCACATTGTGGATCCACGGAACGTGCTTGTCGCCAATCCCCTCGATTCGATGAGCGCCGAACCCATTCTCGAGCAACGTCGGGCACTGGAGGGCCTCACTCGCGACGATCTTCGACGTCGGGAACTGCTGCTTCATGT
This sequence comes from uncultured Acidimicrobiia bacterium, assembly GCA_964594235.1. Classification (GTDB taxonomy): domain Bacteria; phylum Actinomycetota; class Acidimicrobiia; order Spongiisociales; family UBA4744; genus CAYLHS01. The sequence continues at coordinate 52,555 of CAZQMF010000004.1, forward strand.
AGTCGCCTGAGCCGATCGTCCCTGCCGACCCCGTCGTCAACGCGACACCCCGGTACCGATCGCCGGATCCCAAGATCTGTTCCAGGACCTCGACCATCGCGGGACCGGTGATCGTGTAGTGCCACAGGTAGTTGCCGAACTCGTCGAACTGGTTGAAGATCACGACGTCCTCGCCTGATCGCCTGAGCTCCCACGTCTTGTCGAAGATCTCTTTCACGTTGCTCTCCGAGCCAGGAGTGGCGATGACTTCGCCGGCGACCTTGGCGAGCCACTCGAACCGCTCTTTGCTCATTCCCTCGGGAAGGATCGCGACGGATTCACATGCGAGCAGATTCGAATCGTACGCCCCGCCCCGGCAGTAGTTGCCTGTCGACGGCCACACCGCCTTCTGTGTGGTCGGATCGAACTGGCCGGTCACCAGTCTCGGAACGAGGCACCCGAACGCAGCTCCGACCTTGTGGGATCCCGTCGGGAACCATTTGCCGACCAGTGTGACGATGCGGGCCGGGGCACCGGTGAGTGCGGACGGGTACTCGAGGAAGTTCACACCACCGAACCCGCCCCCGCTCGGCACGGCTTCGTTCTTCCACGTGATCCTGAACAGGTTGACCGGGTCGAGGTCCCACAGGCCGACGTCACCGAGTCGCGTCTTGATCGCCTCGGGCACCAGCCTTGGGTCGCGCTGCTGAGCGAATGTCGGAATGATGATGTTGCGCTCGCGGGCCCTCTGAACCGCCCGCCCCAGCGGGCCTTCGTGAATGGTGAGGTCGATCACGGAATCTCCAGTCTGTCGACAACTGCCTTGACGGCATCCAATGTGGGTTCGATCGTGTACGGCTCGGCACCCGCCATGCCGGCGGCGCGCACCGCAGACGCGACATCCTTGAGACCGTTCCCGGTGTTGAGAACGACAACACGGTCGGACTCTCCCAGGATCCCGAGCTCGCGTGCCCGAATGAATCCGGCGTATGCTGCAGCGCCGGCAGGTTCACCGAACACGCCGCTCGCTCGAGCCATCGCGGGAATCGCGTTCAGGATCTCGTCGTCTGCCACGGTCACGTACGCACCCTCTGTTTCGATGACCGCCGCCATTGCCTTGATCCGGTCGCGTGGAAGGCCGGCCGAGATCGAGTCTGCAACCGTCGTCGCATCGATCGGTGGTTTGGTCAGCACATCCTCGCCGTTGGCCCAGGCTTGCGCGAGATAGTTGCTCCCCGCTGCTTGGACACCGATCAGCCTCGGAATCCGATCGGTCCATCCGAGGGCAACAAGATCCTTGAAGCCCTTGTGGAGGCCACCAATGATACATCCGTCCCCGACGCTCACTACGACCGCGTCGGGCACGTTCCACCCGAGCTGCTCTGCGATCTCGTAGGCGGCCGTCTTCTTTCCTTCGCTCATATACGGGTTGTAGGCGGTGTTGCGGTTGTACCAGCCGTACTCCGCCGCGACCTGCAGGCACAGCTCGAAGGCGTCGTCGTAGGTGCCCTGGACCGTAAACACGGTGGAACCGAACACGAGGAGCTGCGCGATCTTCGCTCGCGGCGCGGACGCCGGGACGAAGATCACGTTCCGTTGACCGACCGACGCCGCAATCCCTGCGAGCGCTGCCGCAGCGTTCCCTGTCGATGCGGTTGTCACAACGTCAGCACCACACTCTCTCGCCTTCACGACCGCGATGGCGCTCGCGCGGTCCTTGAAGGACGCCGTCGGTTCCCGTCCGTCATCCTTGATCCAGAGGCCACGCTCAACCTGGTACACGGGCGTCCAGCCGATGCGGAGTGGTGGAACCTCGGCGTTCTGTCGAATCGGCAGCAGCGGGCGGTATCGCCACATCGACCAATCGGAGCCGAGTTCGTCTCGATCGATAGTCTCGCGCAAGGAGTCGTAGTCGTAGATGACGTCGAGGATGCCCTCATTGCCGTGTTTGGGACAGACGTACTCGACCTGGTCCGGCCCATACACCGTCCCGCAGATGACACAGCGAAGTCCGATGATCATCTCGTGATCCGTGTTCCGGTCTCACCTCGCACGGCCCGTTCGATGTTCTCGGGGTTCGTGATGATGACCTCGGTGCCGCCAGCTTCGAGATACATGATCGCCGCCTCGATCTTGGGCGCCATGCTGCCTTTTGCAAAGTGGACGCCCTCACCGAGGTGCTGTTTCGCCTCCTCGAGCGTCATGGAGTCGACCCATCGCTGGTCCGATGTGCCCCATCCGAGCGCGACCTTCTCGACGGAGGTCGAGATCAGCAGGAGTTCCGCGCCGAGTTCACTCGCGAGCAGCGCCGAGGCCCGGTCCTTGTCGATCACCGCCGGAACGCCTCTCAGCCATCCCCCTGGATCGGCGACGACCGGGATTCCACCACCACCGACACAGATGACGGCCATGCCACTCCCGAGGAGGTCACGAATGGCGCCGATCTCGACGATCCGTTTCGGTTGGGGAGATGCAACGACCCGCCGCCAGCCTCTGCCGGCATCCTCGACGACCTCCCATCCGTCAGACAGGCGCCGCTGTTCCGCCGTGCCCTCGTCCATGAACGAGCCGATCGGTTTCGACGGATGCTCGAATGCGGGGTCGGCCGGATCGACCTCGACCTGGGTGACGACCGTCGTGACTGTCTTGTCGATCCCGAGGGCAAGGAAGTCGTTGTAGAGGTTCTGCTGGAGCGCATACCCGATCGCGCCCTGGGTGTCGGCGCCACACACGTCGAGCGGGACCTCGTGGAGCTCACCTCGTGAAATCTCGGATCGCCGAAGGATGAACCCGACCTGCGGCCCGTTCCCGTGGGTTATCGCGACGTCCCATCCTTCCCTGATCAGTTCAGCGATGTGGTGGTCGGTTTCCCCTGCTGCTATGTACTGGTCCTCGACGGTGGAATGTGCACTGTCCTTGATCAACGAGTTGCCGCCGATCGCCACCACCGCCAGTTTCGTGTTGCCCAACACCGTCTCCTTCTGGAAGATGGCACTCCCTACATCGTCAGTGCCATCACTGCCTTCTGCGCGTGCAGCCTGTTCTCTGCCTGATCGAAGACGACACTATGTGAACCGTCGATGACCCCGTCGGTGACCTCGATGTTTCGGTCCGCCGGCAGCGGGTGCATATAGATCGCGTCCTCGTTGGCGAGGGCCATCCTGCGCTCGTCGGTGATCCAATCCGTGTACTTGTCGCCGATCGCCTTCGATTCTGCATCGTCGGTCGTGGTCAGCATTGCACCCCAGCTCTTCGCGTACACGACGTCGGCTCCACGGAACCCCTCATCGAAGTCCTCGATGATCTCGAACGATCCGTGCGCCTTGCGGGCGTTCTCCTCTGCCTGCGCCACGATCTCGGGCATCAGCATGAACTCCGGTGGGCGGGTCAGTCTGACGTTCATCCCAAACCTCGTCGCCAGCAGGATCAGGCTCTGTGGAACGCTCAATGGCTTCTGGTAGCTGGACGCGTAGGCGTAGCTCACGTTGATCGTCCTGCCGCGAGGATCACCCTTCTTCTCGATGATCGTCATCAGGTCCGCGAGGATCTGGTGCGGGTGGTACATCTCGCACTGCATGTTGAGTACGGGCACTCGGCTTGCCTCGGCAACAGCACGCTGGTACCCATTTCCAACCCCCCAGTCGACCTGGCGAATCGCGATACCTGCGCTGTAACGACCGAGGATCTCGCCGATCTCCGTGGCAGTGTCGCCGTGGCTGATCTGCGTCGTACGAGACTCCATGAACATGGCATGCCCGCCGAGTTGCGCCATCCCGGCCTCGAAACTCGCTCTCGTCCTGGTGCTCGAGAAGAAGAACAGCATCGCGAGCACCTTGTCGCGCAGGTATGCGTGCGGCTCGCCGAGCGCCTGCTTGCGCTTCAAGTCCAACGCGACATCCAGCACCGTGTCGATCTCGTCCTTGGTCCACTCCTGGGTCGTGATCATGTCCCGACCCCTCAATCCCGTCTGCATTGTTGCTCCTTGCGGTCTTCAGTCATCGGTTATCAGTTCAGAACGACGGAAGCACGGCCATCGGTACTCCTACCGACAACCGAGAACTGAGAACCGTCCTACTCCATCGCTCCCAGCACGAGGGCGAGGAGGGCCATGCGCATCACGACGCCGTTGTACGCCTCCTGCCAGTAGCGGGCGTACTTCGTGGCGTCCACATCGGGTGGCAGCTCGTCCATGCGCGGCAGCGAGTGCAAGATGATCGCATCCGACTTCGCCTTGTCTGCGAGGAGACCCCTGGTCACCTTGTAGTTGTCCGGGGTGAGACCCATCTCGGCGCCGCGCTCGTCGCGGCCTTTCGTGTAATCGGCCTGCACGACTGGCTCCATGTAGATGACGTCCGCCTCTGCGATCACGTCCGCTACATGCTCGGCCGTACGGACGAACAGGTTCTGCTCGGCGAGTTCGGCCTTGAAGTCATCCGTCAGTGACATCTCGGGTGGCGAGACCGAAATCATCTGCGCATCGAACTGGGTGAGCGCATATCCGAGCGAGTGCATGGTGCGCATCCGCATGTCACCGATCGCGACGAACGTGAGGCCGTCGATCGTCCCCTTCTCGACCAGCACCGTGTAGAGATCGGTCAGCACCTGTGTCGGATGTTCTCCCCACCCGTCGCCTGCATTGATGACAGGCACACTCGCCCACTTGGCGGCCTCCTGCGGAGCACCCTGCTGGAAGTGCCGCATGACGATGGCGTCGCCGTAGTACTCCAGCATGTGAACGGTGTCCTTGATCGACTCCTGGTAGAAGTCGCCGGCACGCGTCATCTTGGCATCCGAGAACCCCAGCACGGCGCCTCCGAGCCGATGCATCGCCGCCTCATGAGCCATGCGTGTTCGAGTCGACGGCTGGTAGAAGGCGGTCAGCAGAGTCTTGTCCGACAGCAGATCGATGTTGCGACGTTCACGAGCGATCGGTTCCAGCTCGGATGCGGTCTCGAACACGTGCTCGAACTCTGCCCGTTCGAAGCCCTTCAGCGACAGGATGTCCCGGCCGGCGAAGCTCCTCATTGACACTCTCCTTTCGAGGAATGGTCCAAGCCTATCGCTTCCCGCACCCCTCCCATCCGTTTCGGACGACGACCACCGAGGCCGGCCTCAACCCTCTATGCTTGCCCGAACGTGGAGGGTAGGAAGCCGACCAACCTGAGGCTGCTGTCGCTCGCCGGAGGCCTCTTCCCTGTCATCGCGGTCCTCGGCGCGCTTCTGGTCGGCGCCATCATGCTGCTCATCCTGGGAGCAGATCCCCTCGAGGGCTTCCGTTCGCGAAGCGCGGGTTTCTCGATTTTGCGGCGATCGAGGAGCACTGCGACCAGCTCATCGCCGATTTCAACGTGAAGACGCCGTCGCAGAAGACACTGCTGAGCGCGATGTCGGGCGGCAATATCCAGAAGGCAATTTTCGCCCGGGAGTTGTCAGGCAACCCGAAAGTACTCATCGCAGCACAGCCGACACGTGGCGTCGACATCGGGGCCACCGAGTACATCCATCGGCGACTCCTCGACCAACGGTTCATCCACGAGAAGCTCCTCGATCAACGCAAGGCCGGGACCGCAACGCTGCTGATCTCCGAAGACCTCGACGAGATCCTCATCCTTGCCGATCGAATCGCGGTCATCTATGAGGGCCGGATCATGGGCATCGTCAACCACGCCGACGCCACGATCGAACAACTCGGCCTGATGATGGCAGGCGTGGAAGCAGACAGCTGACAGCCGACAGCGCCGACCCCTCGCGCTCAGCTGTTCGCTGTCCGCTGTTCGCTGTTCGCTGTTGGCAGGTGCGGCATCGACCCTCGCAGGCCTTGCATGATGGCGTACATGGTCGCGGCTGCCTCGAGCCGCAGGACCGCTCCCTCCTCGCCTGACGCGTCGAGGACCGTGAACTCGTCGGCATCGATATGCACGGTTCCCTCGGGGCTTTCGTAGGTGAGCGAACCGTTCAGCTCTATGCGGTGTGTCTCCCCAGCGAACCGCCCCTCCATCGCATCCTCATAGAGCATGAACGCGTTGTCCGTTTCACTGAGGAAATCATCCTTGTTGAGGTAGATCCGCGGCTTGTCGCGATATGGCTCGCCTGCCGTTGGGCAGAACGTCACACAGTTCCCGCACTCGTTGCAGAAGTCGGTGAGCACCGCTATCTGGTACCCCTGTTCGACCGAGAACGACTCACCCGGTGCAACGCTCGTCTCTCCATCTCCAATCGTGACAACGGACAGATCGAACGACAAAGGCTCCATCGCGTAGGTCATCAGCGCCATGTTGGGGCACACGCCGACACAGATGCTGCAGTAGAGGTCGCAGTCGAGGCAGCGCGATGCCTCCTTCTGGGCTTCCTCCACCGTGTAGGGGAACGTCCCTATTTCGAAGTTCTTGCGTTCGCCGACCGGAACGTGCGTGATGGGCACGCGGTACTCGCGGTGCGCCTTGCGCACCTGGATGTCCGCCACGGAGAACACCGGCTGGTTTCTCGGTGCCGGCACGACCCTGCCACCCTCCCGCTCGATGATCGCCGCTGCAGCCACCTTGGCGTCACCGGCCGCCTTCACGATCGATGCCGGTCCCGGAGCGGCGACGTCACCTGCCGCGAACACGCCCGGGATGGACGTCTCCATGGTGGCCGGATCGACGTCGAGGTATCCGCCGCGGGTCAACGCGGGCGCCTCCTCGTCGAAGAAGTCGATCAGGGCATGCTGGCTGATCGCGAGGATCATCGTGTCGAACGGAAGCTCGAACTCCGACCCTTCGATCGTGTGCGGCACCTTGCGGCCCGACGCGTCCCTGTCGCCCCGGTACTCGTTGCGAACGCAGACCAACCCGGCAAGGGCTCCGTTTTCGATGTGGAGAGACACCGGGCTGGTCAGCTCCTCGACACGGATGCCCTCTTCGAGAAGCAGATGGACCTCCTCCCTGTCCGCAGGCATCTGATCGATCGTACGCCGGTAGACCACGGTCACGTTGTCCGTCCCGAGACGCCATGAGGTTCGTGCGCAGTCCATTGCGGTGTCGCCGGCCCCGATGACCGCCACCCTGTCTCCGATCGGCACCGGGTGACCCTCTCGTGCCGCCCTGAGGAAGTGAAGGGCATCCATGACACCGGCGGCTTCCTCACCGTCGAGTCCGAGGCGCTTGCCGATTTGGGCACCGGCGGCTACCAGCACATAGCGGTAGCCCTGCTTCCGTAGGTCCGAGACGGTGAAGTCTCGTCCCGCAATCTGGCCATATCTGGTTTCGACGCCGAGGTCATCGACGACGACCATGTCCTTGTCGATCTCGCTCTGGGGAAGGCGATACTCCGGAATCGCGCCGGACACCATGCCACCCGGGTAGGGGTGCTGTTCGAACATCGTGACTTCGAACCCCCCACCGGCGAGGAGCTCAGCGGCGGACATGCCCGCGGGGCCGGCTCCGATGATCGCCACTTTGATGCCGGTCGGCGGCTTCGGGACCGTCGCTGGGGGTGCGGTCTCGAGCGTCATGACGAATCGTTTCATATCCCGGATAGCCAACGGCTCGTCGTAGTGGGTCCTGACACAGGTGTGCTCGCACAGGTGGTCGCAGACCTGACCAAGGATCGTCGGGATCGGGTTGTCCTGACGGGTGACCGCAACGGCGATCTCCCAGTCGCCGTCTCGAACGGCGCGCATGTACTCGGGGACCCGCTGATTCACCGGGCACTCGTCCTCGCATGGCGCTGCGATGCAGTCGAATAGGTCCAGGGGGCGCACGGTCTTGGAGCGGCTTCTGAAGAACGAACCCTTCTCGAGATCCCATGCGTGTCTCGTCTCCGCCGAGTAGGCGCGCAGGTTGACCCGTGCGGCGGCCGTGACCAGGGCATGACGAGTCGCCGGGTTTCGAGGCAGAATCCCGCCTTCACTGAGACGTACGACCTCTTCGGCCGCCGGCTCCACGCCGAGAGTTTCTGCGAACACTCCTGTGAGCTCGCCTGGGCGTTCCAGGGCGGTGCGCACGATCAACTCGTCGAGGTTCCCTGCTCCCGCAACGTCGAGCGCGGCGTCGGTGGTTTCGAAGTACTGCAGCATCCGCATGTACCCACCGGACTTGAGCAAGTCACTGCACACGGTGACGGTGCTCATTCCTGAGGCGAGGAGTGACGGGACGTTGAAGGCGTCCGCTCCGCCCGCAAACGACATGAGCAAGTCCCCTGCGAACTCCTCGTTGAGCCGGTTGGCGACACTGGTGGTGATCGCGTGCAGCGCCCTGCCGGACATGTACATGGTCTCGTCGGTGAACACATCGCGGAAGTTCTCCACCTCGAGGGTGTTCGTGAGCTTGACGCCAAACGTCAAGCCCTCGGCTGCTCCGACGGTTGTGAGTCTGCGCAGCATCGGAACTGCGTCTGAGTACTGAAGGTCGTGTCCGAAGGCGGCGTCGGGAACAGGCACGTCCCGGTAGCCGAGACCTGACAGGATGGAGCGAACACCGTCCGGACCCAACAGCGTTGGATTCAGCTTCACGCTCGTATGTAGATGTCGCTGCTTCATGAGGTACTGGCTGATCGTCTCGATCTCGTCCGGCGGGCAACCGTGCATCGTGGAGAGGGTGATCGTGTCCGACAGCCGTGTCGGAATGTCGATGGTGCGAACCTCCGGGTAGTCAGCTGCGACGATGTCGACCATCTCGGCGACCCCCTCGGAGGCGTCGTTCATCCGCTCGAAGTACCACTGGACGTTCGGCTGCTGGATACCTGCGTAGTCGTACCCGACACTCATGTTGAAGATCAGGCCGGGATGGTCGCCCGGGAAGCCGAGCCGCCGGTGGAGGGCATGAACGAGCACCCACGCCCGGAGGTACTCCTCGAAGGACTCGTGCACCTTCAGTTCCTGCGACCACTCGACGTTGTAGCCCTCGTCTTGGCAGTCGATACACGGCTTGGGCACGTCGAGTTCATCGAGCGTCTGCACTGTCTTCAGCTCGATGAACCGTGCACCGTGGAGCCACGCGACGACGATGTTCTGGGCCATCTGTGTGTGAGGTCCCGCGGCGACACCGAACGGCGTGTCCAGCGCCTGACCGTACACGTTGGTCCGGTAGCGGTCCGTGGGGTCGGGAACGAAGAACGCGGAACGCGGGAACCCGAAGATCGTGTCTTCGGCCTCGAGTTCGGAGAACACCCATCTGCTGAGCGCGCGGGCGCTGATCGGGTGGAATCGATCGGACATGCTCACACTCCTCTCACAGCCGGGCGTGGAGTCGCTTCGCTTGCTCTCGAGCTCTCGCCCGGATCTCCTGCGCGTCGACCTTCGTCGGGCTGCCATTCTGGAACACGACCTCGCCGTCCATCTCGACCTTCAGGGGCCGGACACCAGGGGTGAACGCCAGGTGCCAAGGGTCCATCGGTTCGTATGACCACGTCACCTCGTCCTCGAGCGCCTCGGGCGCGAGGTTCCATCCTTCCTCCAGCCACCTCCAGGCTGTCTCAGGCGATGCGGTCACGTCGACAGACCGATGCATCACGTAGGCAAGACGGAACGACTCGACCATCGCGGCGCCTATCCCGTCCGTGCCGAGCGCCACGGGGTTGTCGAATCGCACCGGGTTCGCGTACCCGACGGCGTTGTTCAGGTTGGACCGAGGGTTGTGCACGACCGTGCCACGGAGTTCGTGGTCGGTCGGCAGATGCACGGCGTGGATCAGCAACCAGTCGTCGGTCGTGAGCCCTTGGAGCTTGAATGTGGCGTCTCTGTCGATTTCGCCTTCTGCGACATGGACGTGGACACCGACCCTCATATCGTTGGCGAGTCCGGCAGCGGCCTCCAGGCTCCCGTCAGTGCAGGTGAACGCTGCGTGGATCCCAACGAGCCCGTTGCCACCTGCTTTGATGAACCGTTCGTTCTCCGCGAGTCCCCTCAGGGCCCCTTCGTGCCCGTGCCGGTCCGTGATCCCGTAGGCACAGACGACTCGCACGCCGACCTCGGCACAGGCATCTGCGATCACCGACAGGCTCCCTTCGATCGCGTTCGGCGACTCGTTGTGATCGATGATGACGGTGGTTCCCTGTTCGAGCGCCTCGAGTGCGCCGAGTTTGGCCGACCACTCGAGCATCTCGAGGTCGAGAGCAGTGTCGAGCCTCCACCACACCTGCTCGAGAATCTCGAGGAAGTTGGTCGGGGTAGCCGGCGGCGCCGGCATGCCTCGTGCGAGTGTCGAATACAGGTGGTGATGTGCGCACACCATGCCAGGGGTCGTCGATGCCATAGAACCTCCTGCCGCAAACCTACCCGCTGGGTGCCAGCGGAAGCGTCTTCCTCCAGAACCCGTCTCTGTCGTGCATTGCTGCAGCGACCGCCGGCGCGGTCGGGACCAGCCCGATCTCCCCGACGCCCTTCACGCCGTACGGGGCGTTCGGTTGAGGCACCTCGATGATGATGACGTCAACGGGGGGCATGTCCTTGGCACGCAGAATGCCGAAGCTGCGGAACGTCATGTTGGTGGGCCGTCCTGAGTCGTCGACAGGGAAGTCCTCGGAAAGCGCGTACCCGAGCCCCATGTGGACGGCACCTTCGATCTGACCTTCAACGAGCGTCGGATTCACCGCCTTACCGACGTCGTGTGCCGCGACGACCCGCTCGATTTCGCCCGTTTCGCGATCCATGATGACCACCTGCGCGGCATATCCGAACGCGGAGTGAATGGTCGGATGCTCGACACCGGACTCGAGCGAGTCAGTCCAGTCGATGACATACTGGCCGAGGTGATCCACACCCACCGTTCTGCCTGCCTCGATGGCGTTCCGGCAGGCGTCTTGGATTGCCCCCGCGCCGAGCAGCGTCCCACGGGAACCGGTCGTCTGTCCGTCCCCCAGCTCCCTCGTGGTGTCGACGATCACGCGGACGCGTGCCGTGTCGACACCGAGCTCCTCGGCGACGACCTGCTGCGCGACAGTGTGGACGCCTTGGCCCATCTCGGTCCAGCAGTGACGGACTTCGACAGTGCCGTCCTCTTCGAACCGAACGACCGCCCTCGACTCCTCCTTGTACCCGTTGCCGAGGCCGGTGTTCTTCAGCGCGAGTCCGAGTCCCACCGCCTTGCCTTCCGATCGGGCGGCGTCGTACACGCTCTTGACGGCGGCCAGGCACTCCGAGGCTCCTCTGCAGCCGTCGTCCATGATCTGCCCAGGGCCCCACTCGACGCCGGGGGTGATGACGTTGCGTGCTCTGATCTCCCAGCCGGAGATGCCGACGAGCTCCGCCAACCGATCGAGGGTCCCTTCCATCGCGAATTGTGCCTGGTTGGCGCCGAACCCTCGGAACGCGCCACACACCGGGTTGTTGGTTCGCACCGCGATCGACTCGACGTCGACGTTGGGAACGACGTACGGACCAGTCGCGTGCCCCGCGGCACGTTCGAGCACTTTCATGCCGACGGAGGCGTATGGACCGGAGTCACCGACGAGACGCGCCCTCACTGCAGTCAGCCTGCCGTCCTCGTCGCACCCCACCGCGTACTCGAGACGGATGGGATGGCGTTTGGCGTGCATCAAGAGCGACTGTTCCCTGGTGAGCGTGCACTTGACGGGTCGGCGGAGCAGCCACGCAGCCAGTGCCGTTTGGCCCTGGTTGGACATGTCCTCTTTGCCTCCAAACGCTCCCCCGTTCGAAACGAGCTCGACCGTGACCGCGTCGTTCGGTGCGGCGAGCAACGCGGCGATCTGATCGCGGTCATCCCATACGCCTTGGCCGCCCGAGTAGACGTGGAGTCTGCCGCTCGGCGCGGGCACGGCAAGGGTCGACTCCGGTTCGAGGAACGCGTGCTCGACCCGTTGGGTCGTGAAGATCTCGTTGATCGTGTGACTGCTCGATGCGAGCGCGGAGTCGACGTCACCGCGCTGGTACGTGGAGCGCGACAAGATGTTGCCATCGAGCCCCCACACGGCATCCTCGTCCGATGCAAGAGCCTTCTCGGCGTCCGTGAACGGTGCAAGTGGGCGATAGTCGACAGCTATCAGCTCGGCGGCCCGAAGGGCCGTTTCCCGACGTTCGGCGACGACGATTGCGAGCACATCGCCGAGATAGGAGGTGCGCCCTCCTTCCGGGATGAAGACGGGCCAGTCCTTGTCGATCAACCCGACGCGGAGCGTTCCCGGCACATCCTTGGCGGTGAACACAGCAGTGACCCCGGCAACCGCTTTCGCGGCGCTGGTGTCGATACCAAGGACATCTGCGCGAGCGTGGTCGGCGAGGCGCAGTGCTGCGTGAAGCATCCCATCGACCTTCAGATCATCGACGTACCCTCTAGTGCCGAGAGCCAACTCTCTCGCCTCGTACTTGACGCCGGTGGAACCGACGCCGCCAGGCGACGCGACTTCGATCCGATCGCCGTGGGCGACAGCCTCGATGGCGGCGAAGACCTTGAGGTAGCCGGTGCAACGGCAGAGGTTCGCTCCGAGGTGGCGCCGGAGATCGTTGCGCGTGAGCTCACGACCTTTCTTGTCGATCAGAGCCTTCGATCGCATGATGATGCCCGGCGTGCAGAACCCGCACTGGGTGGCACCGTATGCAGCGAACGCGTCGGCGAAACGATCGCGCTCCTCGTCGGACAGTCCTTCCAGGGTGGTGATGGTCGTGCCTTCGGCTCTGTCGACGTCCATCTGGCACGACACGCGAGCCTTGCCGTCGACGAGGATCGTGCAGGCACCGCACTGGCCAGAGGGTGAGCAGCCATCCTTCGGTGAAGTGACACCGAGCTCTTCACGGAGTGCTGCCAGAAGATGGGGATGGTGGTCGTGTACCTCGACGGGCGTGCCATTGAGGTCGAAACGAGTCATCGGCCACACCTTACGCGCCGTGTGGCGGTTGTGCCCCTGTACTCTGGCTCTCGAAGAGACGACACCTCGGGGGCGCTAGCATCTGATCTCGGATGATCACCGAGTACGTGCACTCCGACTCCGTCGAAGAAGCCTACGGGCTCCTGACGTCACTCGGGTCCAGGGCACGCCTCATGGGTGGTGGAACCGACCTCTCTCTCCACCCTCCCACGGAGGTCGATACGCTCATCGACCTCTCACGAGCGTCACTCGGCGGAATCAGTCGCGACGATGGGGCCATCACGATCGGCGCTACGGCGACGTTGACGGAGATGCTCGAGTATGAGCCGCTCGGCAGTGTGTGGTCGGGCGTCGTGCACGCCATGCTCCGGCGTGTTGCATCTCCACTCCACCGGAACGCTGCCTCGATCGGAGGCCATCTCGCGAGGGGACGCCTCTCAGACGTGGTCCCCGTCATGCTCGCGATCGACGCGTCGGTGCGGTTCTATGACGGTGCACCGAGACAGATGCCACTCGGCGAGTTCTATGCGACGAGACGCAACCGACGGCCGCTGGTGGTGACCGGTGTTGAGATCCCTGTCGATGGAGGCAGGGCCGCGTTCCGGAAGTTCGCCCGCACCACGTATGACCTGGCGATCCTCAATGTGGCATGCGGCGTTCGCTTCGAAGATGCCGTCGTTTCGTCTGCCAGGATCGTCGTCGGGGAGCGACCTAGCCTCGCCGTGGAACTCGGGGACGCGTCGGAGGTCCTGGTCGGTCAACCCTTCGACGAAGCCTCGATCGTGCGGGCGGCCCGCGTCGCGAGGGACACCGTCGACGTTCGCTCCGATCCACGGGGAAGCGCCGAGTATCGCCGCCACCTCACCGAGGTGCTCGTTCGTCGTTGTCTCTTGGAGGTCACACCATGAACCTCACGGTCAATGGTGCCGCGTTCGATGTGGAGGTCAAAGCTTCCGAGAGCCTGCTGGATCTTTTGCGGCGGCTCGGGTTCAAGGGTGTGAAGAACGGCTGCGACAACGGAGATTGCGGGGCATGCGCCGTGCTGATCGACGGGAGGGCTGTCACGTCGTGTGACTATCCGGCCCCGGCCGCGGCGGACACCAGCATCCTGACCGTGGAAGGTCTCGGAACCGAGGGTGAGCTACACCCGATTCAAGCTGCGTTCCTCGACGCTGGTGGGGTCCAGTGCGGCTTCTGTACCCCCGGGATGCTGATCAGCGCCTACGAGTTGCTGAACCGCGTCTCGGAGCCCTCCGAAGACGAGATACGCGAGGCGTTGCGCGGGAATCTGTGCCGCTGTACGGGCTATGTGAAGCCGGTGGAAGCCATCAGCATCGCCGCGGCGAGGATGCGGGAGGCGACCGGTGGCTGATCAGTTCGTCGTCGTCGGCCAAAGCGAACGTCGTGTGGATGGGCGAGCGCTGGTAACGGGGAAACCCGTGTTCACCGGTGATCTCGACCTCCCCGGCATGCTGCATCTCGCGATGCTCGGCTCGCCACATGCACACGCACGAATCACATCCATCTCGACGGAACGTGCAGAAGAGCTCGAAGGGGTGGAGCTCGTGCTGACGCACGTGAACACACCAACGGTCCGCTACACGACCGCGGGACAGGGTCACCCGGAGCCGTCCCCGTACGACTCGCGGATGTTCGATCCGAAGGTCCGCTTCGTCGGGGATCGGGTAGCCGTCGTCGCTGCCACGTCGAAGGAGATCGCAGAACACGCGCTCGAACTGATCGAGGTCGAGTACGAACCGCTGACGCCCGTCCTGTCGATCGACGACGCGCTCGCCGAGGGAGCCCCGGTCATCCACGACGAGACGGACGCATCGGGGATATGGGATGCCGAACACAACATCGCAGGAGTGGTCGAAGCCGACGTAGGCGACGTCGACGCGGCGATCGAGTCTGCGTTCGCGAGCGTCGAGTTCACGGGAGAAACCCAGTACGCACAGCATGTCCCGCTCGAACCACACGTATCGGTGGCCTACCTCGATGACAACGGGCGGCTGGTGCTCTACACGAGCACGCAGGTCCCCTTCCACGTGCGCCGGATCATCGCACGTGTCCTCGACATCCCGGCCGGGCAGATCAGGGTCATCAAGCCTCGCATCGGCGGCGGCTTCGGCGTCAAGCAGGAGATCCTCATCGAAGACCTCGTCGGACTCGTCACCTACCGGACCGGGCGGCCGTGCAAGCTCGAGTACACGCGAGCCGAGGAGTTCTATGCGTCCCGCACGCGGCACCCGATGCGGGTGACCGTCCGGCTGGGTGCCGACGAAGACGGCCGTTTGACGGCAGTGCACATGAACGCACTCGAAAACACCGGCGCGTACGGAGCCCACAACCTGACGGTCGTGTCCAACGCAGGCTCCAAGACGCTCCCGATGTACAACAAGGCGCCGAATGTCAGGTTCACCGCAAAGGGCATCTACACGAATCTGCCTGTCGGCGGCGCCTACCGGGGATACGGCGCAACCCAGGGGATCTTCCCGCTCGAAGTCGGTATCGACATGCTCGCCGAGAAACTCGGGATGGACCCACTCGAGCTTCGACGCCTCAATCACATCCGATCCGGCGAGACCAGCCCGATCTTCGAAGAACTCGGTGAAGGTCGCAAGGGTGTGCCCCAAACGATCGGAAGCTGTGGCCTCGAACGATGCATCGACATCGGGGCCGAGCGGATCGGCTGGGCCGCCAAGCGTGGCACACGCCTCCGTGAGGGTCCTTGGGTGCACGGCATCGGCATGTCCATCCACATGCAGGGCTCGGGAATCCCTGCGATCGACATGGCTGCCGCCACGATCAAGATGAACGATGACGGGTCGTTCAACCTCCTGATCGGAGCCACCGACCTCGGCACCGGTTCGGACACCGTCCTCGCGCAGATGGCCGCCGAGGTTCTCGGCGTCACGCTCGACGACATCATCGTGCTCTCCTCCGACACCGACGTGACTCCGTTCGATGTCGGCGCGTATGCGTCCTCGACCACCTACGTCTCGGGGTCTGCCGTGGTGCGAGCCGCGACCGATGTGAAGGGCCAGATCACGGCGGTCGCGGCAGCGATGCTCAGAGTCGATGCCGATGAGCTCGAGCTCGGTGACGGAAGGGTCATCGCCGAGGATGGTCGAAGCGTCACGTTGGCGGACGTCGCGCTGCGGTCGTTGTACGGGGTGGATCAGTTCCAGATCGGGGCCACGGCATCGTTCGTCGGTGATGTCTCTCCCCCACCATTCCTCGCGTCGTTCGCGGAGATCGCCATCGACACCGAGACCGGTGAACTGAGGATCGTCGACTACGTCGCAGCCGTGGACTGCGGAACAGCGATCAACCCGCGTCTCGCCGAAGGGCAGGCCGAGGGAGCACTCGCGAACGGGATCGGCTATGCCCTGATGGAGGAGATGCGGTTCGACACGTACGGCCGGATGCGCAACCCCGACCTGGGTCGGTACAAGATTCCCGCTGCCACCGACATGCCTCCGTTGGAGGTCATCCTCGTGGATACGTACGAGGAGACAGGCCCGATGGGTGCCAAGTCGATCGCAGAGATCGGCATCAATGCCCCGATCCCGACGCTGGCGAACGCCATCTACGACGCTATCGGTGTCCGATTGACGCATCCTCCGTTCACGTCAGAGAAGATCTGGCGAGCGATGCAGGGCTGACGGTCACTCCCCCATCAGCTTGCGCACCATCCCGACCTTCATGTCCCACAGACTGTCCGTGAGCGACACGTGGTAGACGTGCGGGTTGATGAGCCGGCGCACACCTGGATCGAGCCGCTCGAGGTCGGCGATGCGACGCTGCCTCAGCTCGTCGATCGTTGGCGACTCTTGGAGTCGCGTGCCGTTCGCGAGCACCGGCAGTGGAAGGGTTTCAACGTCGGAGACCGCCCCCTCCGGGAGTCTTCTCATGGACGTCGGGATCACAGGATGATGCAGGGTGATGGGCATGCCCGTTTGAATCGTCTCGTCTGCCGTGCCGAGGACGTCGGCGGTTGCCGTTCCACGCGCGTCGTAGAGGCGCCACGCCTGCTTGCGACCAGGGTTGGGAATCTTCGCCTGCGACTCCGAAACCTTGATCGCCGGTTGCCAGCCGGACGGTTCCTCGATGGCAACCAGCTTGTAGACACCATCCAGCGACGCGTCGCCTTGGGAGGTGATCAGCCGCGTCCCGACCCCGTAGCTCAGCCGTCCGATCAAGTGATCGGGATCGACCCGGTAGTTCGGTGCCTCGTTTCTGATCTGCGAAACGATCTGCCAGATCGCGAGCTCATCCAGGTTGGATGACAGGACGATGGATGTCTCTGCGAACCCGGCGTCATTGAGCATGCGTGCAGCCTGAATCGCCAGATAGGCCAAGTCGCCCGAATCGAGTCTGATGCCGACGGGTTCGTGGCCGGAGCGGCGGAGCTCTTCGAAGACGGTGATGGCATTCGGGATGCCACTCTCGATCGTGTCGATCGTGTCGACGAGCAGCAGACAGTCGTCGGGGAACACGTCCGCGTACGCCCGGAACGCGTCGAGTTCGGTCTGACCCTTGGCGAGGAAGAGTTGGATGAGAGAGTGGGCATGTGTCCCCTTGGAGGGAACACCGACGGTGAACGACGTGCCGACGTTGGAGCTGAAGTCGGCGCCACCTATGAGGGCCGCTCGGGTTCCTGCGTTGCTCCCACGCTCGGGACCTCTGCGCATACCGAACTCCAGCACCGGCCGGCCGAACCCGGCCTCATGGACGCGCGATGCCTTCGTGGCGATCAACGTCGGGTAGTTGAGATGGTTCAGAAGCGAGGTCTCCAGCATCTGTGCGATCCCGAGCGGACCGACCACCACGACAATCGGCACGTTGGGATGCACGATGCGGCCCTCGGGGATAGCCGTCATGCTGATCCCTGAGAAGTCTCCATTCTGACGCAACCACTCGAGGAAGTCCGGTGCGAACAACCGGTCGCCCGAAGCGCTTCGGAGCGTCTGAAGGTGTTCGATGTCCTGATCGGTTGCACGAGTGGATTCCATCCAGTCGAGCAGCCAGTCGAGGCCCGCGTTGACCGCGTAGCCGGCCTGATGTTTGCCGTAGTCCGGGTAGGAACGGAAGTAGTAGTCGAACTCCGCAGGCTGCTCGTGGACGCCGAGCCGGTAGTACACCTGGGCCATCGTCAGCTGGTACAGGTCGGTGAACAAGAACCCTTCGGCGAGTGATGCCTCATACATGGGCTCGATGGTACCCAACAGCGGACCGCTCACAGCTGACAGCCCACAGCCAGAGGATGGCAGAAGCAGGCGGTCCGTCCAACCGGTCTTCTTGCCGGAGACTGGAGCCTGACGGCACCTCGTCGCGGTACGCTGCACGGCATGGTTGCGTGTGACACGATCATCATCTTCACGCCGAAGATGACCGAGCTCGCGGAGTTCTACCGGAACGGACTCGACCTCCCTGAACCGACGGCGCACGGCCCTTTGCACCTCGGGTTTCGTCTCGACAACCTCTACTTCGGTTTCGACCAGGTCGACGGTGAGGCCACCGCCGGCGTTGGCGTCACCCTGTGGTTCGCGGTTCCGGATCTCGACGCTGCATTCGATCGATTCGTCGAGGCCGGTGCAACGGTCCGCTACCCACCGACTTTGAAGGCAATGGGAGACGTCCTCGCATCGCTCCACGACCTCGACGGAAACGTGCTCGGTCTCGTACAGCGTTGAGTAGGGACGCTCCCTCGGGAGCGTCCCTACGTCTCGTCCGGGAAGGAGGGACGATCTACTTGACCGGCACCAGCGGACACTCGAGGAACTGCGGATTGCTGTCGTCGATACTCAGGTTCCCTAGAGACACCTGCTCCATGAGCACGTCGAAGGACTTGATCAGGAAGGGGGTGGCACCGTCACTCCATGTCGCCGGTACCTCGTACCACCGGCCGCCGTTGTAGGCAGGATTTCCTGGGCCGGCCTCGGCAACGGCGAGTTGACCTTCGACGCCGTTGGTGATACCGACCAGCATGTCGAATGACTGAAGGTTGTGTGCGTTGGGAGCCGGGATGTCGGCAACCTTTCTTGAGCTATACGCGGTTCCGTCGGCGTAGATGCCGGGCGCGAAGCTGAACTTGCCCGGCAGTGCAAATGCGGGTGCGGCCATCGCGAACAGCATCGCGATGACAAGACCCACAACGGCAATGCGACGCATGGTTATCTCCTTTCACCGGGATCTCCGGTCTGCGACAGACGATGTCATGCGGATCTCTCGTCGCGACAACGTGGAGATGAACATTTCCGAAACGGGCGGTGCTCCGCTTCTCATCTCGAGTCCCTGCCCGTACGATGCGGTCATGGATCGAGTCCTCGTCGTCGACGATGAACCAATGGTGCGTGAGGTCGTCACGGAGTACCTCGAACGTGAAGGCTTCGTGGTCGAAACTGTCCAGGATGGCGATGCCGCGCTCGAGGCCATCCGCGCCCGGCCCCCGGATCTGCTCGTGCTCGACGTCATGCTTCCCGAGAGGGACGGCTTCTCCGTTCTCCATGAAGTGAGGAAAGACTCGACGATCCCCGTGATCCTCCTGACCGCCCGCGGCGAGGAACCCGACCGAGTGGTGGGTCTCGAGCTGGGTGCCGACGACTACGTGGTCAAACCGTTCTCTCCACGGGAGTTGGCCGCACGAGTGCGTTCGGTGTTGAGAAGGAGCCGGCCCGAACCGGTCAACGAGACACTGGCATTCGAAGGCCTCGAGATCGATCGCCGCTCTCGCGAGGTGCGGGCGGATGGGCGGCTTGTTGAGCTGACGCCAAGGGAGTTCGATCTCCTCGTCTACATCGCTTCACACCCGAGACAGGTCTTTTCGAGGGGCCAGCTCCTTCAACACGTGTGGGAGTCCTCTTCCGATTGGCAGGACCCGGCGACCGTCACGGTGCACATCGGCCGCCTCAGGACCAAGCTCGAAGCCAACCCCGCCAGACCCCGCTGGATCGCCACGGTGTGGGGGGTCGGCTACCGGTTCGAACCATGAGATTCACCGGGTTGCTGATCGGAGCGGTCATCGTCGCCTACGGGGTCGTCGAGCTCCTCATGCGTCCATCGGGCCAGGATCGAGCGGCGTTCGCCTTCATGTTCGCGGGCATCGCCCTCGTGACTGCCCTCGTGGGGATTGTGCTGCGCTCTGTTGCCGTTCGGGCGAAGTCACTGTCCGCAACGATGTTCGTCGTTTCGGTAGGAGCCGTCTTCATCGTTGCGCTTGCAGTAGTCGCCGCCGGCCGCCTGATGTTTCTGTCCGGCCATGACTTGCACCTGACGCTGATCGTCCTCGGCTTCGGCGTGGTGCTCGGCGCTCTCCTCGCCGGTGCCGTAGCAGAGCGGCTCAGCCATGACCTTCACCGTCTGCGTGACATTGCAGAGCAGGTGGCTGCCGGTGACTTCACCGCCCGGGCGGGACTGAACCGGCCCGACGAGGTGGGCGCGCTCTCGTTGGCGATCGACTCCATGGTGGAGCGTCTCGATGCGGCCGACAACGAACGCCAGCGCATCGAGGCCTCCCGACGAACGTTCCTCGCGGCAATAGGGCACGATCTTCGAACCCCTCTGACATCGGCCCGAGCCGCGGTGGAGGCTCTCCAGGATGGTGTTGCGCGCGATCCGGAGCGGTTCCTGGGTTCGATCAGTCGCGATCTGTCGATCCTCAGCGGACTGGTTGAGGATCTGTTCCTTCTCTCGAAGATCGAGGCCGATCAGCTCGATCTGCAGATGGAGCCCGTAGACCTGACCGATCTGGCAGACACGACGCTGGAGGCGATGACCCCGGTCGCACAGAAGAGACGCATCAATCTACGACTGGACGCCACATCCCACGTCCGCGTCCTCGCGGGAGAGCTGGAGCTGGCCCGAGTCCTACGCAACCTCGTCGACAACGCTATCCGACACGCCCCCGACGCCTCGGAGGTGACCGTGGGCGTGAACAGCGACCAGTCCGCCGTCACGGTCCGTGTGACGGATCAGGGCCCCGGATTCCCACCTGACATCGATGTCTTCGAGAGCTTCACCCGGGGTGATAGTGCGCGGGCCCGCGACACGGGAGGCGCCGGCCTGGGATTGGCGATCGCTCGTGGCATCGTGCACGCGCACGGAGGCGCCACCTGGATCGAACCCGGCCCGGGCGGCACCATCGCGTTCCGCATCCCGATCCGTCGCTAGCTATCCGACCCCGGCGCGCTCGAAGCCGGCTGCCACGGAACACCGAGCCTGGGCAGCAGGAACCGGTCCAGTCCCAACCAACCCGCATTCCGCCACGCGAGGAACACCAGCCCGGAGACGAGGATCATCGCCGGGTTGACCCCTGCGCTTCCAGCGAACACATATGTGAAGTTGAGCATCGCGCCGAACAGCGCCGCGATCCCCGTGAATGCTCCGAGGATCAGAGCGACTCCGATCAGCAACTCACCCAGCGGGACGACGTAGCCAAGCAACGTGTGGCCCGAAGTCTGAACCCAGTGCAGGAAGTCGACATACCAGCCGTAGGCGACGGACGGGTGGGGTCCGGTCGATGCCTGAATCGCGCCGGCTGCGAATCCCGCGATCCTCGAACCGACGGAGACGGCCACTTCCTTGCCATCCTGCATAGCGGTGCCCGCACGAATCCATCCGATGTTCGCGCTGCCGGTCAAGGCGAAGTCCTTGCCAGGAACGATGTTGCCGCCGAATACCTTTCCCCATCCCGATTGAAACCACTCCCACCCCAGCCATACCCTCATTACGAGCCAGAACCAGGCGGTGGTGGTCGAGCCGAAAAACCAGCGAGAGAAGCGAGGCTCCTCGATCTGCACGGTTTGTGCCATGGCCGATCCTCTCGTTTGCGATCGTCCCCACGCTATACGGGCCCAGACCCTATCCAGAATCGCCATCGGACCTTGCGCCGTTGGCGCTCATCCACCCTGGAGCGTCGCCTGCAGACCCTGTTCGAGTGCGGTCTTCTCGGCGTCGCTGAGCCGTGCCTCAGGATGGACGAGTGTGTACTGGATCGGTGGCATCTCTCCACGCTGGATGGTCTCGGCCGCCTCGCGAGAACCGCGGCTGTTGCCGGTCCAGTTGGAGAAGTTGAGACGTCGCCGGCCCTCGTCGATGTCGTGTTGAATCAACCACGAAAACGGGGCAATGCCCGAAAACCAGTACGTCTTGGTCTCGTTGCTGTGGCAGTCGAAGCAGGCTCGGACGGCCAGCTCGCGGGTCTGGGGCGAATCCCACGCCGGCTCGACCACGACCGCAGGGTTGCTGTGATCGTGCCCGTACGGAATGAGCTGAACCAGTAGAAGCAGTGCCACGAGACCGATGACGCCGCGAACAATCCAACGCTGCAAGAGAACTCTCCTCACGAGGGCCGAGGGATTCTACCTACGATGAGAACCCCCTCGATCCACCCCCGATGCTGGACTCGGAGGGCAGAAACCTGGAACCGGATCGGCCTCAAACGAGTACATATCGAGTGGGTCCGTTCCCACCTCACCTGAAGCCGGAGCGCGCGTTTGATCATGCTGGACCGAGACGGCTGGGCCGGCACGGTCCCATTCCGATCGGTCCAGAGTCGCCGAGCGGAGTACGTCGCGATGCGAGCCGAGAAGTCGGTCGCTATACCTAGCACAACTATGTATAATGGTATGAGGTATCCAGGAGACTGTGTGCGGATTGCGAAAGACCTCGTGGCGGCTTCGTCGACGCCGATTGTGCTATCGATCCTGTCCGATGGAGAGAGCTACGGCTACGCGATCCTCAAACGCGTCCATGAGTTGTCGTCGGGTGAGCTCGAGTGGACCGACGGCATGCTGTACCCGCTCCTGCATCGCCTCGCCAGGCTCGGGTTCGTGAAGGCCATGTGGCGATCGCCGGAGGGTCGGCGACGCCGCTACTACGTCCTCACCGACAGGGGACGGCGAGCACTCGAAGATCATCGCCGCCAGTGGGACCTGGTCAGCGCCGTGCTGCAGGGAGCCTGGCACGAGATGCGATCGTTGCCGGTGGCCACATGATGGATCTCGATACGCAGATCGGTGAGTGGCGAGCCTACCTGGCATCTCGACCCGAAGTGGCTGCGGCCGATGCGGATGAGCTCGAGAGCCACCTCCGCGACCAGGTCGACACGCTTCGCTCGGCGGGGCTCAACGACGACGAGGCGTTCCTCGTGGCAGTGAAGCGATTGGGCAGCATCGACGCGTTGACGCGCGAGTTCGCCAGAGAACACTCGGAACGCATGTGGAAGCAGCTGGTCGCAACGCCCGAAGTCGACGCTTCGATCAGGGGAGACTTCTGGGTGATGCTGGGGTGGGCGGTGGCGGCAGCCGCCGTCGTGCTGGTTCCACGACTCGTCTCGGGCGACGCCGACGCCGTCTGGAGCTTCTATCTTCGCAACACGGGCCTGTTGGTGCTCCCCATGCTCGTCGGCTACTTCGCGTGGAAGCGACGTGTTCCGCCACGACGTCTCATTCCCATCGCTTTGGTCTTCATTGCAGGTGCGGTGTTCGCGAACGCCTACCCGTTCGCCCGCTTCGGCTCGACGGAGGTGCTGACGGCGATTCACCTTGTCGTCGTGCTGTGGCTTGTGTTCGGATCCGTGTACCTGGGTGGTAGATGGCGTACCAATCGTATGGACTTCGTTCGATTCACCGGCGAGTGGTTCATCTACTACGTCCTCATTGCACTTGGGGGCGGCGTGCTGCTCGGTCTCACCGTGGGTGTGTTCTCGGCAATCGGCCTCAACATCGGCGCGCTCGTGTTCAACTGGCTCCTCCCGGCCGGCGCCGCAGGAGCCGTGCTCGTCGCTGCATGGTTGGTTGAGGCGAAGCAAGCCGTCGTCGAGAACATGGCCCCCGTGCTCACGAACGTCTTCACCCCCTTGTTCGCAGTCATGTTTGTCGCATCGGTGGGCGCAATCGTCTTCACAGGACACGGAGTCGACGTTGAACGCGATGTGCTGATCCTCTTCGATGTGCTCCTCGTCGTGGTGCTCGGCCTGCTCCTCTACTCGATATCGGCTCGCGATCCTCTCTCGGAGCCGGAGCTTCCCGACATCATCCAGCTCACCCTGGTGGTCAGTGCCCTCGTGATCGATGTCCTGGCACTCGTCGCGATCGTCGGCCGCATCGCCGAGATGGGGTTCACACCGAATCGCACCGCCGCACTCGGTTTGAACGTGGTGTTGCTGGCGAACCTCTCGTGGTCGGCGTGGCTGTCGATCGGCTTTTTTCGGGGTCGCCGTCCCTACGCCGACCTCGAGCAGTGGCACACCTCGTACCTGCCGGTGTATCTCCTGTGGGGGGCCCTGGTCGTGATCGTGTTCCCACTCGTGTTCGGGTTCGCGTAGGAGGGAGTGATCCAGGGCCGGTCGCGTGCCTCTGGGGAGAACCTCGCATTCCATTGGACCATCGGCCCGTCGAGTCTGCGTGGGCGGCCGACAGGGCGCTCTCCACGCGCACGGTCAATCCGACGGGAACTGCCGGTGGCCACTGATAGGCTTCCCCGTCATGCGTCCCTCGAACGCCGCGATCGACTGGCTGCTTGACCCCGACGAGTCGGACCCTTCGATCCGCTGGCAGGTCATGCGCGACCTCCTCGAACGATCCGAAGCCGACTGGACAGCGGAGCGGGCCAAGGCGTGCTGGTAACACCGAAGAGGCGCCCCGATATGCCAACCACGATCGCGTCCCGAATCGGAGCGCCGTGGCGGCTCGCTCGCCACAGCCCCAGGTCCGGGTTCCGGCCCACATCGTGGACCCAAGCACGGCCGCGGACGTGACCGCATGTTCGACACTCCCCGAAACCCCCAAGGATCCCAGCGATCAGGTGTCGACGAATGCGCGGCAGCTCCGAACGAATCAGTGGGCTGATAGGGTCTGAAGCATGGATACGGAGCAGGTGACAGCTTCAATCGATCCGGTCTCGATGAATGATGTGGCATCGCTGGGTTCCGTTCACGGACCGTGCGTCTCGTTGTTCTTGTCCACACATCGCTTCGGACCCGAGACCACGACCCAGGATCCGTTGCGATTGCGCAATCTCGTCAAGGCTGCCAAATCGGAGCTGGTCGAGGCCGGCACCGAACGCCAGGTCATCGACGAGATCCTCACGCCCGTGTCTTCGTTGGTCGACGACACGACGTTCTGGCAGCACCAATCCGACGGCCTGGCGGTGTTCAGCG
>CAZQMF010000005.1:0-56801 GCA_964594235.1 uncultured Acidimicrobiia bacterium
GTCCCTGAGTCTCGAGACAAACGAGGCCGCGTTCTCGCTGAAGACCGCGAGCGAATCGAGCTCTAGCCGATTGCGCCGGCTTCCGCCATGTTCAGCTCGATGAGACGGTTCAGCTCGACCGCATACTCCATGGGGAGTTCCCTGACAATGGGCTCGATGAACCCCGCGACGATCATCGACGTCGCCTGCTCCTCGGAGAGCCCGCGGCTCATCAGATAGAAGAGCTTGTCCTCGCCAACCTTCGAGACGGTAGCCTCGTGGCCGATTTCGGCGTCGGACTCCTCGATCTCCATGTACGGGTACGTGTCGGAACGTGATGCCTCGTCGAGGATCAACGCGTCGCAGCGAACGAACGACTTGGTGCGTTCCGCACCAGGCTCCACCCGGACGAGGCCCCGGTAGCCCGCCCTGCCGCCACCTTTCGAGATCGATTTCGAGGTGATCGTCGAGGTCGTGCCGGAAGCGGCGTGCACCATCTTGGCTCCCGCGTCGAGGTGCTGACCCGGGCCTGCGAAGGCGATGGAGAGCACCTCGCCGTGGGCTCCCTCACCCATCATCCACACGGCCGGGTACTTCATCGTGAGCCGAGAACCCAGATTGCCGTCGACCCATTCCATCGTCGCGTTCTCATAGGCAGCGGCCCGTTTGGTCACCAGGTTGTAGACGTTGTGGGACCAGTTCTGGATGGTCGTGTAGCGGCACCTGCCACCACGCTTGATGACGATTTCGACGACCGCCGCATGGAGCGAATTCTTCGAGTAGATCGGTGCGGAGCAGCCCTCCACGTAGTGCACGAACGCGTCCTCATCGACGATGATGAGAGTCCGCTCGAACTGCCCCATGCTCTCGGCATTGATCCGGAAGTAGGCCTGCAGCGGCTGCTCGAGGTGCACCCCGGGCGGCACGTAGATAAACGACCCGCCAGACCAGACCGCCGAGTTGAGGGCAGCGAACTTGTTGTCGTTGGGTGGAATGACCGTTCCGATGTACTCGCGGACAATATCGGGATGCTCTCGCAGGGCCGTGTCCATGTCGGAGAAGAGCACACCGAGCCCCTCGAGCTCCTGCCTGTTGCGGTGGTAGACGACCTCCGAGTCGTACTGGGCGCTCACACCCGCCAGGTATTTGCGTTCAGCTTCAGGGATGCCCAGCTTCTCGTAGGTCTGCTGAATCTCCTCGGGGACCATGTCCCAGTCCTCGACGGTGCCCTCCGACGGCTTGATGTAGTAGTACATGTCGTCGAAGTCGATCTCCTCCAACAGCCCGCCGCCGCCCCATGTTGGAACGGGCTTGCGAAGAAAACGCTTGTAGGCGCGCAGACGGAACTCCAGCATCCACTCGGGCTCGCCCTTCATTGTGGACATTTCCCGGATCACGTCTTCGTCGAGTCCCTTGCGGGCCCTGAAGACCGTCTCTGCTCCGGAGTCGTGCCAGCCGAGTGAGTAGGCACTGAGATCGATATCGAGAGTCGCCATGTCGCACCTTTTCCACTATGTCGATAGTGATAATAACAGAGGTCGGCACATGGGACCCTTGGCATGCGAGGAGCGGCCCCGCGGGGCCGCTCCTCGATCGAAGTGTCTCAGGCTACGAGTTCGAGTGGGGGTTGTGCGGGTTGGACCACCCCTTTGGCTGACCATCCTCGGTCTCTACGATCGACGTCTCGTCGCCGGCCTTGGGGCCCTTGCCGAAGCCGTCCTTTGCCGCCTGCTTCACGAGTTGTCCTCGTGGACCGTCGTACGACCCGAGTAGGGCCATCCCTTCAGGGCTCTTCAGCCAATGGACGAAACTCGACACGAACGTGCCGTGATTCACCTGACCATTGGGTCCAGCAACGTCGAGGCAGACGGAAGTCGTATCTGTGCTCACGGGTGTGACCGTGCTTTCGAGCGTCGTGTCCAGGCACGGAGACGGCGGGTACGCGATATCGATCTCCGCCTGATTTCCCCAGAAGAGGACGAAGCTGATGAGCTCACCCGCGAACCCGAGGTTGAATGAGGTGTCGTAGCCGGGCGCGACCGTCGTTGGAGTGGTCGCTGTCTCGGTCCCCGGATCATCGGCGCTGGCGAGGCCGGCCATTGACACCACCATCGCCATCACGAGGGTCACGACCCCCAGTCCTCTCAGTTTCATGTTCACTCCATTCTTCCTTACGAAGGACAAGTCTCGGCACGGGTCGAAACGTTACGCCACTCTCTGTGGTCACATGGCCACTATACGTTGTTCTTCCCGATCCAGACCTCGTTGAGGTACGCGTAGTGCCCGCCGCCGGCGAGCAACTCAGAGTGGCTCCCCTGCTCGACGATTCGCCCACCGTCCATGACGATCACCCGATCTGCCCGCTGGGCAGTCGTCAAACGGTGGGCGATCACGATCGCCGTGCGCCTTTCGAGAAGATGATCGAGCGCCGATTCGACCATCTCTTCCGTTTCCGGATCGAGGTTGGACGTTGCCTCGTCGAGTACGACCACCGCAGGGTTCGCAACGAACGCTCTCGCGAGCGCAACGAGCTGCCGTTCACCGGACGACAGCCGGCTCCCCCGCTCGCGGACATCCGTGTCGAGGCGCTCGGGAAGCGAGCGGACCCACTCGGCGATCCCCATCGATTCACAGATACGCCACAACTCCTCATCCGCTATGCCGGGCCTCGCGAATGACAGGTTCTCCCTCAAGGAGCCGGAGAAGAGAAAACCCTCCTGGGGAACCATCGAGAGCGACCGCCTGAGATCGCCCGACGACAGCTCACGCAGGTCCACGCCATCGAGAGCGATTCGACCCTCGGACGGATCGTAGAAGCGGACGGCGAGCTTGGCGATGGTCGACTTGCCGGCACCTGTCTCACCCACAACGGCAATCCGCTCTCCGCAGCGGACCGTCAGATCGATGTCGTGGAGCACCGGCACATCGGGGCTGTAGCCAAAGGTCACGTGCTCGAAGACGATCTGGCCGCACGCGTCGTCCTGGATCGGAACCGGGACCTCGGCAATCGCGAGAGCAGGCTCCGTGTCGAGAATGCCAAACAGCTTGCCCAGTGCGGCCAAAGCAGCTTGGAGGAGGTTGTAGACATTCGAGAGCTGCACGATCGGGTCGAAGAAGTACCCGAGATAGAGGAGGAACGCGACGAGCGATCCGAAGCTCAGATCGCCGGCGAGCACGCGACGGCCCCCGAACAGAAGTACCAGCGCCGTGCCGACCGTCGAGATGAAGTCGACCGACGGGAAGTAGGAGGCAATGGCCCTGGCTGCCTGGAGGTTCGCTTCGAAGTACTTCTGGTTCACCCGACCGAACTCGAGGAGCTGCCTCCGCTCCTGCGTATAGGCCTGCACGACTCGGACACCCGAGATCCCCTCCTGAAGCGTCCCCAGCACTCGGCCGATCTGCTCCCTGATCGCTTCGTACGCCCGGTTCGCATAGGTGCGGAACACGATCGAGACGACGACCAGCGCCGGCAGCAATGTGAGGACAGTCCACGCGAGCCCGGTATCGATCGAGAACATGGCCACAGTCACACCGACCACCATCAGCACGCTCGTGATCACCGAGATCGCCCCTTGGTCTACGAACGCCGTCAGTGCTTCGACGTCGGACGTCATGCGAGACACCAGGACCCCGACCTTGGATCTCGAGAAGAACCCTACGTCGAGGCTCATCATGTGCCGGAAGACTCGTACCCGCATGCCCTGGAGATAGCGCTCACCCACCGCGGCGACCTGATACACGGAGAACCTCTGCGTGAAGTACTGAGCGACAAGCACGACGAGGTAGGCGACTGTCGCTTCAACGACGACCCTGATGTCCCCGGACGTGACCCCATCGTCGATGCCGACGCGCAGAACGAGCGGCCCGGCGAGCCTGGCGAGCGTCGCGAGGAAGGTCAGGGCAAGCGCCCACAGGGCTGCGCCAAGGAGGGGCCGTCCATGCCTGGCTGCTCTGCGGATGAGGTGAAAGGGACGCTCGATCTTGTGATCGCCGCCGTAGCGCGCATACATCATGACGACGGCTCCGTCATCGTCTCGGCGAGTATCTGGCGGTACCGAGCGGACTCGACGAGGAGCCGCTCGTGTGTGCCGGACGCGATCACTCGCCCGTCGTCGAGCAACAGCACATTGTCGGCGAGTGTCAAGGTGGATGTGCGATGGGCGATGATGATCGTCGTCCGGTCCTCCATCACTTCTTCGAGTGCATCTCTGATCTCGCGTTCGG
Source organism: uncultured Acidimicrobiia bacterium (assembly GCA_964594235.1). Taxonomy (GTDB): domain Bacteria; phylum Actinomycetota; class Acidimicrobiia; order Spongiisociales; family UBA4744; genus CAYLHS01. Next base: position 4,204 of record CAZQMF010000005.1, read on the forward strand.
TGATCGCATCGACCGACGAGGTTGCGTCGTCCAGAATCAGAATCCTCGGATCACGCAGGATCGCCCTCGCCAGAGCGATCCGCTGACGCTGTCCACCGCTGAGGCTGTAGCCTCGTTCGCCGACGACGGTGTCATAGCCATCGGCGAGTTGCGAGATGAATTCGTGCGCCTGGGCGAGACGCGCGGCGAGACGTACCTGTTCTTCGGTGGCGTCGGGCGCGCCGAACGCGATGTTCTCCCCGATGGTCGCCGAGAACAAGAATGGTTCTTCGAACACGAGGGCCACTTGGTTTCGAAGGTCGTCGATCCGGAGCCTGCGTACGTCGACGCCGTCGATGGTGACGGTTCCACTGTCCGGGTCGTAGAAGCGGGGCACAAGGTAGGCGAAGGTCGTTTTGCCGGATCCTGTTGATCCGACGAGCGCGACGGACGTGCCGGCGGGAATCGTCAGATCGACGTCACGCAGGACCGCAGACCCGTCCGGGTAGGCGAACGAGACATGTTCCAGCCTGAGCATCCCCAGCCCGTCGGGAATGGCTACCGGGTGTTCGGGTGATGAGATGTCGGGGGCGGTGCGTAGCAGCTCCATCACTCTCGATGCTGCTGCTGCCGACCTGGGCAGCTCGGCGAAGAACCAACCGGTGATCCGAAGCGGGAACATCAGCACGGCCATGTACTGAGTGAACGCGACGAAATCACCGAGCGTCATCGAGCCCCCGATCACCCTGCTGCCTCCCACCGCCAACACGGCGGCCGTTGCGAGAGCCGGGATCAGCTCGAACATCGGCACGTAGACCGAACGAAGGTGGAGCATCTCCATGGTGCGGGAGTAGATGCGGTCGGCGCTCGCCGACAGACGCCCGACGACTGTGTCTTCCCGCCCATACGACTTGACGACGCGCACGCCTGCGACCACCTCTTCAACCACTCGCGACAAGTCTGCGAGCCGTTGTTGCACTTCCCACGAGACGCCGAGGATGCGCGTCGCGTAGCGGTTGGCGAGTAGGAACAGCGCCGGTACGGATAGCGCGGCGATCACGCCAAGCACCGGGTCCAGCACGATGAGCATCACCACCACGATCACGGTGAGGGCAACGTTGGCGACGGTGATGGGCAACATCGAGAAGATCACCCGAACCTGCGAGAGGTCAGAGGAGGCACGAGCCATGAGTTCCCCGGTCGGGACCCTGTCGTGAAAGCTGAACGCGAGACGCTGGACATGTTCGAACAGCCGGTTCCTCAGATCGGTTTCGGCCCTATAGGCAAGGCTGAACGCGAAGAACCTCCGGCCGCCAATGCCGAGTGCTTTCAGGAGACCGACTGCGACGATCAACCAGAACAACGGCACGAGGAGATCAGGTCGACTTCCGTCAATGGCCCTGTCCACGACGAGCTTCGTCAGGTAGGGGACGGCTGCGACCATCGACATCCAGAGGAGGGCGCTGCCGATCGAGAGTGCCGACGCCTTTCGGTACCGGAGGAGGGTTCTGCCGAGCAGGCCCATGCCCACTCTGACCGCGGGATCGCGAAGCGTCATCGGAGGCGACGACGCCGGGTGATCTCGGCGGAGACGGACGCGGTAAGGATGATCACATAGGCGATGATGTAGAGCCAGAGCAGCAACACGGCGAGAGTGAAGACCGCGAACGTCGCGCCGGGCGCTCCGCCACGCCAGTCGATGAACACCTGGAATGCGAGGGAGAATCCGACGATCCCCGCCGTGCTTGCCAGCGATGCCATAGCGATCCCCGGCAGGCGTCGCGGGGGCCCGTACCGGTAGAACAGCCAGAGGAAAGCAAGAACACCGACCGAGGCGATCGGGATCCTGAGCGACGACCAGACGGTATGAAGTCCGCTGATGCCCGTGATCGTCTCGAGTTGATCGGCAATGACGCCGCCGACGGGAATCAGCAGCATCGTGAGTGCGAACACGATGGCGCCGCCCATGGTGAGCATGATCGATACGAGCCTGACTTTCCACCACGGGCGGTCTTCCTCGAGTTCCTCGATCTGACGCAAGACGCGAATCAGGGTGAGTACGCCGCGAGAGGCGGACCAGCCGGCGACAAGGAGGCCGACGACGATGAATGCGCCCGTCCGGGAGGGCAGCACCTCAGCGACTCCGTTGATCACTTCGGCGATCTGTCTCGCCATGTCGGGCGGGAGTAGACCGGACAGCGCGGCCTCGGTCGCCTGTGCGTCCTTGCCGAACAGCGACGCGACGAGCAACAGCACGGCGGCGATCGGCACGAGCGCGAAGAACAGGTTGTAGGCGACCGCGGCCGCGAGAACGCTCGGTTCGGCGGAGCTGAAGCGTTTCATGAATCGGAACGCGGGTCGATGTTCGATGCGGTCGAGGTTCACCGGGGCAAGGTTAGAAGCACATGCCGCAGACCCGGCATATGCGGTCAGACGCGAAGGTGCTCGCGCACCCTGAACGTGATTCGCTGTGCCTCCACCCCGTCGATCGAGACAACGAACGAATACCCTCCTTCGCGCGGGAAGACGAGCCCATTGATGGTGAGCGCTCGAACGACCCCCACGTCCACACCGTCAGGGAGGCCACTGGGACGTCCGGACCGGAACTTCTGGGTGATCGTCTTGCCTCCGAACACGCTGTGCCCGTCCTCATCGACGAGATCGACAGACAGGGTGAACTCGTTTTCGATCTGCGTCCATGGCACTCGGACACGCACGCCGACACCGAGACTCGGGTGTCGTGCCGGGAAACGTGCTGCATAGAGCGTGTCCCAGCCGCCGCCCAGCACGTACAGCTTGCCGGCGACCGCCTGCACGGCGTCCGCCAGGATGGCAACCTCGATCTCAGGGGCGAACAACGTCATGGGACAAGCCTAGGGCCCTAGGCAGTCTCCAGCTTCCAGCGGCCAGCCCGCGATCGCGAGAGCTTGGCGCCCTCGGGGCGACCCTGCCGACTCTTGCTAGAGACTGAAGACTGAAGACTGAAGACTCGCCCCACGAGCCCTAGGCTCTCCCCATGGACTGGTACAAGGATGCGATCTTCTACGAAACCCACATCCGCTCCTTCTACGACTCGAACGGTGACGGCTTTGGCGACCTTCGGGGTCTGACCTCGAGACTCGACTACCTGGTCGATCTCGGCATCACCGCCATCTGGCTCCTGCCCTTCTACCCGTCACCCCTCAGGGACGACGGGTACGACGTCGCCGATTACACGTCGATCGATCCGAGATACGGGACGATCGGCGACTTCACGGCTCTCCTCGCCGAGGCGCACCGACGGAACCTCAGAATCGTCACCGAGCTGATCGTCAACCACACCTCCGATCAGCACCCGTGGTTCCAACGAGCACGACGTGCGCCGGTCGGTTCGATCGAACGGAACTTCTACGTGTGGAGCGACTCGCCGGACCGATACCCCGACACACGCATCATCTTCACCGACAGCGAGGACTCGAACTGGGCATGGGATCAGATCGCAGGTGCCTACTACTGGCATCGATTCTTCTCCCATCAGCCGGATCTCAACTACGACAACCCTGCCGTTCGCCAGGCGGTGCTCGACGCGATGGACTTCTGGCTCGACCTCGGCGTCGACGGGTTGCGCCTGGATGCGGTCCCCTACCTGTATGAACGCGACGGCACCAACTGCGAGAACCTGCCCGAAACGCATGCCGAGCTGAAGCACATCCGCTCACACATGGACACGAAATATCGGGATCGAATGCTGCTCGCCGAGGCCAACCAGTGGCCCGGCGACGCGGTCGAGTACTTCGGGGAGGGTGACGAGAGCCACATGAACTACCACTTCCCGCTGATGCCCCGCCTGTTCCTCGCGTTGGCACGCAGTGATCGGGGGCCTATCGAGTGGATCCTCGATCGCACTCCAGAGATCCCCACCTCGGCTCAGTGGGGCATCTTCCTTCGGAACCACGATGAGCTGACCTTGGAGATGGTCACCGAGGAGGAGCGGGCCGAGATGTACGCCTTCTACGCCAGGGACCCTCGCGCCAAGCTCAACGTCGGTATCAGGAGGCGTCTCGCGCCGCTGCTCGACAATGATCCGCGGCGGCTCCGTCTCATGTTCTCCCTTCTGCTTGGTCTGCCCGGGAGCCCGTTCATCTACTACGGCGACGAACTTGGCATGGGTGACGATCTGAAGCTTCCCGACAGGGACGGCGTTCGGACCCCCATGCAGTGGGATGGATCCCGCAACGGCGGGTTCTCGACCTCGAGCGAGACGTTCGCCCCGATCATCGACGACGACGTGTTCGGGTATCGAGCGGTGAACGTGGCTGCGGCCGTCGGCGATGAGTCCTCACTGTGGCATTGGATTCGAAAGGCGATCGCGATCCGGCAGCGGCACCCGGCGTTCGGGCGGGGATCGGTCGAGTTCCTGCGTCCGTCGGACTCGGCGGTGCTCGCGTTTGCCCTCCACTACGAGCAGGACTCTGTGGTCGTCGTTGCGAATCTGTCCGACAGTGTCCGTCGCGCAGACGTTGGTGTCGAGGGGATCGACGAGTTCAGTGGCACGAGGTACACAGGGCAACCGCTCGAGATCGAACCGTACGGCTACCGCTGGATCACTCGGCTTCCGGTGGGCGGCGAAGGCGCTTGAGGACTCCCCTCGCACGTTTCGCTTGGATACGCCGTCGGCGTGCCTCGGGGGGCGGTTTGGTCGGAACGCGAGGCGTCTCCTCGACCAGTGCCTCCCGGAGGGTTGCGACGAGTCGTCGTCTCGCCGTCTGACGGTTGCGCCATTGCGAGCGTTCCTCGTCGGCGCCGACAACCAGCATCCCGCCCTTCAGTGTGAGCCGTTCGACCAGCTTGCCTCTCGTCACCTCGTCGAACGCAACGGACGCGCCGACGTCGAACACCAACTCCACGCCGGTGTGCGAACGGTTCGCATGCTGACCTCCTGGACCGCCGGTTGTGCGAAACCGCCATACGAGCTCGTCGGCCGGGATCTCGATCTGCTCCGTGACGCGGAGTGGGTCACCGCTCATTGCTCACTCCGTTTCGGTTTGCCGAGGTCGGTTCGGGGAATCCGATCCACGAGGCTCCACAGTTTGGGCACCTTGTAGCCGGCCAGACGATCCCTGGCCCACGCAGCAAGCTCGGCCTCGTCGACGGTCGGCGCCACAACGACCGCTCGCAGCGTACGTCCCCACCGTTGGTCGTCCACACCGGTAACGACCACATCCACGACCTGCGGATGCTGCGACAGCACCGCTTCCACCTCGGCCGGGTACACGTTCTCTCCTCCGGTGATCACCATGTCGTCCAGGCGTCCCAGCACGACGAGCTTTCCCTCGTCGTCCATCATGCCGGCATCACCCGTGCGGTACGGCCCGACTCGTGGGGTCTGTCGCCAGTACCCGGACGACACCATCGGCCCCTCGACAACGATCTCACCGTGGTCGATGCCGATAGCTACACCGGGGAGCGGTGTGACCGCGCGGGCACCGGGACGACCCGTTGCCACCTGCGCGGCGGTCTCGGTCGCCCCATATGTGGGTACTGCGGGAATGCCGAGATCGTTCGCCTGCTCGAGCAGTCCGGGAGGTAGTGGGCCACCCCCGACCAGCACCGTCCTGAGCCGCTCGAACGGTCCCTCGGCGTAGGGGATGAGTCTCGAGAGCATGTTCGGTACGAATGACGCGAACTCCACGTCGTGAAGTAGCGACGCGGTGCGTTCCGGATCGAAGCGACGCTCCAGAACAACGGTGCCACCCACATGCACCGACCTGGTCAGGATCGAGAAACCGCCCACGTGGTTGAGTGGTAGGACTGCCAGCCAGCGGTCGCCCGAACGGTGACCGAGAAACGAGGCCGATGCGTCTGCTGCAGCGAGCAGGTTCCCCGCCGTCAGCACGACGCCCTTGGGTTCGCCGGTCGAGCCGGACGTGGAGAACACCGCGACCGGTCGGCTCGCATCGGTCTCGTGAGGTTCGATCTCAGGCCCGTCGAGACCCAGCGGCTCGACGAGTTTCGCATCGAACCTTCGGCACAGTTCGGCGATTTCGGACCCGGTCAGCGCGGTTCCGATCGGCAACAAGATTCCTCCGGCTCGCGGCACGGCGAGCATCGTGATCACCGCCTCGACCGTCGATTCGGCCACCACCCCAACCAGCTCACCAGGCTCGATCACCGCGCGCACGTGGCCCGCCTCGCGGCTGATCATCTCCTCCGCGTGGGCGTACGAGATCGACTCCCCGCCCGTCACGAGGAACGCCGTGTCGGGGATGCGTTTCGCCTGTTCCGACGGCCACTCATTCACCCTCACTACAGTACCGGGCAGGCAACGGAGGCTCGATGACCACAGTCTCAGAGTTGTTCGACCCCGACCGATGGGTAGAGGTCGAACGGTTCGACGACATCACCTACCACCGTGCGATCGATCAAGGCACCGTACGGATCGCGTTCAACCGACCGGAAGTCCGCAACGCCTTTCGTCCGCACACCGTCGATGAGTTGCATGCGGCGCTGGACCACGCACGTATGACCACTGACGTGGGAGTCGTCCTGCTCACCGGCAACGGCCCGTCTCCCAAGGATGGGGGATGGGCGTTCTGCTCCGGGGGGGACCAACGCATCCGAGGCGCCGACGGCTACCTGTACGAAGACGCCGATGGCGTCGACGCTGCCCGTCTCGGCAGGCTCCACATCCTCGAGGTTCAGCGCCTCATCCGCTTCATGCCGAAGGTGGTCATCGCACTCGTACCCGGCTGGGCCGTGGGCGGTGGCCACAGCCTTCACGTGGTATGCGATTTGACGATCGCGTCACGCGAGCACGGGATCTTCAAGCAGACGGACGCCGACGTCGCGTCCTTCGACGGAGGCTACGGCTCGGCACTCCTCGCCCGCCAGATCGGGCAGAAGCGGGCCAGAGAAGTGTTCTTCCTCGGACGTGACTACTCGGCGGACGAGGCGTTGGCGATGGGTGCGATCAACGCGTCGGTGCCGCATGTCGACCTGGAGAAGATCGGGCTCGAGTGGGCGGCCGAGATCAACGGGAAGAGCCCGACGGCGGTTCGGATGCTCAAGTTTGCCTTCAACCTGCTCGACGACGGCCTGGTCGGCCAACAACTCTTCGCCGGCGAAGCGACCCGTCTCGCCTACGGCACCGACGAAGCCAGAGAGGGCCGTGACGCGTTCCTCGAGAAGCGCCGGCCCGACTGGTCCCGCTACCCGCACCACTTCTGAGATGCCGCCCGATCCCGAAACGAGACTCGGTGCCTGGTACCTGGCATCGCGTCCTCACACGCTCCCTGCGGCGGTCGCCCCGGTCGCCGTGGCAGCGGGGTTGGCCATCAAGGACGGCGTCTTCCGATGGGGTCCCTTCCTCGCAGCTGCGATCGGGGCGCTCGCGATTCAGGTTGCCGCCAATTTCACGAACGACCTATCCGATGCGCGCAAAGGAGCCGACAACGAGGATCGCATCGGACCGCGCCGTGCGGTCGCGTCGGGGCTGTTGAGCGAACCGGCGATGACGGTCGCCACCGTCATGGCGTTCTCGGTCGCAACCGCTGCCGGCGTGTACCTCGTCACGCAGGCCGGTTGGATCATCGTCATCGTCGGAGTGGCGTCGATCTTCGCCACGCTGGGATACGTCGGAGGGCCGCGACCGTACGGGTACCGGGGGCTTGGTGAGGTGTTCGTGTTCGTGTTCTTCGGCCTGGTGGCAACGGTCGTGTCGCGCTTCGTGTACGACCGAAGCGCCCCTGCCGATGCCTGGCTACTTGCGATCCCCATGGGCTTTCTGGTCACCGCGATCCTGGTCGCGAACAACGTTCGGGACATCGACACCGATCGAGCGGCAGGCAAGCGGACGCTGGCAGTGATCCTGGGGCGTGAACGAACGCGCGTCTTCTTCGATGTGTTGGTGTGGGGCGCGTTCGTTCTGGTGGTCGTGTTCGTCGTGGGAGGGTGGACGCCACCGCTGTCCCTCTTGACGCTGCTGGCGGCCCCTTTGGCCGTCCCGATCACCAGAGCCATTCGCACGGCGACTGACGGTCCCTCCCTGATCGTCGCTCTGAAGGGGATCGCTCGGCTGGACTTGATCTTCGGCCTTCTCCTTGCGCTCGGGGTCGCTCTGTGAACCAACCAAGGCAGTCTCTTATACTCGGGTGCGTCTTACATACAACAGGCTGATACTGCGCGCTCTCGAGGTTCGAATAAGGGACTTTCGGCCCTATTCCAACAGCATGTCGGCAACGATCCATGGCGTACAGTTTTGGGGTCGACAGAAAGGGTCGAGGATGAGACGCTCGTTGTTGCTCTTGGCCGTGCTCGCGCTGGTCGTCGCGGCATGCACAGGCCCGGCAGGCCCGGTTGGACCCGAGGGTCCCCAGGGTGTCGCCGGTCCTGCGGGACCGCAGGGACCGGCAGGAGAGAACGCCACCTTCACCGCGACCGACCTCACGTGCACGGAGTGCCACAACGACGGGTCGACGCTCACCGGCAAGGCCCTCGAGTGGTCGACGTCGGGACATGGAATGGGAACCACGTACCTACGCGCGACCACTGCCTCGTGCGCGGGATGCCACTCGGGCAACGGCTTCACCGACCGCATCACCGCAGGGATCTCGAATCCCGATGAGGTCGCTGATGGCCAGCACGACCCGACGAGGGAAGACTGCCGCGCCTGCCACCAGATCCACACCACGTACACCAGCGACGACTTCGCGTTGACGACGACGGACCCGGTGGTCCTGTACGCGAGCGGCGAAACGTTCGATCTCGGAATGGGCAACCTGTGCGCCAACTGCCACCAGCCGAGGAGAACCCTCCCCGAGGCCGCTGCGGATGGCACGATCGAGATCGACAGCACGCACTGGGGCCCGCACCATGGTCCGCAGTCGGCGGTCATGTTGGGCATCGGCGGTTCGACGGACGGTAGCCCCGCGGCCCACTACCAGCTGATTGCAGATGGCTGTCCTGCATGCCATATGGGTGAGAACGCCAACCACTCGTTCGCTCCCGACACGGCCAACTGCCAGGGGTGCCACGAGGGCCTGGACACGTTCGACTACAACGGTGTCCAAACCGAGATCAAGGATCTCTTCGACCAGCTCGGCCAGGCCCTCCAGGCCAAAGGGCTGCTCGATGCGGACCTGACGCTGGTTCCAGGAAGCTATCCAGCAGCACAAGCAGGAGCCGCGTGGGACTACGAGATGATCAGCGACGACGGAAGCTGGGGTGTGCACAACCCGGGCTATGTCAAGGCACTGCTCACCGCAGACATCGCAGCCCTGCAGTAGAACACACGTCGACCCTTGTGAGAGCGGCGCCCGTCGGGCGCCGCTCTTGCGTTCTCAATCTTCAGTCTCCAGTCCTCAGTCCTCAGTCAGAACGCTGCCTGCAGCACCGCTAGACCGTGGGCGAGTGTGGACTACCGAGAACCTAGAGCTGTCCTCCCGCTTCCTCCCCGGCGCGCCGAGTGTTGGGGGTCCGGCCGCCCCACCCAAGACTGACACAGTGAGATGTCCGAGGCGCAGACGAGGCCGGAGGGGGCCGTTCCCACCGATCTGGGCCGTCAACCCTTGACCGCAGCGACCCAAAACCGGTGAGCCGTCGCTCGGAGCGGTGCACCCGCCTTTTCGACTTCCGAGTGTGGCCGCTCGAGGTGCGTGCGATCGCGTCGAACGCCGCTACTCGCCACGGGACCGCTCTCAGGTAGGAGACGAGTGCGCCGACGTCTGAGAACTTCTCCAAGGACCTCATCGCCGGCATTCACCTCGATCCCGGCCTGCTCGTCCGCGGCAAACGTGAGATCCCATCAGGCAACCTCCGTCCGAACCACGCAACACTTCGCGGAGCCGTCCCGCTGCGTGAGGAAGACTCCACCGGGTGACCCGTTCGGTCGGCGAGTGGCCTCATGCCGGTTCATGATCAGATCGAACGCTCTCAGCCATCAGCCATCAATGACGAAGCTGCTCACCGCGAGCCGCGGTTCATGATTCGGGCGGATGACTGATGACTCAGGACTGAAGACTCAGTACCCCTGCTCGGGTGTGTGGCACGAGGTGCATTTCTCTATCTTCCATGCGCCCCCGATCGGAACGGGATGCTTGAAATCGAGACCGTTGATGCTGGAGTCGAGATCGGCGAGGTTCGCAGATTGTCCTTGCGCGGTGATGATGTGGCACACGTCACACTCCGACGAGACCGTTGTCCCGTCATACGTCTGGAGATCCGAGTTGTGGCATCTGAAGCAGCCGTCGTTGGTGAAGTGGCTGAGGTTGTTCTCACGAGTCCTGTAGTCGGTCTTCATCTCGGGGAAGAAGTTCTGGTTGTAGATCACCACTAGCGTCGCGGCCGCCTGGTCGACCTTCGCCTGATCCACGGTGCCCGCATACTTCTCTGAATAGAACGCCTCGAGACCCGTCCTGATGGCTTCGTCGGCCTGGTCCCTGGTCGTGTAGGGAGCGTTCAGGAGGTTGAGCCCCTCCCATCGCACGAACGGCAGGTCGGTCGAGATGGTGCCCTTGGTCATCTCGAGGTTGATAGCGGTGGCCGGCGGCTCGTAGTCGTGACTTGGCCTGTTGTGGCAGTCGATGCAGTCGAGCGTCCTCACTTCGATGCCTGCGGCGTTCAAGTCGACCTGCTGACCGTTCTTCCAGTACTCGGTCACCTTGTCGGTCGTCTTGTCGGTCAGCCGAACCCAGACCATGTCCTGTCGTTTCGGATCGTCGGTCGCGTACTCGATCGTGGTGCTGCCGAGCATATGCCAGTGGATGCCTCCCACCTGGCCGGTTCTCGGGTCACCGCCACCGATCTTGACAGCGAGACTGATCGTCCACGGAGTGTTGTTCTCGTCCGTGCGGAAGTACGTCTTCGTGACGAGCTTGTCGCCGTAGAACTGCTGGGGCCAGTGACATCCTTCGCACGTCTCCTGCGCGGGACGGAGGCTGGTCACCGGAGTGACGATAGGCCGATCGTAGGTATTGGTGATCGTCTTCCACACCTGCCGCAAACCGTCGATCTTCGACCTCACGAAGAACGATGCGCCCGGTCCGATGTGGCACTGGGCGCAGGCAACCTTGGCGTGCGGCGAATGCTGGTATGTGACCCACTCCGGTTCCATTACGGTGTGGCACGACTCGCCACAGAACGACGACGAGTCGGTCACCTCGTACCCCTTGAACCCGCCCCATGCGACCGTACCAACGAGTACAGCGGAAAGGACGCCGAATATCGCGAGGGACCGCATGTACCTGGGGCTGGACGGCTCAACGCGAAGATTGAACCGGATGCGCTCGCCGCGCTTGCGGGCTCTCACGACCTGGATCCGGATCGCGATCGCAAACAGAATCGCGCCCAACAGGACGATTACAGGGAACCCGATGAAGGTAACGAGTCCCCTATACGGGTTGGAGACGGGTGAACTGAGGTCGACGAACGCCAGGACCGCGAATCCCAACAGCCCTGCGAGTACCAACGCCCCACCGACGGCAGCGAGCGGATGTCGGTACAGGCTCCGTACCTCGGTCTTCACCTCTTCGGTGTCGGTGCCGTTGCCGCCGGTGTTCTCGTCGCTACCGGTGTTCTCGGTGTTCTCGGCCGAATCCTCGATCTCGTCGCTCACGGTCCCTCCTCGAGGCACCGACGGTAGCCGGTGCCCAGTCCCCTCCCGTAGGGCTGATAGACCCTTCTACGGGACTCCTGTCCCCTTTTCCTCCACCCCTCAGCCATAACCGGATGGCCGAAGATGTCGTCCCAACCATAATCGTCACAGGCCCCGCACGAGTTCCTCGATGGACGGCCCCTCCACCACCTCGATGCCGTACGTCACACGGGTTCCAGGCATCTCGAGATCGAGCAACGGCAGCAGGTTGACGGGTGTGGCGACGATCACCACATCCGGCTTGGATCGTCTGATCGTTTCTGCGAGTTCGTCCCGCTGGACCTGCCCATAGCCCATGGCGGGAAGCAGCGCCCCGATGTGCGGGTACTTCTCGAACGTTGCAGCGATCGACCCGACGGCGAACGGTCTCGGGTCGATCAGTTCGGCCGCTCCTCCGGTCTGGGCCGCGATGACTCCCGCACCGTACGCCATGCTTCCGTGGGTGAGGGTCGGACCGTCCTCGATGACGAGCACCCGCTTCCCCACGATGAACTGGGGATCGGCGACGGTGATCGGTGACGTCGTCTTCACGAGGATGGCACCGGGGTTTGCGAGCCGCACATTCCGAACCACCTGGTCGACGTCATCCGGTTTGGCCGTCCCGACCTTGTTCACGACGACCACGTCGGCCCGTCGAAGGTTGGCTTCACCCGGCCAGTACCGCAGTTCGTGTCCGGGACGGTGGGGATCGACGACGCAGATGTGCAGATCCGGTCGATAGAACGGCAGGTCGTTGTTGCCTCCATCCCACAGGATGACGTCGGCCTCTTGCTCGGCGACCTTCAGGATGGCCCCGTAGTCGACACCGGCGAAGATCACCCCACCCTGTTCGATGTAGGGCTCGTACTCCTCGCGCTCTTCGATCGTGCAGTCCGCATCGATGAAATCCTGGTACGTCGCGAACCGCTGGACGGCCTGCGCGGCGAGGTCTCCGTAGGGCATCGGATGCCTGACTGCCGCGACCCGCTTCCCGTCGCCGGCGAGGGCGTGCCATACGGCTCGACTGAGTGGCGACTTGCCGGAACCCGTCCGAACGGCTGTGACTGCAACGACAGGGAGACGCGAGTCGATCATCGTCTCTGAGCCGAGCAACTCGAACGATGCGCCGGCCGCCACCGTCCGAGCGGCCATGTGCATCACATGCTCATGGGTGACATCCGAGTACGAAAAGACCGCGGTGTCGACCGCATATGCCGCAATCAATCGCTCCAACTCCACTTCGGACACGATCGGGATGCCGTCGGTGTACAGAGGTCCGGCGAGCGCGGCGGGGTATCTCCGATCGTCGATGTTGGGGATCTGTGTGGCAGTGAACGCGACCACCTCTACGTCGGGATCATCGCGATACATCACATTGAAGTTGTGGAAGTCCCGCCCTGCGGCGCCCAAGATCAGTATCCGCTTGCCCATACCTATCCTCCTCGGTTCCATTCTCGTCCGTCAACTGCTCCCGACCAGAAACCGGCCCACCTCGTCAGCGACCTTGTCGGGCGCTTCACCAATCACAGCATGACCCGCTCCTTCCACCGTGACAAGCATCCCGCGTGGAGCTGCAGAGGCGATTCGCGTGCCGATCGCAACGTAGGCAGGGTCGAGTGCACCAGCGACGACCAGCACTGGCATCCGGAGCTCCCCCAGTCGGCCACCGAAGTATGGTTGAGAGCCCTGACCCATTCCGCGAAGCGCGGCTGCGAGCCCCGCTGTGCGGTTCTCGAGACGAAGCTTCCTGTCCCGTTCACACCACTCGGATCCACGACGGTGCAGGCCATCGAGCAACGGCTGAGCGAGCCAGCGATCGATGAACGGCTCGAGTCCCTCGCTCTCGATCCGGTCGGCGAGCACGGCGTCCGACTTCAGCCGATCTCTGCGCAGGCCTGGATCGGCGATTCCGGGGCTGGACGACACGAGGATCAGGTGAGATACCGACCGGGGATACTCGACGGCTACTCCCAACGCGATGCGCCCGCCCTGTGAGTAGCCGAGGAGGGGCCTGCGCTCGACGGTCTGCGCCACCGACCTCACGGCCGACTCGAAGGCGGGCGGAATGCCACCCGCTGCTCCATGGCCGGGCAGATCCGGTGCGTCCACCTGCCACGGAAGGAACGCAGCGAACTCCTCGAACATCCCTCCGTGCTGTGTGAAGCCATGCAACGCGACGATCGCCGGTTCGACGCCTGGGAATCTTCGAACGGTTTCCATCGCCTGTATTGTTGCTCCCCGTGAACGACAGCGCCTATCAGGCGGCCGCCCTATTCGTCGATGCGCTCGCACGACTCGGGCTTCGCCACGCGTGCGTCACGCCCGGATCTCGAAGCACTCCCCTCGCCCTGGCGTTCGCCGAGCATCCTGACGTCGCCGACTGGATCCACCACGACGAACGGTCATCGGCGTTCTTTGCCCTCGGAATCGCGAAAGTGACTCGAACTCCCGCCGCGATCATCACCACATCCGGCACAGCTGCGGCCGAACTCCTCCCTGCTGCCGTCGAAGCACGCCACGCGGGGGTTCCCCTGCTCTTGCTCACCGCCGACCGGCCCCCCGAGCTCAGAGGAATCGGCACTCCGCAGACGATCGACCAGGTGAACCTGTTTGCGAACGCGACCCGAATGTCGCTCGATGTCCTCCTGGTGGACATGCCTACGGGAGAAGTCGAGGCGCTCGCCGTGACGGCGTGGAGTGAGGCGGTGCGAAGACCCCGTCGCCCCGTCCACATCAACATGGCATTCCGAGAACCCTTCGTACCCACGACACTCGACCGACCCAGGGCGTCGGTGACTCCGACGCGAACAACCGATCCCGTCCTCGAGGAGGACGAGCTCCGCGAGATGTCATCGATGCTCGGTGCGAAGCGTGCCCTGACGATTGCCGGCCCAATCGACGAGCCGGGGTTCCCCGACCATGTTCTCGCGTTGGCGACGACCTCCGGGTGGCCGATCGTCGCGGACCCTCTGAGCCAGCTCCGGAGCAAGGTTTCCGATCTCGTCCTCGATGCCGGGGACGCCCTGTTTGCCGCCGGTCGTCTGCCGGCGAAGCCCGAGGTGATCGTCCGGCTCGGGGCAACGGTCACGTCGAAGGCGATCTCCTCCTGGCTGGCGGATCATCGGAAGATTCCACAGGTCGTCGTCGACGAAGAAGGTCGGGACGCGTCGCGCAGCGCAGCGAAGGTTCTCTCCATCGACCCGATCACGTTCGTTCGTTCACTCCAAGTGGAGCCGGCCCCCGACGAGTGGGCCGACCAGTGGACGGACGCCGACCGGCGAGCACGCGCCGCGCTTCGAGGATCACCATTTCCTTCGGAACCAGCGGTGGTCGAGATCCTTGCCGAGTGCCTCCCCATCGAGTCGGTGCTCTTCGTGGCATCGTCCATGCCGATTCGCAATGTCGACCGATACCTTTCACGGGTCGATGCCCGCGTCCTGTCCAACAGGGGCGCAAACGGGATCGACGGCCTGATCTCATCTGCACTGGGTGTCGCAGCGACGGGGCGGCGCACATTCGTACTGGCCGGTGATCTCTCGTTGTTGCATGACGTAGGTTCCCTTGCGACTGCCGTTCGACTCGACCTTCCGATCACGATCGTCGTCGTGAACAACGATGGCGGCGGGATCTTCTCGTTCCTCCCCCAGGTGGCGCTTCCCCGCCACTTCGAGCGTGTCTTCGGCACACCCCACGGCCTCTCGTTCGTGCCCATCGCCGACGCATTCGGGCTCCGCGCCGTGCACGCCGACACCGCCGATCGGCTGGCATCGGAACTCGCCCTACCAGGCCTCATAGAGGTGACGACCGACAGGGCTCGCGAAGTCGAGCTGCAGGCAAGAGCCCTCGAGAGAGTCGCGTCGTCGTAGCGTCAGCCGGTCAGGACATCGAGGATCGCTGCGAGTTTCGCCTCGGTCTCGGCCACCTCGGCTGCCGGGATGGAATCCCGGACGATCCCGGCCCCCGCGTAGACCTGCGCGATCGAGCTACGAAACAGAGTCCCTCGGAGAGCGATGATGGCCTCTCCGTCGCCGTTCTCATCCATCCAGCCCAGCGCTCCCGCGTACCACCCCCGGTCGAATGGCTCGTTCTCTTTGATGAAGAGGAGTGCAGCATCGGTTGGCGTGCCCGCAACGGCAGGGGTCGGGTGCAACGCCTGCGCGAGGTCGATGAGGCTGACGCCCGGGAGCGCCGTTCCAACGATCTCCGTCCCGAGGTGTTGAATGTTGGGCAGGCGAACCACCGATGGCGTGTCGGGGACGGCCAGCTCGGTCGTGACGGCCCTCAAGATGCGAGCGACCTCGTCGACGACGATTCGATGTTCCTCGCCTTCCTTCGAAGCAGCGAGCAGTGCGATCGCGATCCGTTCGTCGTCATCATGCCCTGTCCCACGAGGGGCGCTCCCAGCGAGTGGGAACGACCGGACGGACGCGCCATGTCTCTCGATGAGCAGTTCCGGGCTGGCACCGAGAAACGCGGTCCCCTGCTCGATCCACCCGTAGAGGAACGTGTTCGGAAACCGTTCACCCATCGGGGCAAGAAGATCGAAGGGATGCCCGCGCTCCACGGCGACGTCGACCCGCCGAGCGAGCACGACCTTCGACAGCACGCCGGAGTCGATCTCGTCTATAGCTCGTCTGACGAGCCCGGCCCACTCATCCGCCGTGGGCACTTCGGCAACCACCCGACCTCTCGGCACATCGGGCGGCCCCGGCACACGAAGTGACTCGAGGAGACCCTCCGCACCGGGCGCGGTATGGACCCGAACCCCCTCGTCGTCCTTGACGACGGTTACCGCCGGAACCACGACGCTGCCGGCCGACTTCGGCTCGAAAGGAAGCACGAACATGCACCGTGGACCCTCGGGACGCGGCGTTCTCAGATCGGCGGAGCGCCACGCGACACCGATCCCGGCGAACTCCTCCCTGCCCCGGAAGTAGACAACCGGGTGCCCGGCCGCGGCCCCGGCCCTGGCTACGTCGAAGGGTTCCGGTTCCACGGCGGGCAGTCTACGAGTCGAAGTACCCGACGATCTCATCGGCCACCAAACCGGGCCGTTCCATCGGAAGGAAGTGCGACGCGCCGGCAACGATCTCGTAGCGGGCGTTGGGCATTCGTCTGGTCAGAGCGGCGGTCGACGCGTCGCTGAGCGTCGTGGAGTTCTCCCCGGCGAGTACAAGTACAGGACACCCAACTTCGTCGAGTCGGTCGTACAGGCCGTGCGCTGTCGCGGCTCGGTACACCTCGGCCTCCACTTCCGGCCTGCACTTGAGCCACCAGCGGCCGTCTCGCTCGACGAATCCTCCGTCGACGTAGGCGGCGAGGACATCGGGACTCCAGGACGCAAAGGGGTCTTTGCCCCGGTAGTTGTCGATGATGGCCTCGCGGCTATGGAATCCGTCCCGCCGCCGCAGCGCGCCTTCGGCAAGAGGAATGTGCTCCATTCTCCTGTACGGCGGGGGGAAGATGATCGGTTCGATAACGACGAGCGCCTTGAACCGGCCGGGTCGTAGCACCTCCGCCATGAGCAGTGTTGCTCCTCCCATCGAGTGGCCCACCCCGATTGGGTGACCATCGAACGGTTCGAGGACGTCCAGCGCGTGGCGAGCGAAGGACCACCAGTCCGCCGGGGGAACGAACCCGTTGGCATCGCCGTGACCGGGGGCGTCCCAGGCGGTGAACGGTCGCCCGGCGAGCTGTTCTCCGACCGGCCCCCACACCTCCTTGCAGAATCCGGTCGCGTGGGCGAACGCGACGAACTCGGAGTTCACTCTCGTCTCAACCGTCATCCACGTCGAAGGCGACGTGAGACTCCAGCCTGACCACGCCGTCGATGCGACGAATCAGCGCCTCCAGGAGCCGCGCGTCGGTCGCGGTCGGCGCGGTACCGGAGATCGTCACCACCCCGTTCGCGACATCGACATCGAGCGAGTTCGCTTCCAAGAGGAGCACTCGTTTGACGATGTCTTCGCGGATCTCGTCTTCGATCACGTCGTCGGGTCGCGTGAATACGGCCACCACGTCGGCCCTGCTGATGATTCCGACCAGCGCTCCGCTCGAGTCGACCACAGGAAGCCTCTTCACGTGGTGGTGTGCCATCACACGGGCGGCTTCCGTGACAGTCGCTTCGGGAAAGATGACGACCGGTTCGCGCGTCATCACCTCACCAACCGTTTCGGCATCGACGATCGGACCGCGCTCTTCGATCATTGCACTGAGGAGTCGCCGCTGAGGTCGATCCGCTTCCCTCTCGAGGAAGTCCGCCTCGGTGATGATTCCGACCAGCGTGCCCGATTCGTCGACGACTGGGAGTCCGCTGACACCGGCTCCGACCATCACGCGGGCAGCCTCCTTGAGGTAGGTCGATGGCGTGGTCGTGATCACATCGATGGTCATGATGTCGAGGACCCTCACGTGCACGGTCCCTTCACCACGAGCACATCGCACGAGGAAAGGTGCACGACCCTGTGGCTCGTGCTACCCAACACGAGCGCTGCGAGTTCGCCCCGTCCTCTCGATCCGACGACGATGAGCTCAGCCTCGACCTTCTTGGCGTACTCGACGAGCGCATCCGCCGGATATCCGTCCAGGTCGACCTTGTGGATGTCCACCGAGGTATCGACAATCAGTGGATCGACGACACTCCATACGAGTTCCCGCTGCGACTGCACCAATGTTGAGAGATCGGCCGGCACCTGACTCAGCGCTCCGAGCAGGCTGCTCGGGATGTGCGATACGTGCACGACATGGAGATCGGTCCCTCGAGACTCGGCAAACTCCACCGCTCGTCGAACCGCGAGAAGCGAGTGCTCCGATCCGTCCGTCCCAACGACGATACTCATGACTCCTCCCACTGTTCCGGCGGATACTCCCGCTCGCGTTTGGCCGCGAGTCGTGCCGAGTAGGCCGCAGCTTCCGTCCTGCGTGTCATTCCGAGCTTGTTCAGAAGGTTCGACACATAGTTCTTGACCGTCTTCTCGGCGAGGAACAGCTCTTCTGCGATCTCCTTGTTCGTGAGGCCCTCTGAGATCAAGTCGAGGATCTTGCGCTCCTGGGGCGACAGCCTCGCCACGAGCGGATCGGTTGGTTCGTCGCCACGGATCCGACGGAAGACATGTTCGGTCATCGTCGGGTCGAGGAGCGACTCGCCGGCGCCGACTCGGCGGATGCTGTCGATCAGCTGGCGAGCATCGACGCGCTTGAGGACGTAGCCCGACGCACCGGCCATGATCGACGCGAACAGAGCCTCTTCGTCGGCGAATGACGTCAGCATCAGCACGCGCACGTCCGGCCAGCGTGAACGGATCTCTCTGCACGCCTCGATGCCGGTCCCGTCTGGCAAACGCACATCCATGACGACCACTTCCGGCCGGTCGTACCCCACACGGCGAATGGCCGATTCGACGGTGCCCGCCTCGCCGACGACCTCGAGGCCGTCCTCTCCGCCGAGCAGCGTCACCAGACCCTTTCTCACGATCTCGTGGTCATCGACGATCAGAATCCGCACATGTCCTCCTTACCTTTTCAGGCTACCGGGTCGGGCGGTCTTGGGTTCTCGGTCTTGGGTTCTCGGTAAGAGGGATCCCTTCGCTCGCCCTTCTGAGTTCATGGTTCTCGGTCTTCGATGAGACCGTCGCTGTCCCGTGGACTCGTGGTCTCCGGGATCGCGCTCCTACCCACAACCGACAACCGAGAACCCAAGACGGGGCGGGCTCCGCCCGCCCTGGCACTAGCCTGATCGACAATGACGCGGCCCATGATCCCCGCCTCGCGGCTCTCCGACCTGATCGGTGCGGCAGCACGTGTCACCGGTCAGACCGAACTCACCGCAGTCCTGGAGACGGTGGTGGCAACTGCCATGGACCTGACGGGAGCACCGTACGGCGCCCTCGGCGTCGTCAGCGAGAACGGCCAGCTCATCCAGTTCGTCCATCAGGGCATGCCCGAGAAGATCGCTGAGCTGATCGGTGCACCTCCGAAGGGTCGGGGTCTGCTCGGTGCGGTTACATGGCAGCCAAACCCGATCCGGCTCGAGAATGCCCAATCCCACCCTCGTGCCAGCGGCTTTCCCAAGCATCATCCGCAGCTCGACGGCTTTCTCGGTGTCTCGATCCGCATCGGCGGCGACGTATTCGGAAACCTGTATCTCGGAGCGTCGCAAGGAGGCTTCACAGAACAGGATGAGACGCTGATCCAGGCCCTCGCGCTCATCGCAGGGTCGGCGATCTCGACTCTCAGGCTGCAGGCGCGGCTTCGGAGGGCCGCCGTCCTGGAGGACCGTCAGCGCATCGCTCGGGACCTCCACGACTCCATCATCCAGGACCTCTTCGCCGTCGGTCTGTCCCTCCAGGCTCTCACATCCCGCCTCTCCGACCCCGAGATGCGCACGAGCCTGGAGGAGGCCGCACTGCATCTCGACGACTCGATCACCGCGCTGCGACGGTTCATCTTCGATCTTCGTCCGGCCACCCTGGGCACGCGCAATCTCAAGGACGAGCTGTCGGAGCTGCTCGGACGCCTGGCCGTTCCCTACGAAGCAAGCATCGGCATCGGCGTGACCGGTCCAGTCGACGACCTCGTTCCGGAACTGGTCGACAACGTTCTCCAGATCACGAGGGAAGCGGTGAGCAACGCGTTGCGCCACTCGGGAGCGGACGTGGTGAGTATCTCCGTCAGTCGAGGCATCGATCGGCTCGTATTGACGGTCGTCGACAAGGGCAAGGGCTTCGACATCGAATCGATCGCCCGCGGCATGGGTCTCGACAACATCCGGAGCCGCGCCGAGACGGCAGGGGGCGAGGCCGACGTGGAGAGCAAGGTTGGTGAGGGGACCACCGTTCGGGTGGTGCTTCCTCTCTAGGCGGGGCTCCGCCCCGCCGGTGATGGGTCATGGGTCGTCAGTTCTCGGTGAGAACGCGACCTGATTAACCACGAGACCGCCGAGCGACAACCGTTTTGTCGGAAACCCATAGCCCAAAACGGCCGAAGCGAGGCTCCTACCGAAAACTGAGAACCGACAACCGAGAACCGCGAGCGGAGCTCGGCTCGGGAGGTACCCCCACGGAGTATCATTGGGGCACCTCGCAGAAGGACACTTATGCAGCTCGATGAGCAATCACGGAACGCGGTTCTCCCTCGACTGCGCCGCATCGAGGGTCAGGTTTCAGGCATCATTCGCATGATCGAAGATGGGCGCGAGTGCACCGACATCATCACGCAGGTGGCGGCAGCCTCGAAAGCGCTCGACAAGGTCGGCTTCAAACTGCTCGCAGCCAACCTGACCCGGTGCATTCTCGACGATCAGCAGGTCGAGGACACGGCAGCGCTCGAGAAGCTCTTCATGACCCTCGCCTAGCGGTGAAAGTCGCCCCTTGGGGACTCGGGCATATCGACCGGTTCGACCCGACCGCTATCCTTGCCTGGACTCGACCTGACCTGGGGTCGAGAGAACTGCATCAATGAGGAGGCCGAGAAGTGGAGCACGAGGTTGCGACACTCGATGGCAATGAGGCAGCTGCCTACATAGCCCACAAGACAAACGAAGTCATCGCCATCTACCCGATTACACCGTCTTCGCCGATGGGGGAACACGCCGACGACTGGTCGGCGCAAGGGAAGACGAACATCTGGGGCGAGATTCCCGAAGTCGTCGAGATGCAGAGTGAAGGGGGTGCGTCTGGCGCGGTCCATGGCGCCCTGCAGGGTGGGGCGCTCACCACGACCTTCACGGCGTCGCAGGGCCTCCTCCTGATGATCCCGAACATGTTCAAGATCGCCGGTGAGCTTCTGCCGACGGTGTTCCACGTAGCTGCTCGGTCGGTCGCAACCCACGCCCTGTCCATCTTCGGCGACCACAGCGACGTCATGGCGACGCGCAGCACCGGATTCGGCCTGTTGGCGTCCACATCGATCCAGGAAGTGCACGACTTCGCGCTGATCGCGCAGGCAGCCACGCTTGCATCGCGGGTTCCGCTCGTGCACTTCTTCGACGGGTTCAGGACTTCACACGAAGTCAACAAGATCGAGCTGATCCCCGACGAGATCATCGCCGCGATGATGGACGGAGACGCCATCAGAGCGCATCATGAGCGTCGTCTCAGCGCCGAACACCCTGTCCTGCGGGGCTCTGCGCAGAATCCGGACGTGTTCTTCCAGGCACGAGAGGCGGCGAATCCCTACTACATCGCAGCGCCCGATCACCTGCAGGACGCGATGGACAGGTTCGCGGAACTCACGGGACGTTCCTATCACCTCTTCGACTACTTCGGGGCACCCGACGCAGATCGGGTGATCGTCCTCATGGGCTCTGGTGTTGGCGCGGTCCGTGAGACGGTCGACACGCTTACATCCAGCGGTGAGAAGGTGGGGGTTGTGGCGGTACGCGCCTACCGGCCGTTCTCGACGGAGGCATTCATCGCTTCCCTCCCCGGCACGACGAAGACGATCGCCGTTCTCGACCGGACGAAGGAACCCGGCGCGCTTGGCGAACCGTTGTACGTCGATGTCCTGGCCGGCCTGGCGGAGGCGAAAGCGGCCGGGCGTGTCGCGTGGAGCGAACTACCGACCGTGGTCGGTGGCCGGTACGGATTGTCTTCGAAAGAGTTCACCCCGGCGATGGTGGCCGGCATCTTCGAAGAGATGCAGTCCGAAACACCGAAGAACCACTTCACCGTTGGCATCGTCGACGACGTGACCGGTACGAGCCTCACACCGGTCGAAGGCTTCGATGCGGAGCCCAAGGGTAGAGTCAAGGCACTCTTCTACGGGCTCGGAAGTGACGGCACGGTCGGCGCATCGAAGAACTCGGTGAAGATCATCGGCACGAACACGCCATTGAACGCACAGGGCTACTTCGTGTACGACTCCCGCAAGGCGGGATCGGTCACGGTCTCCCACCTCCGCTTCGATGAGGACCCGATCCAATCGACCTACTTGATCGACAAGGCGAACTTCGTCGGCTGCCACCAGTTCGTGTTCCTGGAGAAGATGGACGTGCTGGAACACGCAGCCGAAGGAGCAACATTCCTTCTGAACAGCCCGTACGGTCCCGACGAGGTGTGGGACAACATCCCGGCGGAGGTGCAACGCCAGATCATCGACAAGCACCTCAAGTTCTACGTCGTCGACGGCTACTCGGTGGCTCGCGATGCAGGCATGCCCGGACGGATCAACACGGTGCTGCAAACCTGCTTCTTCGCGCTCAGCGGCATCCTGCCACGCGAGCAGGCGATCACCGAGATCAAAGACGCCATCGACAAGACCTACGGCAAGTTCGGAGAATCGGTCCTCGAGAAGAACTACGCGGCGGTCGACGGTGCGTTGGCCGCGCTGCACCCGGTGGAGGTGCCTTCGGAGTCGACATCGACGATTCACATGCGCCGGCCCGTTCCGGAGCAAGCACCAGACTTCGTCCAGCGGGTCACGTCGCTCATGCTGGAGGGCAAGGGAGACCTGCTGCCGGTGAGCGCCATGCCCGTAGATGGCACGTTCCCGACTGCCACGACCAAGTGGGAGAAGCGCAACATCGCTGAAGAGATCCCGATCTGGGATGCCGACATCTGTATCGATTGCGCCAAGTGCGCGCTGGTGTGCCCACACGCTGCGATCAGGATGAAAGTGTACGACCCTGCGTTCCTCGAGGACGCCCCTACGACCTTCAAGTCCAAGGAGTGGCGCAGTCGCGAAATGCCCGGAATGGTCATGACCATCCAGGTGGCACCTGAGGACTGCACCGGCTGCGGTGTATGCGTCGACATCTGCCCCGCCAAGTCCAAGGAGATCGTCAGGCACAAGTCGATCAACATGCGGCCGCATCTCGACCACGTGGACGAAGAGAAGGTGAACTTCGACTTCTTCCTTTCGATCCCGGAGATGGACAGGACGAAGGTGAAGACGGATACGGTGAAGGGATCGCAGATGCTCCAGCCGCTGTTCGAGTTCTCCGGAGCATGCGCCGGGTGCGGCGAGACCCCCTACATCAAGCTGCTCACCCAGATGTTCGGGGATCGGACGGTCATCGCCAACGCGACCGGTTGCTCGTCGATCTACGGCGGCAACCTGCCGACTACCCCGTACTCACAGAACGCCGACGGGCGTGGCCCCGCCTGGGCGAACTCGTTGTTCGAGGACAACGCCGAGTACGGCATGGGCATGCGACTCGCATTCGATGCCGAGACCTCCCAAGCCAGGTTGCTGGTCAAGACACTCACGAAGGAGATCGGGCTCGAACTCGCACACGGGCTGCTCGACGCCGACCAGTCCGACGAAGCCGGCATCGCGGCTCAACGGGTTCGGGTCTCCCAACTGAAAGAGAAGCTGGCGACCATGGACTCGGAGGACGCCAGGACTCTTCTCTCGATCGTCGATTCGCTCGTCACCCAGAGCGTGTGGATCGTCGGCGGTGACGGTTGGGCCTACGACATCGGGTTCGGAGGTCTGGACCACGTTCTTGCGTCCGGTCGGAACGTCAACGTGCTCGTGCTCGACACCGAGGTGTACTCCAACACCGGTGGACAGGCGTCGAAGGCCACCCCGCTCGGTGCGGTCGCCAAGTTCGCGGCGTCGGGAAAGGGGGTCCCCAAGAAGGACCTCGGCATGATCGCTATGCAGTACGGCAACATCTATGTCGCCCAGATCGCCGTTGCGGCGAACAACATACAGGCGGTCAAGGCGTTCCAGGAGGCAGAATCGTACGACGGACCCTCGCTGATCATCGCCTACAGCCAGTGCATCGCACACGGCATCGACATGGAAACCGGCATGTCCCATCAGACGGAGGCGGTGAACAGTGGGTTCTGGCCGCTCTTCCGGTTCGATCCCCGCAGGGAGAACCGTCACCCGTTCAAGCTGGACAGCAAGAAACCCTCGATCACGTTCGAGGAGTTCGCCGACAAAGAAGCTCGGTTTGCGATGCTGAAGCGCACCGACCCGGAACGGTCGAAGAAGCTCCACGAGGACGCGCAAGCGATGATCGACGCACGCTGGTCCTACTACGAGCAGACATCCGACATCGAGAGAGACTTTCTCGAAGAAGAGGAGGCAGGCGTATGAGCGTCGATCTGACCACCACCTACCTCGGCCTGAAGCTCGCACATCCAATCGTTCCTTCTGCATCCCCGATCACCGGGAAGCTCGACGTGCTGAAGCGCCTTCAGGACGCCGGTGCGCCGGCCGTCGTGCTCCCTTCACTGTTCGAAGAGCAGATCACCCACGAGGAAGAGGAGATGCAACGCCTCGCCGAGTTCGCTTCCGAGAGCTTCGCCGAGGCAACCTTCGGCTACTTCCCCGAGATGCGGGACTACAACACGGGTCCCGGCAGCTATCTGAAACTGATCGAGGACGCCAAAGCAACGCTCGACATCCCCGTCATCGCGAGCCTCAATGGTTCATCGGCGAGTGGATGGCTCACGTACGCGAAGCGTATCCAAGAGGCGGGCGCCGATGCGCTCGAACTCAATGTGTACTACGTGCCCGCAGACCCGAACGACTCAGGTGCTGCCGTCGAGGAACGCTATCTGAGCCTCGTCAGGGCGTGCCGGGAATCGATCACGATTCCGATGACGGTGAAGATCGGGCCGTACTTCAGCTCGGTGGTCAACATGGTGGGCAACATCGTCGCCGCCGGCGCCGACGGTGTCGTGCTCTTCAATCGCTATCTGATGCCCGACATCGACCTCGAGAACCTCGAAGTCACTCCGGCGTTGAAGCTGTCCGATCCATCGGAGCTGCGTCTCCCGCTGCGCTGGGTCGCGCTCATCCGAGGCAAGGTGCACACGTCCCTCGCCTTGTCGAGTGGTGTGCACTCGGCAGCAGACGCCATCAAGGCGGTGCTGGCCGGTGCGGATGTGGCGATGACGACGTCGGCTCTGCTCAGACATGGACCCGAGTACCTGACGACGCTGCTCGAAGGGTTCCGCACGTGGTTCGAAGACAACGAGTACGCGTCGGTCGAGCAGGCAAAGGGATCGCTCAGCGAGGAGGCCGCTCCGAACCCGGAGGCGTTCTCCCGCGCCAACTACATGAAGGCGTTGGTTTCATACTCCGGAACTCCCGTCTGAGGTCAACGGGCGCCGCGCTGCTCCACTCGCCACACGACATACGAGTAGATCAGGGATGCGAAGAACGTCCCGATCGAACCCGCGATCACGACCCACAGCATGATCGAAGTGTCGTCGACGAACACCCCGAGCATCAACGCGACGCCGAGCGCGACGAACAGACGCCCCGCGAGACGGTGCGTTCGAGACCACGCCAGGTCGCTCGCCATCGTCCAGGGAGTGCGAATCCCCATCGACGTGTTCCGTTTCAGCCCGGGAAGGAACACGCCCACGACGATGAACAGGACACCGACCAGCACCAACACGATCGTGGTCGTGTTCACTTGGCGTCCGAGCGCCGAGAACAGCACTACCGCATGGACCGAGCCGAGCAGCAGCATCAGCACGGTCCACATGGCAACATACGTCTTGCCCATCAGCCCAACGCGGGTCGACTCGAACCTGGGAAGCACAGCGAACAGCGCGGCCGCCCCGAGCCCTATCAGGGGCACGAGATAGAGGATCTGGAACCTCGTTGCGGATCCGCCACCCATCTCGCCGAACCGCACCGGAAGACGACTCCCGGACGGAAGCCTCCCGGAGGCCCACAGTGACAGCCCGAGCATCGCCACGATGACGAAAGAGCTCAGTCCGAGCCCCGTCCGGATCCTCCGGTCGGTCACGACCGATTCACTTGACCGGGTTCGTGAGACCGGGCAGGTCGATCAGTTCGGGCGTCCATCCCGACTCGACCGGATTGACGCGGATCCTCGCGTCGACCAGCGACACTCCTTCACCGGGTGCGAGCACCTTGACGGGGTTGAGGTCCATCTCGGAGATCTCCGGAACCGCTTCGGCGAGTGCCGAAACCCGCAGGATCACCTGTTCGAGGGCCGCAACGTCCGCGGGCGGTGTCGATCGGTACCCGTCCAGGAGCTTGGCCGACTTGATCGATCGCACCATCTCCGCAGCTTCGAGATCCGTAACGGGGTTCAGGCGAAACGCGACATCGCCGACGAGCTCCACAAGCACTCCACCCATACCGAAGACGATGAGTGGACCGAATGCCGGATCCTCGGTCATGCCGACGAGCACCTCCAGTCCGCCTTCGATCATCTCCTGCACCATCACGCCGGTCGCATCGTTGGTGAGACTCATCAGCCGTTTGAACGTCTCACGGACCTCCTTGTCCCCTTCGACATGCAGAGCGACGCCGCCGACGTCCGACTTGTGGAGCGCGGAGGGCGACACCAGCTTCATCGCAACGGGACGGCCGAGCTTCTTCGCGAACTCGACGGCGCCGGAGGCATCAGACACCGTTGTCGAGGCCGGGAGGCACAGGCCGAACTCGCTCAAGATCTCACCGACTTCGTCCGGCTCGAGCCAGCCGCCGGAGCCACCCAGCCGCTCGAGCGCCTTCTGTGCTACCTCGCGTGCGGCCTCGGGTTTGACGTCGTCGAAGACAGGGACGGTCCCTTCGGGCTTGGCGAGCCACTCCCCGTGGCGAACCACCCTGGAAAGAGCAACCGCCGCCGCCTCGGGGAACCTGTAGCTGGGGATCTTGACCCGGTCGTCCGAGAGCAGTTCGGCTGCATTGCCCGCAGACATGAAGACCGAAAGGAGCGTCTTGTCACCCTTGTAGCCGGCCGCGGTGTCCCGAATGACTTCCGCGATCACCCGCTCGGCACCCGGTGTCGTCGGGATGTAGCTCACGATGAGCGCGTCGATCTCGTCCGAGGCGAGCATGGTCTCGATCTCATGTCGGTACTCCTCCGGTCCCGCCGAGGCGATCATGTCGACGGGGTTCCTCGTCGACGCTTCGGCGGAAAGCCCTTCGGCGAGTGCGGCCCTGAGGGTCGCTGAGAACTCGGGCACCTCCAAACCGTGCGACTCGAGGGCGTCCGCGGCAAGGATGCCCGGTCCCCCGGCGTTTGTGAGGATCCCCACTCGCTTGCCCTTCGGAATCGGCTGGCTCGCGAGAAGCACCGCAACGTCGAACAGCTCCTCCAAGGTCGCCGTCCGGATCACGCCCGCCTGGTGGAAGAGGGCGTCGACCGCAACGTCGACCGACGCAAGTGCGCCGGTGTGGCTGCTTGCGGCCCTCGTCCCTGCTTTCGTTCGTCCCGATTTCACGGCGACGATCGGCTTTTTGCGAGCGATGCGCCGCGCGAGCCGACCGAACCGTCGAGGATTGCCGAACGACTCGAGGTACAGCACGATGACGTCAGTGTTGGGATCACCCTCCCAGTACAGGAGCAGGTCGTTTCCGGAGATGTCGGCCTTGTTGCCCACAGATACGAACGAAGAGATCCCGATCGCGTTTCGGTTGGCGTAGTCGAGGATCGCGATCCCCAAAGCGCCGGACTGACTTGACATGGCCACGTTGCCTGGCGTTGGGAAGAACGGCGAAAACTGCCCATCGACGACAATCCTCGGGTCCGTATTGAGAACTCCCATGCAGTTCGGACCGACCATGCGCATGCCCGCAGCTCGAACCGTTTCGACGAGCTCACGTTCGAGGGCCGCACCTTCGGGCCCGATCTCGGAAAACCCCGCCGAGATCACGACGACACCCTTGACACCCTTCTCGGCGCAATCCTTCACGGCTGGGATCACCAGCGGCGCCGGCACCACGATGAACGCCAGGTCGATCGGGTCCGGAATCTCAGAGACAGTCTTGTAGGCACGAACGGAGTGCACGTAGGCTGCGGCCGGGTTCACCGGGTAGATGGGACCCGAGAACCGACCCTGGATCAGGTTGTGGAACAGGCGTCCACCGATCGACTCGGAGTTGCGGCTCGCACCGATCACGGCAATCGACCGCGGGTAGAAGATCGGGTTCAGTGAGGTGGCGATGGCCCGTCGTTCGCGTTCCTGCTCAGCCGCCCTCGTTCCCTCCGACTGCGCTACGGGGAAGGCGACGCTGTAGACGCCCTCCTCCATCGTCCGCTCGATCTTGTAGCCGGAGTGTCGAAACATCCGGATCATCTGTACGTTGTCGGGGAGCACAAGGGCTTTGAACCCGCGAATGCCATGGGTACGGGCGTACGCGGTCATCAGCTGCAACAGCTGTGTTCCGATCCCCCGGTTCTGGTGGGCATCGACGACGGCGAACGCAACCTCGGCTTGGTCGGGTTCGTCTTGATCGCGGTCATACCTCCCGACGCCGATCATCTTGCCCTCGAGAAGGAC
This sequence comes from uncultured Acidimicrobiia bacterium, assembly GCA_964594235.1. Lineage (GTDB taxonomy): Bacteria > Actinomycetota > Acidimicrobiia > Spongiisociales > UBA4744 > CAYLHS01. The sequence continues at coordinate 33,016 of CAZQMF010000005.1, forward strand.
GGCGAATGCCATACGGTTCTCGTAGTCGACGTTGGTGAAGTAGTCGAGCTCGGTTGACGAAAGATCGTCTTTCTCCTGGAAGAAGCGGAAGTAGCGTGACCTCTGCCCCATCCCCTGAAACAGCTCATAGAGGCGTTCTCGATCGTCTGGCACGATTGGTCTGACACGGACGACGCCGCCGTCTCTCAGCACGGCGTCGACGACGAATTCGGTGGGATACTCGGCCATTCACCCTCCTTGTACCCTCGATTCTGGCACGATCGATGGCACCCTCGGGCGGAACGGTATCGTGCCCACATGAGTGTGATCGCGATCCCCTTCACCGACGAGCCCGCGTCGACCGTGGTAGCAAACGTCGAAACGGCAGCAAGTCACCCGAAAGTCGACCGGGTGCTGTGTGTCGGATCGAAACGCAACGCAACGTTCGAGGAACTCGAAGCGATCCAGTCTCCCGACATCATTGTCATGACGCAGCAGAGGCTCGGCTCGAAGCGCCCGGGCAAGGGCGACGCTATGAACACGGCTCTGCTGCACTTCCTGGATCACACCGAGTCGGACCGGATCCACTTCTACGACGCCGACATCACCAACTTCGACTCGACCTGGATTGACCGTGCCGAGGCGGCCGCAGACACGGGCGTCGATGTCGTCCGGCACTCGTTTCCAAGGGCCTCGACGGACGCGATGATCACATGGATGATCACCCGTTTCGGTTTCGCCGTACTCTGGCCCGACACCGAGCTCCCCACGATCGGACAGCCGCTGGGAGGGGAACTGCTGCTCAAGAGAGCGTCGGCCGAGACACTCGCGACCGATCCGCGCGTCATCGACCGCAGCGATTGGGGAATCGATACGCTGTACACCTTTGCCGTGGTTCAGGCCGGGCTCAGCCTCCACGAGACCTTCATCCCCGAAGGCAAACGGCATCGCCTGTACGGCAGCCTTCGCGAATTGTCCACGATGCTCAACGAGTGCTTCGGGGCACTTCAGTCGCTCGCCGGCGAAACCGTACCGACGGGCACACCCCACCAGGCGACTCCCCCGACCCCGCCTGTCGGAGGGGTCGCGTCGGCCGTCGGGTACTCGGTCGATGACACGATCGGCCTTCTTCGGCTCGGTTGGACCGAACGTCAGATGCAACTCCTGGGCCTGTTCCCTCGCGAGGTTCAGTCGGGAATGGGCGCGCTCCGGGACTACCCGTCAGTCGGTTTCATGGACGAGGACACCTGGTACGAGACTTTCCTCCGGCTCCTCACCCACTACGACGCCGACGATGCCGACTGGCACGAGCTGCTGTTCCGGCTCTGGGTCGTTCGGGTTCTCAACTACACGTTCACCGAGGCCATGAGAGGCCACGCCGCCGCCACCAGCTATCTCGAAGGGATGATCGAGCGAGCGATGAGAACGTAGACGTTCTCATCGGTCATCCGTTTTCGGTTGTCAGTCGTCGGTATGAACGCGGCCGAACACCGTGAGGGACAGCACGGCGAGTTTCTTACCGAGAACCGAGGACCGACAACTGAAGACCGCCCACAGGGCGGGCGGTACCATGCGGTCCATGGACGATGTCGTGTGGACCCCATCCGACCCCGAGTCCAGTCTGCTACATCGATTCATGTCGCAGCTCTCAACACGACCGGCTTCATACGACGAACTCTGGCACTGGTCGATCGACCATCGCTCGGAGTTCTGGCAATCCGTCTGGCAGTTTGCCGGCGTGGTCGCATCCCGGCCGGCGTCGGTCCCGATTGGTGTCGAAGCGATGCCTGGAACCGAATGGTTTCCCGACGCTCTTCTCAACTACGCAGAGAACCTGCTGCAACGGCGAGACGACGGGATTGCGGTCATCGCCGCAGGTGAAGGACGGCCCACCGAGCGAATCACGTGGGCCGAACTCGCCCGCCGGGTAGCTCGCGTGCAGGCCGGTCTCGTCGCCCTGGGCGTGGAGGCAGGAGACAGAGTCGCGGCCCTGATTCCGAACTCCTCGTTCGCCGTCATCGGGATGCTCGCGACCGCTGCGATCGGGGCGATCTGGTCGTCGTGTTCGCCGGACTTCGGTCCACTCGGGGTGATCGACCGGTTCAGCCAGATCCGACCGAAGGTGTTGATCGCTGCGGACGGGTACCGCTACAACGGCCGGGCGCACGTCCTCGAGGACACCGTGCGATCGGTGACTGGGGCGCTCTCAGACCTACGAAGTCTGATCCTCGTCGACTTCGTCGGAGCGCCATGGCACCTCGACGGCGTTCCGACGATCTCGTGGTCCGATCTCGAGGCCGGCTCGGCAGCGGAGCCCCGATTCGCGCAACTCCCCTTCGACCACCCCCTGTTCATCATGTACTCCTCAGGAACCACCGGTCCCCCGAAGAGCATCGTTCACGGTTCCGGCGGAACGCTCCTGAAACACCTCTCGGAGCATCAGCTCCACTCAGACGTTCGCCCGGGAGACGTCGTCTTCTGGTTCAGCACGTGCGGGTGGATGATGTGGAACTGGCTCGTTACCGCGCTCGCTTCTCGTGCGACGATCGTCGTCTACGACGGAAGCCCTGCTCATCCCGACCTTCGTGTGCTTTGGCGCCTCGCGGAGGAAGCGGGCATCACTCACTTCGGAACGAGCCCGAAGTTCCTGTCCGCGAACGCCAACGCAGGGGTCATCCCAGCCCAGAACGTCGATCTCTCGGCGATGCGTTGGCTTGGTTCGACGGGCATGCCACTCAACCCGGAGCAGTTCGACTGGGTGTACGAGAACGTCAAACGAGACATCCAACTCGCATCGATCTCCGGCGGCACCGACATCATCGGATGCTTCGCTCTCGGGGTCCCGATCCTGCCGGTCCGGCGTGGACAGCTTCAGGCGCGGGCGCTCGGCATGGCAGTAGAGTCGTGGGACGACGACGGTGTCGCCCACGTAGGCCGCAAAGGTGAGCTGGTCTGCACGAAGCCATTCCCGTCGATGCCGGTGTCATTCTGGAACGATCCGACCGGCGAACGCTATCGCAAGGCCTACTTCGAGCAGTACCCCGGCGTGTGGACGCACGGCGACTTCATCGAGATCCGGCCCGAGGGTGGCGTCATCATCTACGGCCGGTCGGACACCACGCTCAACCCGTCCGGTGTGCGGATCGGAACCGCAGAGATCTACCGTGCGATCGAGACGATGCCGGAGATCGAAGACTCGATCGTCGTCGGCCACCAAACCGCCGACAACGTCGAGGTCGTTCTGTGCGTGAAGCTCGCAACGGGACATCGACTCGACGACGCCCTCAGGGACGCGATCAAGCACCGGATCAGATCGGAAACGTCCCCCCGCCACGTTCCCCGACACGTCTTCCAGGTCGATTCCATCCCCTACACGCTGAGCGGCAAGAAGGTGGAGAAGGCGGTCCGGAAGTCACTTGCGGGCGAACCGGTGTCCAACGCCGACGCGCTCATCAACCCGGAATCCCTCGAGCAGTACCGACATCTCTTCTAGACCGGCTTCGCCGGTCTAGGTTTTCGGTTGTCAGTTTCCAGTACGCGACCACCGGCGGTTCTGCACCACTGGGCGAGAGTTCTACCGATGACCGAGAACCGACAACTGAGAACGGCCCTGGGCGAGCCTCAGCTCTCGGTAGAGAGTGGACATCCTGCAAGGACTCCGAGTGCGAAAGGCTCGGACTCGTTCAATTCCGGTACGAACCGTTCGAGACTCGCCACCTGCACCTCGAATGTCTCAGGAAGACCCGTCCCGACCAACCTCCGAGCGATCCTGACCAGCTCGTCGTGGACCATCCTCACGAATCGCTGCTCACTCCGGAGCTCAGACGGGATCTCTTTGAACTCGAAATACTCCGACATGCTCTGCGGGCCCTTGAGGATGACCACCGGCTCGTGCTGCTCGTTCTCTTCGAGCCGCCCCCGCACCGTTGCAGCGAAGAACATCGGAGAGAGATCCTCGTGCCCCATGTTCCACAACCGTTCGTACGGCTTGTGGGAGAACATCTCGAGACGGCCGTCCTCGGCGACTCCGATCGCGAAGATGCATCCGGGATAGTCGGACGTCGATCTTCGGTAGTCGCTGTAGACATCGAAGCCGCAGGTCCCTTCCGAGTCTTGCGGAGAGAGCGGCTTCAGCGTGGCCCGCCTCTCGACGGGAGCAACGTCGTACTCCTTGCAGAGTGAACCCCGGCGGGGCGGTGGCGTCACACCTTCGAGATACGGGAAGTGAACGGTGATCGTGGTCCCCTTTCCCAACTCGCTGTCGATCGTGAGGGTCCCCCCGAAATCGGCGACGGTCTGGCGCACGAACACGAACCCGAGCGAATGCAGCTCACCGTCCAGCGTCTCCCTGTCGGTCAGCAGCTGCGTCATCTTCTCAGGGGTCATCCCAGACCCGTCGTCGCTTACCGTCAAGATGACTTCACCGCCGTTGGTGAGTTCCTCGATCCGGATCACCCCGAGGTTCTTGTCCGCCATCGCGTCGACCGAATTCATCACCAGGTTGAAGTACATGCGGCGGAAGCGAAATCGGTTGCCATCGACCACGGCTGGCTGGAGCAGTCCGACCTCCAGCTCCACCCGACCTGAGCTCTTCTCTGTCACGTACCCGTAGACGACGTTGCGAACGTAGTCCTCGATGTCGCCTGCGACATCGAACATCTCGGACACGTCCTCCAGTCGCTGCTCCGCCCAGAAGTGCTCGATCCTGTAGTACACACCGCATAGCCAGCGGATCGTGTTCCGGTAGTGGTTCTTCGACTGCACGGTTCTCGACTGATCGGGAAGACGCGCCATTGCCTCTTCGATGTGGACCCAGAGGGGGTGCAGGATCAGCTCGCACAAGTCGTGGATGGACTTGATGTACAGGTTCCCCAGTTCGAGGATTCGATCCGGATCGGCGAACCCGCGAACCGAGTCCTCGTACTCGTTGAACACTGCCCGAAGCTCGGCCGCCCGAGCACGAAGCGCAAGCAGGTCATCTCCCGTAGGCAAATCCAGATCGGTGATCGCGTAGAGCTCGAGATCGGTATCGAGTGCGACGTGAAAGTGGATGACCTCATCGATGAACCGCTCAACCCTGAGATCGTGGATGAGGAATTTGACCTCGTCGACGTCCCTCTTGATTCCCTGTTCGCGGTCGGGCATCTGGCGATCATCATAGGCGGACCCCTGTGGTGAGACCTGTAGGCTGCACCCTCACAATGAACTCCGACACACCCGCCTGGCATTCCCTCGGCACGCGCGAGGTCATCCACCGGCTCGACACGTCGCCCGCCACCGGCCTCACGAGCGAAGAGGCGGCCACCCGTCTCGAACGTTCCGGTCCGAACCGCATCCAGGAAGTACACGCTGCCCGCTGGTATGACGTGCTCGCACGCCAGTTCACCGACGTGCTCATCCTCATCCTCCTCGCCGCAGCTGCCGTTTCCTTCGCCGTGGGCGAGATCGTGGATGCCGTCACGATCTTGGTGATCGTCGTACTCAACGGCGCATTGGGATTCGTTCAGGAGTGGAAGGCCGAACAGGCGCTCGAAGCGCTCCGGAGCATGCTGTCACCGACCTGCACCGTCGTACGCGACGGACAGCAGTCGGAGATCGAACGAGTCGATCTCGTGCCCGGCGACGTCGTCGTCCTCGAGATCGGTGACCAGGTACCAGCCGACGTTCGCATCGTCGAGAGCGTCGGTCTCAAGATCGACGAGTCGGCGCTGACCGGCGAGTCCGAGTCTGTGTCCAAGAGTGGAGAGCCTGTCGAACCAGACTCCCACCTCGCGGAGCGGTCGTCGATGGCGTGGATGGGCACGAGTATCACCAACGGGCGTGCTCGCGGAATCGTGGCGGCGACGGGTATGGCCACCGAGTTCGGCAAGATCGCGGAGCTGACCCAGAGCCTCGGACAAGAACCCACACCGCTCCAACGCAAACTCGCCGTGCTAGGTCGTCAACTCGGCCTGATCTCGATCGCCATCTCGGCAGGGGTCGCCCTTGTCGGGCTCATCCTCGGCAAACCGCCGCTCGAGATGTTCCTCACCGGCGTATCGCTCGCCGTCGCGGTGGTCCCGGAAGGGCTCCCCGCCGTCGTCACCATCACCCTGGCACTCGGCATTCGAGCAATGGTTCAGCGCCACGCGCTCCTTCGCCGACTTCAGGCGGCCGAGGCGCTCGGCTCGGCAACTGTCATCTGCACCGACAAAACAGGCACCCTGACCCAGAACGAGATGACGGTCACCCGGATCTGGCTCCCAACAGGCGCAGTCGAAGTCACCGGCGTGGGATACGAGCCGAAGGGCACATTCGTCGCAAACGGCGTGTCCGTCGATCCGGAACAGCGACACGATATACGCTCACTGCTCGAAGCCGGTCTCGTCTGCAACCACGCGAGCCTCACAAGAACCGAGTTGGGATGGCGTGCCCTCGGCGAGCCGACCGAAGCAGCGTTGGTGGTGGCCGCGTCGAAAGCAGGGATATACACCGATACGACCGGAATCACCGAGTTCTCGTTCAACTCCACCCGCAAACGAATGACGGTCATTGCGCAACGGCCAGAGGGACCGGTCGCGTTCATCAAGGGAGCACCCGAAGTCATCCTTGGCAGAGCTACGACAATCCTCGACGGCCCCGACACCCGGCCCCTCACCGACGCGGACCGCTCGGCGTTCGAACGCGCCTACCGGTCTCTGGCCGAGCAAGGCCTGCGGATCCTCGCTCTGGCCCGCAGGCGGCTTCCTCCTCACGTCGAGCTGAACGAGGACGAGGTGGAAGTCGAACTGACCCTGCTGGGCTGCGTTGGAATTGTCGATCCGCCGCGTCCGGAGGTGCCCCACGCGATCACCCTTGCCCGCCGCGCTGGTGTGCGCCCGATCATGATCACGGGCGACGCAGCGGAGACCGCGCTCGCCATCGGCCGGCACGTCGGCATGCCTGTCGAGCGAGCCGTCACCGGAATAGAACTCGAGGCGATGGATGACACCGAGCTCGACGAGTTGCTGACGCATGACATCCTTTTCGCGAGGACGACGCCGGAGCACAAGCTTCGCATCGTGACCCACCTCCAGAACCAAGGACACATCGTCGCGATGACCGGCGACGGGGTGAACGACGCCCCTGCGCTGAAGAAGGCCGATATCGGCGTTGCGATGGGCATGCGTGGTACCGATGTGGCCAAGGCCGCCTCCGACATGGTGCTGACCGATGACAACTTCGCGTCGATCGTCGGGGCCGTCGAGGAGGGCCGTCGACAGTACGAGAACATCCAGAAGTTCGTCCGCTATCTGCTGTCTTCGAACACCGGTGAGGTGGTCGCCGTGTTCATCAACATCCTCCTCCGTGGCCCGCTCATCCTGCTACCAGTACAGATCTTGTGGATGAATCTCGTGACCGACGGAATGACCGCGGTCGCTCTCGGGCTCGAACCCGGCTCGGACGACTTGATGGAACGCCCACCGAGGGGGGCCCGCCAACCGATCCTCGATCGCTACGGAGCTGCACTGCTCCTCGGGCTCGGCGGCTACATCGGCCTCGGGACCTTGTGGCTGTTCCACCACTACCTCGCGGTTCTCGGCACCGGCGCCGAGGCGGTCGCGACAGCGCAGACAGTCGCCTTCACAGGCATCATCCTGTTGGAGAAGATGAACGTGTTCAACTTCCGATCGCTTCGACGCCCGTTGCACCGCATCGGTTTCTGGACCAATCCGTGGGTGCTCGCTGCCTGGACGTTGACGATTGGTGCCCAGGTGGCGGCGGTGTACGTTCCGTTCCTCCAGAAGGTCCTGCACACCGTTCCTTTGAAGTTCTCCGACTGGCTCCTCATGCTTGCCGTGGCGCTCCCGATCTTCGTCATCGTCGAAGGAATCAAGCTTTGGCGGGATCGTAGGGTGGTCTCAGCAGGCGCGTAGCCTGATCTTGGCCGCACTCGAAGGAATGATGGGCGTCACCTCCGGCATGACGATCCTGCCCATCGGCGGCGCGACCAACGCCGGCCACTACCTGCGGCCGCTCGGGCCACAGGGGTTCGATCTCAGGTTGGCGGGTCTCTGCGACGTCGGCGAAGAAGGCGCGTTCCGCCGCGGACTCGAACCAGGCTTCGGGTCCGATCTCACCAGGGCGGACATGGAGTCGATGGGGTTCTTCGTCTGTATCGAAGATCTGGAAGACGAACTGATCCGCTCGATCGGCGTCGGCATGGCACAGCAGGTCGTGAACAAGGAGGGCGAGCTTCACTCGTTCCGGGTGTTCCAGGGGCAGCCCGCTCAACGAGACCGAAGCATCGAACAGCAGCTCGGACGTTTCATGGGCACCCGGGCAGGGAGAAAAGCCCGCTACGGAAACGCGCTCGTGGCATCTCTGGATCTCGACCTCCGTCCCCCGACCGCTCGAGCCCGTGCTCGATCATGTCTAGCTTCGCCCGAGACCGCGGAGAGCTCCGACGCTAGCCTCGAAGCAGGAGGTGCACCATGCGAGTGAGCAGCTCGAGTTTCCAACACGACACACCGATTTCTGGAACTTATGCGTTCTGTGTTCCCGACCCGGATACGCACGCCACGTTCGCACCGAACCGCAACCCCGAGGTGCGGTGGTTTGAGCTGCCCGAAGGAACACGCTCGGTCGCAATCGTCTGCCACGATCCCGTCGCGCCAACCATGCCCGACACCGTCAACCAGGTTGGCCGAGAAGTACCTCCCGAACTCCCTCGAACGGACTTCTTCCACTGGGTACTGGTAGATCTCGACCCGGCCATGGGTGGCATCGACGAGGGGTCCTGTTCCGACGGGGTCGTCCCGAGAGGCAAGGTGCCGGAGGCGCCGTTCGGGAGACACGGGCTCAATGACTACACCGGGTGGTTCGCAGGCGATCCGGACATGGACGGCGAGTACTACGGCTACGACGGACCGTGCCCTCCATGGAACGACTCACTCGTTCACCAATACGTTTTCACGTTGTACGCACTGGACGTCGAACGCCTCGACGTCGACGGCGGGTTCACCGGCACCGACGTTCGCACGGCGGTCGAGGGCCATGTGCTCGACACGGCATCGATGAGCGGGACCTACACGCTCAACCCCCGACTCAGAGAGTAGGCGTCACGCGCCGAGCAGGGTCACCCCGAGCGTCCCCCCTGCGCTAACGCGCCTTCCCCGGATGAACAGTCCCCGCGCATCGGCGAGCGAGTCCAGACCGCCGCGGCGCAGGAAGTCACGGTGGTTGCACCAGTGGTCACGCCCGGCCCCAACCTCGATGACGACGACGCCTCCCCGTATGAGCAGTCCGCTGAACCCCCGGTATGGACCCGGAAGGAAGTCGATCACGAGTATCCCTCCACCGGGGCGCACCACCCGCTGCATCTCGCAGAGGATCACCTCCCGATCATCTGAGGGAACCTCGTGAAGGACAAACGAGATGGTGGAGAGATCAAACGTGTCGTCGGCGAACGGGATCTTCGTCCCGCTCGCCTCTCGAACGTCAGCCTCCGGCCCGAGCCTGCGACGGGCCACGCCGAGCATGCCAGGTGAGAGATCGACACACGACACCCGACAACCGGCATCCGCGTAGGCGGAAAGCTGGGCCCCGGTTCCGCACCCGACATCCAGCACACGCATGCCCTTCCACGGCGGGTACATCCCCAGCGCCGTTTCGCGGACTCCGGCGACGAGAGGCCCGATGAACCGGTCATACCTCCGCGCCGCCCGTTCGTATCTGTCGATCACGTGCCCGGGGTGGGAGTCGAACCCACACGCCCCGAACGGGGCAGCGGAGTTTAAGTCCACCACGTCTACCGGTTCCGTCACCCGGGCTTGCTGCGCTCGCCCGAAGCTAACAGCTCACAGGTCACAGCTCACAGGTCGGGCCATCCACTGGTTGTCTGCTGTCGGCTCCGATTGGTAGCTGGAGACCGGGGACGGGACGCCCGCTCGCTGTCGTCTTCGGTTGAAGGTCATCGGTTCAGGTCCACCGGCAGCCAGGCACCGACGGAGAGAAGTACGATTGTGCCTTGATTCACGCCGGCCGCGTTTCTTACCCACAACCGAAAACCGAGAACCCAAAACCGGTAGCCTTGCTGCCATGCCATGGGACACGCTGTGGGCAGGGTGGCGAAGCGAGTACGTTTCCTCGCCGGACGATCCGGAAGGCTGCCTGTTCTGCCGGCTGCCGGACGGATCCGACCGAGACGCACTGATCCTTGACCGGGGAGCGGAGTCGTTTGCGGCGCTGAACCGGTACCCCTACACGACCGGGCACGTCATGGTCGCCCCCTATCGGCATGCCGACCGTCCGACCGACCTCACCGCCGAAGAGCAGGCAGAGATGTGGCGGCTGCTGGACAGGGCGATGCGGGCGATCGACGAGACGATGCATCCGGACGGCTACAACATGGGTGCGAACATCGGCCGGATCGCGGGAGCAGGAGTGCCCGGCCACTTCCACCTCCATCTCGTTCCCCGATGGGCGGGAGACGCCAACTTCATGACGACCATCGGCGGCACTCGAGTCGTGCCTGAAGACCTCGTCGTCACCTGGCGCCGCATCCGGGATTCGTTGCCTCGCTGAGCCTGCTCAGGAGCAGCTTCTTGGCGGTGCAGGGAGGGTTCTCGGCCGGAAGGGTGATGCCGGCCGGAGGAGGGGTGCTTGTCCCTGATATCCCGGATGTCGGCAGATGCGCCGGACTCACCGCTCCACAAAGGGACGGTCTTCTACGTGATGGCGAGCTCTGACGGTGCGCACTCCTTCAGCGAGGCTCCGACCATGCGGGGTTCGTCACCGGCGGGTCGTCGGTGACGCATGGAACCGTGCAGTCCAGCGGCTCCACCCACGGTGCCACCAGTGCGCCGATCGGGTTGTCGTTGCCTGCGGCATGATCGGCGTAGTGGGCGTGCAGGCACTTCACACCCCCAGTGCTACCGCCAACTCCTCCAACCGGGCGGTGAACGGCGCCGGGTGAAAGGAGAACATCCCTCTGTAGCGCGTATCGATGGTTGGCCACGGCCATGGCTTCCTCGAAAGGTGGGTCGTTGCGAAGACGCCGATCCATCGCCTTGACACCGCCGGCCGCCTCGAGCCTCCCGATCCGTGCCCTTGCCGCCGGACAGGACAGCCAGTAGCGCGTTGGGAACGGCGTACCGTCGTCCAGCAACGGAGGGACTGCAACCACGACCGGCAAACCGAGCGGGCACCTGGCCATGACCTCGACAGAGGCGCGGAGTGGCCGTCCCAGCTGAGCCGAGACGACCACATCATCCATTGGAGAGGTCGCGGCCCGTCAGAAAGTCCCAGATGTGCTGCCACCAGGGCATCGACTGCTGTTCGACCTGGGGCGTGGTGGTGGTCGGAACGTCGGGAGTGAATCCTTCGTCGTTCGGGTCTACCACCACATATGCGGTGTCCCCCGGTTTCACGAGACCGAAGTCGCGACGGGCGACCATCTCCACTCCAGCGTCCGACGACAGGAAGTCTGCATCTGCTTGGAGTTTCGCGTTCTCCTGCTGAATCGTGGCGAGTTGGTCACGCGCTTGGTCGACACGCCGCTGTTCGGCCATGAGACTGCGAATCGGCAGCACGTTCGTCAGCAGAACGGCTGCAACGACGATTACGCCGATCACGGCAAGAAGTGCGGCGCGCGACCAGAACCTCATCACCGCATCCACGTCCACCCGGCGAAGCGTGCACTCTCACCGAGAGTCTCTTCGATTCGCAACAGCTGGTTGTACTTGGCGGTGCGCTCACCGCGAGCCGGGGCGCCGGATTTCATCTGCAGGGCGTTGGTCGCGACGGCGAGATGCGAGATGAACGAGTCCTCGGTCTCACCTGACCGATGGCTGATCATGCGGCCATACCCCGCGCGCTCGGCGGTTTCCATCGTGTGCAACGTCTCCGACAGTGTCCCGATCTGGTTCACCTTGATCAGAATGGCGTTGGCCACTCCTGATGAGATGCCCTTGAGGAGCAGCTTCTCGTTCGTGACGAAATTGTCGTCGCCGACGATCTGCACCCTGCTGCCGAGTCGATCGGTGAGCAGCTTCCATCCGTCCCAGTCGTTCTCGGCGAGACCGTCTTCGATCGAGACCATCGGGAACTCCTCGAAGGCGCTCTCCAGATAGTCGACCATCTCCGCAGAGGACACCTTGCGCCCCTCCATCGTGTAGGCGCCATCCCCGTACATCTCCGATGCCGCCGAGTCGATCGCGATGGCAACGTCCTCGCCGGGTGTGTACCCGGCGGCGGAAATCGCCTCGACGAGGAGCTCCATGGCGGAGCGGTTGCTGGGGAGATTCGGAGCAAACCCTCCCTCGTCACCCACACCCGACGCCAGCCCTTTCGATGCGAGCACCTTCTTGAGAGTGTGGTAGATCTCCGCCCCTGCCCGCAGCGCCTCACGGAAGGTCGGTGCCCCACCAGGCACGAGCATGAACTCCTGAATATCGACGTCGTTGGTGGCGTGCACACCACCGTTGAGTACATTGAAGAACGGTGTTGGCAACACCCTTCCCTTGGTTCCGCCCAGGTAGCGGAACAGCGGAATATTCAGCGCGCCGGCCGCCGCCCGGGCGGTCGCCATCGAGACGCCGAGGATCGCGTTGGCGCCAAGCCTCGACTTCTCAGGGGTGCCGTCCAGGTCGATCATCACCTGGTCGAGCCCCTCCTGGTCGATCGCGTCCCTACCGATCACGGACGCGGCAATCTCTTGTCGGATGTTGGTGAGCGCCCGCTCTACACCCTTGCCGCCGTAGCGGTCTCCACCGTCTCGAAGCTCGAGTGCTTCGAGCGCCCCTGTCGACGCCCCGGAAGGAACCGCCGCCCTTCCGAAGGCTCCGCCAGCGAGGAACACTTCGGTTTCGACGGTCGGGTTTCCCCGGGAGTCGAGGATTTCGCGGGCCTTGACCTCACGTATCGTGGTGTCCATTGGCCCTCCTTGTGTGCCGAATCTAGTCATTGGAAGCCTCCGCTTCATGCCTTTCGGCCGCCTTGGCGGCGGCCCACATCTGATCGAGCTCATCGATCGTCTTGCCGTTCATGTCGAACGACGCCTCCATCCAGCGAAACCGGGACGCGAACCGCCCCACCGCACCTCGCAAGGCGACCTCGGGGTCGAGGGACAGGTGCCTGCTCAGATTCACGATCGAGAACAGCAGATCGCCCATCTCGGCTTCTGCCGCAGGCCTGTCGTCGAGCGCCTCCTCCAGCTCGTGGAGCTCTTCTTGTATCTTGGACATCACCGATCTGGCATCGTCCCAGTCGAACCCCACCGACGCCGCCCTGCGTTGGATCTTCGCCGCCCGTTCCAGACCGGGGAGTCCGGCGGGGATATCATCCATCAACGAGGTCCGTTGCTTCTCGTCTTGTTTGATTCGCTCCCAGTTGCGCAGCACCTCGTCCACTCCGGACACGGTCACGTTCCCGAAGACGTGCGGGTGTCGCCGAACGAGCTTGCGGCGCAGCATCTCAGCGACGTCCTCGACATCGAACGCACCCGCCTCGGACGCCATCACCGTATGAAACACGACCTGGAGGAGAACGTCGCCGAGCTCCTCTTCGACGTCGGCGTAGGCGCCAAAATCCGGTGCGCCTTCCGGGGCGTCGGTCGGGAGAGCCGAGAGTGCATCTGCCAACTCGTAGGTCTCCTCGATCAGATTGCGGACGAGTGAGTGATGGGTTTGGCGGCGATCCCACGGGCACTCACGCCGCAGCTGACGCATCGTGCCCACGAGGCCGGGCCAGCCCGCACGCGGTGGTTCGAGGTAGAGGGTCGTCCGAAGACCAGCCATCGCCTCCTCGACGCCGGCGAGTGGTACACGTTCGATCGTCGCGTCGGCGGTCCCGAGTTCTCGTGCCACGACGATCTCGGTGTCGTCGGGCAGCACGGCGGCCAGCCGATCCCGCACGTCGCCAAGCACCATCGGCACATCCACCTGGGCGATCACCGTCGGTAGATGCAGCAGCATGGGGTCGGGAAGGTCACGACCGTCGAGTATCTGTACGCCGAGAAGATCGATGCCGACCTCCTCACTGAGGACGTCGAGGAACGACTCACCGGGCACGACCGAGACACTGATACCTGCAGAGCCTGCAGCTTCGAGAATCAGCCTGGTGGTGCGTTCCGCGACGAACGGGCTCCCCGGAAGGCCGACAACCACGTCGGCGCGTCCAGCGGCATCGACGGCTCGTTCGGCCAGCGCCTCATACACCTCATCGAATGTCTCGGCCAACTCGTACAGATCGTCGGCTGAGATCACCTCTCGACGATGCGCGAGCGAACGTGCGGCGGGGTGCTCGAGAGTGCGCACTATCACCGTTCGCAGCGGATCGAGCAGCAGGTCGGCTGCACGACCGGTCACCCGATCGAGATCGCCGGGTCCGAGTCCGACGATGTCGATCCTGCCGACCATCAGGCCGGCGGGTTGATCTTGTAGTCCGGCGATCCCGCCCAGGTGCCGTACTTCTGATCGACGTCGATCGTTGCAGCATCCAGCTTGCTCATGATCCAGTCGGAGAACAGCTGTGAAGACTGGTCACTCTTGAGCTGCGTGATCAGGTCCGCCCTCATGTCGTCGAACGTCGGCACTTCTCGAGAGTCGACGATCAGTACGTGGTACCCGTATTGGGTTTGAACCGGTCCGTACACCTCGCCGATAGGAGCTGTCAGCGTCGCTGCCGCAAACTCGGGAACGTACGAGGAGGGTGCGGCGCATCCGAGGTCGCCACCGTTCTGGCCGGAAGCGGTGTCGGTGGACACCTCCGCCGCGACATCTGCGAACGACTCGCCGTTGTTCAGCCGATCGATCACCGTGTTCGCTTCCTCTTCCGTGTCGACGAGGATGTGGTGGACGCACACCGTTGTCTTGGCATCCTTGTTCGCGTCGTAGGCGGCCTGGAGTTCCTCCTCGGTCGGCTCCGTCACCTGCGCAGAGAGTTTGTCGTCGATCGCCGCTCCGAGCAGCTGCTGGATGGCGACGTGGCGGATGGTGTCGCGTGTGATGCTATTGGAGGTGAGGTATGCATCGATGGTGGCATCATCGGAGCCGATCGACGCAAGCAGATCGTTGTACTTGGTGTCGACGGCGTTCTGGTCGATGCCCAAACCCCACTCCTGCTCGGCTGCTTGTTCGACAGCCTTCTCGATAATGAGATTCCTGAGGTTCCCGTCGAATGTGGCCGTGTCGACGGTGCCCTCAGAGGGGGCGAGGGCCTGGACATCGCTGAGGCTGATCTCGTAGCCGTTGACTGTCGCAACCGTCTTGGATCCGCTCGAACAGGCGGATCCCACGAGTGCGAGCACGAAGAAGAGAAGAAGGACCTTGCGCACGAGATTCACACCTTTCTGGACGAGTGAGATAGTAGGCGAGCGGCCAAACAAGCCGTAAAGGGTAGGTTACCCGGGCCACATCTTGTGGATGAATCGAGTCAGCGATGTGGCGATCTCCGATCTCGGCAGCGGCAGGAACAGAACGCTTTCCGCAGCGCGCAACACGGCCTTCGGAGCGATCCGTTCGAGACGGACTTCCTGTGACGCGGAGAGATCTACCGGGGCGAGTCGAACCTCCTTGCCCAGCGACACGATCTCTGTGAGCCCCACACGCAGAGCTTCGGCTCGAAGCTCTGCGATCTCCAACAGCGCCTTGACGGCTTCGGGCCACTCGCCGTACCGGTCCTTCCACTCGTCTGCGACGTCGTTCACGTCCTCGGTGGTCTGGGTTGTCGCGAGGCGCCGGTAGGCCTCGAGCCGCGTGTCCTGATCGGGGATGAACTCCTCGGGGAGGAACGCGTCGACCGGCACCTCGATGCGGACTTCCGCCGGGCGATCTTCGACGACCGTTCTCCCTTCCAGCTCGTTGACCGCATCGGCGACGAGACGGGCATACAGGTCGAATCCTACGGCGGCGATGTGGCCGGACTGTACCTCGCCGAGGATGCTGCCCGCTCCTCTGATCTCGAGGTCCCGCATGGCGATATCGAAACCCGACCCGAGGTCGGTGTGCTCGCCGATGGCCTGGAGTCGCCGCCGTGCCTCCTCCGTCAAGGACTGTTCCGGAGGATGGAACAGGTATGCATATGCCCGTTGAGATGACCGCCCGACTCGCCCTCGAAGTTGATAGAGCTGGGCGAGTCCGAGAAGGTCGGCTCGTTCGACGATGAGGGTGTTGACGGAAGGAAGGTCGAGGCCGGATTCGATGATGGTGGTGGCGACCAGCACGTCGTAGGTATGGTTCCAGAAGTCCAGCATGACCTGTTCGAGCTGTCCTTCGCTCATCTGGCCGTGTGCGACGGCGAAGCGCGCGTTCGGAACGAGTTCTCGCAGACGGGCGACGGCCCTGTCGATCGACTGGACCCGATTGTGGACGTAGAACACTTGACCTTCCCGTAGCAACTCCCTGCGAATCGCAGCCGAGACGGAGCGCTCGTCGAACGGGCCGACGTACGTCAGGATCGGGTGGCGATCCTCGGGTGGAGTCTTGATGTGGCTGACGTCGCGTATCCCGGTGAGTGCCATCTCGAGCGTTCTCGGAATCGGTGTGGCAGTCAGAGTGAGGACGTCGACACCGACCCGCAGCCGCTTGATGGCGTCCTTGGCTCCGACGCCAAAACGCTGTTCCTCGTCGACGACGAGCAGGCCGAGATCCTTGAATCTGACATCGTCGCTGAGAAGGCGATGCGTCCCAATCACGATATCGATCTCGCCGGTGGCGAGCCCGCGCACGAGTGCCCGCTGTTCGCGTTGGCTGAGGAAACGGCTGAGCATCCCGACCTTGATCGGAAACTGTTCGAACCGCTCGCTGAACGTCTGGAAATGTTGCTGAGCGAGGAGTGTCGTCGGGCAGAGCACGGCTGCTTGTCGACCGGCCGAGACGGCCCTGAACGCCGCCCTGAGGGCGACCTCCGTCTTTCCGAACCCGACGTCCCCGAACACGAGTCGATCCATTGGCCTGTCGGACTGCATATCGTCGCGAACGTCTTCGATCGCGTGAAGCTGGTCGGTCGTCTCCTCATAGGGAAACGCAGCTTCGAGCTCGCGCTGCCACGGCCCGTCGGGACCGAAGGAATGTCCGCTCGCCATCGCCCGCGCCCGGTGAAGGCTCACGACCTCCTCTGCGACGGCGGCAACGGCCTTGCGGACCCGGTCCTTCGTTGCAGCCCAGTCGGCACCTCCCATGCGCGAAACCCGCGGTGTCTCTCCTCCGGTGTAGCGCCGGATTGCGGCAAGCTGATCGGTTGGGACGTACAGCTTGTCGCCGGCCGCATACGCAACGATCAGATAGTCACGTTCGACTCCCGCGACGGTCTTGGCGACAAGACCTTCGAATCTCCCGATGCCGTGCCGGTGATGGACGACATAGTCCCCTTCTTGAAGATCCCGGTAGGTGGTGGCCTCGCCCCGGACCCTACGACCGGGCCGACGGTGCGCCCGTTGACGGCCGGCGATGGAGTGCTCGCCGAAGACGGCGACTCTGGCGACCTCGTGGTGGAACCCGAGGTGGATGCCGGTACCGAGCACCGCCGACTGCATACCTTCGAGATGATCGACCCGAGGAAGGTCGAGCCCGTTCGATGCAAGCACCCTCGCGACTCGATCTGCAGCGGTGTCGCCGTCCATGGCAACGATCGTGGCGACGCCTTCGCCGATCAGCCTCCCAAGCGCACCGGCGACCGACTCGGGATCTCCGGGGACCGCACCGAGACCGGTAACTCGAAGGACCGGGTCGTCAGGTCCGGTGGGAACCGGCGGCACGAGAAGCGCCGGTCGCTCCTCGAAGGGGATAGGGAGGTAGAGCGGTGGATGCTCGGTTGGAGCTCCCCATGTCGGCGCGAGCGCATCGGCGAGGTCCCTCTCCTCCGAGGCGAGATCTCGTATTCGATCCGCCACACCGACCGGGTCAAACACGACCAGGCGGCCGCCCGGGGGCAGATCGGACAGGACGGTCGTCGGGGGCGCCAACCACGACAGCCACGACTCGATCCCCGCAAAGGTGGCCTTCTGAGCGATTCGATCCCACGTTTCGGACGCCCATAGCTCGACGTGATGGGAAGCGAGCTCAGCCATCGTGTCGTCGGGACGGACCTCTCTCGGGGGAAACGCGACAAGCCCGGCCACTTCGTGCTCCGAGCGCTGCGACGCAACCGAGAACGAGCGGGCGCCTTCCACGTGGTCGCCGAAGAAGTCGAGCCTGACTGGATCCCCGTCTTGGGCGGGGAATACGTCGACGATGCCGCCCCGCACCGCGAACTCACCTCGTGCTTCGACGCGGATCGTTCTCTCGTAGCCTGCCATGGCCAGTGCCGTGACGAATCCCTCGAAGTCGACGTCCGCTCCAACACGGACCGTCACCGGCTCGACGGGCGAAGGGCTGACCCGTTGCGATGCGGCCCGAGCCGAGGCGATCACAACTCCCGTTGACGATTGCAGCGCGAAGCGTGCCTGAGCTCGCCTGGCCATCGTCTCTTCGTTCGGTGACACATGCTCGAACGGGAGCGTCTCCCAGGCCGGGAGCAACAGGGCCGAGTCGATGAACAGCGACACATCGTCGAGAAGTTCCTCGGCTTCCCGTTCGCGGGGGACGAGGGCGAGAACCGGCCCATCGGAGACAAGATCGAGTCCCGCGAGGAGGAATGCCCGCCCGGGAGGAGACAGGGCGACAGTGGCCGAACCCGAGGGTGGTGGCGATCGACGCCAGGCTTCGAGAAGTGAGGAGAGCGGCGCCGGCATCGTTTGACACAGCGTAGTGTCCGGTCGTCGAATTCCGCCAAGATCCACTGCTCGCGAGGTACGGTATCGGCGGCGGCCATCCGAGTCCCCAGAACTGAACCGATTCTTACTTCGCAATGCCCCCCAGCGACGGTTCAGCCTCCCAGTCGGGTGGCCGCCTCAATCACATGTGGCCGGCGTCGCGGAACCAGGCGATGGTTCGTTCGAGCGTTTCGCGGGGATTCGCGTATGTGAGCCCGAGCACGTCAGCTGCCTTTGAACCGTCATAGCGATGGCCGAAGGAGAGCACCTTCGCCATCTCTACGCAGAACGGGCGGCCGGGTACGAGCGTCTGCACCAGCCAGCCCCCTGCCACCAGCAGACCTGAAGGCACCCGGATGGTACGGGCCCGCTTCCGTGAGATGTCGGCCAGCATGTCGACAGCATCACGCATGGAGATGCTGAAGCCGGATAGGACGTACCGCTCGCCGGGCACACCGTTGGCTTCGGCGAGCAGGTGACCCCGTGCCGCATCGGTGATGTCGACGATGCTGACGGTCGTGTCGATGAGCACGGGCAGTCTCCCCGAGGCGATGGCCAGCAGCAGCTTGCCGGTTCCGGTGACCCGTCCTGGCCCTTGCACGGAGGAAGGGTTGACCGCGACGACCTCGACCCCCACATGTTCGCCCAACGCGACCTGTTCCGCCTCGTACTTGGTTCGTTCGTAGGAGGACAGGAACCACCCTCGGTGCACCGTGTCTTCCGAACCGATCGTTCCTCTCGCCTCACCAAGCGTGACCGCGGAGGAGGTGTAGACGACCCGGCGCGCGCTCGCCGCGGCGGCGGCTCGAATGACGTTCCTGGTCCCCTGCACATTGACGCGCCGCATCGGCTCGATCGAGGTGACACACATGGCGTTCATCCCTGCCACGTGGTACACGACCTCGGCACCGTTGATCACATCGACGAGTTTCGGGAAGTCGAGAATATCTCCGTCGACCGGCTCCGCCCCGAGCCCCTGCACGATGTCGGCCGCTGCCTTGGTTCGGGCAAGCGCCTTGACGTGTCGGCCTTCGTCCACGAGGAGACGAACTACTTCTCGCCCGACGACGCCAGACCCACCGGTGACGAGAACGGTCACGAGTCGACCTTGCGGACGATCGCGCCAAACGCCCGCACGTACCCCCATCCCGAGGCGATCGTCAGCGCGACCGCGAACCACATCACCCACTGGTCGAGATACAGACCGCCGAGTTGCTGAAAGGGCCTGAGAATCGCGAGGACGATGGCGAGGAACTGTACGTTGGCTTTCGTCTTGCCAAGGGCCGAAGGCTTGACCACGTGCCCTTCGATTGCGACGAGGCCCCTCAGCGTCATGACGAACAGCTCTCGGGCGATGATGATCAGCGCCGCCCACACCGATACCCGGTCCGTAGCGATGAGAGCGAGAAGCGCCCCGGTGACGAGGAGTTTGTCGGCGATCGAGTCGAGGAACGCGCCGAGGATCGTTCCGATCTTCCAGCGCCGTGCCAGGTAGCCGTCGAGGAAGTCGGTCGCGGCCGCGATGATGAAGAGGACCGCCGCGATGACGGCCGCGTGCGGTGTGTGCCCATCGGCGAGCACGAGCACCATGACGATCGGCGTCATCAAAATCCTGATCACGCCCAGCAGATTCGGCACCGACACCCTTGGCCCTCCTTCCCGCGGGATGCTACCGCCCCGTGTCGGCGGGCTGTGGCAAGGGCCGATGACCCACCTAGAGCACAGTCGGAGCGGGGAGGCTAGACGTCTGGGTCGACATCGATCACCTCGCCGCCGCCGAAAGAGCCGGTCTCGACGGTCTGGAAGCCGGAGGGGAAGACTGTCACACGCGCTGACAGCCACTTCGAACCGATCCGATAGATCACTTCCCGAACGGGAGGGAGAAGCAGCATGAATCCGAGTGTGTCGGTGATGAAGCCGGGGGAGATGAGGAAGGCTCCAGCGACCAGGATCATCGCACCGTCGCCCAGTTCACGACCAGGCAACCCTCCTTGCTGCACCCGGCGCGTGAAACGATCGACCGCTGAGAGGCCGACTCGACGTACGAGCACGGAGCCGATGAGAGCAGTGGCGAGCGCCAACCCGAGGGCAACGCCCAGACCGACTCTGGACTCGACCCAGAAGAAGGTGGCCATCTCGGCGACGGCGAGAACTCCGAATGCTGCAAGGAACCGCATCGCGTACCACGGTACCCGCAACTGAAACCAACCCGGTCCCCTCGAAGCCGCTCCGGTCCCTGAACGACCGGGGCAGGATCCTCCGTGCGTCGGTCGCCCCTGCCTTCAGCCTTCCGCTCGTAGACTCGCCGCATGGCAGCCGGCCCACGAGATCACGAAGGCAGGGTGATCGACTTCGGGCGTGCAGCCGGCGACTACGACCGCTATCGCCCGGGCTTTCCAGAGAGTTTCTTCGACCATCTCGACCAGAAGGGTTGGATCGCACCAGGACTACGAGCGCTCGATCTCGGGACCGGGACCGGTTCGCTCGCACTGGGATTCGCAGCGAGAGGTGTCGTGGCCACGGGGTTGGACATCGCTCCCGATCTGCTCGACGTTGCGCGGCGAACCGCCACCGCGCACGGCCTTGCCGCCGAGTTCGTGGAGGGCAGCGCCGAAGATACCGGCCTACCCGGCAGGAGCTTCGATCTCGTGAGCGCCGGTCAATGCTGGTGGTGGTTCGACAGCGACCGTGCGGCACAGGAAGCGGTGCGCTTGCTCGTGTCGGGCGGGAGGCTGCTGATCTGTGACTTCAGCTATCTCCCGCTGCCGGGGAATGTGTGCGCCCTCTCCGAGAAGCTCGTCCTCGAGCACAACCCGGGCTGGCCGAGGGCGGGATGGAGGGGTGTTCACCCCGAGCAGGTGCAGGCCCTCGACGTCGCCGGCTTTCGGGATGTCGAAAGCTTCAGCTACACAGTGGGCCTCCCGTTCACCCACGAGGCGTGGCGCGGCCGCATGCGCACCTGCAACGGGGTCGGCTCTGCGCTCGAACCCGAGCAGGTCGAGCGGTTCGATCGTGACCTCGCCAAACTCCTCGCCCAGGAGTTTCCTGGTGAGCTGTCCGTGCCGCACAGGGTGTTCGCAACGAGCGGGGTCAAGCCCTGATCGATGCTGACTCACTGCTGGCCGTACCGAGCCGGTCGTGATGCAATCGCAGGAACACCGCTCAGACTGCGCGCCCTGCCCACACCACGAACCCGATCATGAAGAGTCCGAAGACCAGGAAGCTCAGGGCGAACGGAGTCACCGAGTCCGAAACGACGGCGGCCACCGCAGCGCCAAGCAGGGATCCGCCGACCAGCGTCACAGTGCCGATGAGGGCCGAAGCCGTGCCGGCGACGTGGCCGACATCTTCCATCGCGACCGACGTCAAGATGGCTCGAGAGATGATGATCGCGACGATCAGCAAGGTGGTGAGGGTGTAGAACGCCGCGAACGACGGTTGCCCGCTCGACGCGACTGCCGTCATGACGAACACAACGGCCACCACCGCGTAGACCCAGAGGACGCCGCTGAGAACTCGACCGGAACCGATTCGCCTGATCAACCGTGACGAGCCGACCGACGCAACAGCCATGAACACCGCTGCGAGCCCGAACCAGTAGGCGAACTGGTCGGCGCGCCCGTAGATCTCCTCGTAGATCAACTGGCTGGAACCGAGGTAGGGGATGAACGCCGCCATGCCGAACATCAACGCGAGCATCATCCGCGTTGTGGTGCGGTGCCGAAAGACTTCACGGGTCGACGAAATCGTGTTTCGAATGCTGAACGAGATCCGTCTGTCTACCGGCAGCGTCTCGCTGAGCCTGATCGACCACAACCCGACCGCACCTGCGAAGAGTGCAGAGAAGAGAAACGGATATCGCCACGAACCGAACGCCATCACCGCTTGTCCGACGGTTGGTGCGACGGCCGGAGCAACCATGAACACGCCGCTCACGATCGCCAGCACACGCGCCATCTCGTCGCCGTGGTAGCGATCGCGAACGATCGCCCGTGAGACCACACGTGGACCTCCAGCGCCGAGCCCCCACAGGAACCTGAACACGATCATTGCCGAGAGTGTTGGTGCAAGGATGGTTCCTGCGGCACCGGCAAGGTAGAGCACCACGCCCCCATAGAGGACCGGCTTTCGACCGAACGCGTCGGTGATCGGCCCGAAGATGTACTGGCCGAAGCCAAGACCCACCAGGAAGACCGTGATGATCAGGGAGACCTGCGTGGCGTCGGGGGCGAGACCAAACGACTCACGCACCGCCCCCATCGCAGGGAGCATCACGTCGATGGCGATGGCGTTGAGTGCGGTGATGAAGGCGATCAGGACCACGAACTCGGCCTCGCCAACGCGGTAGCGCCCTGCCCGTGTGGAGTCTTTCACCGGTGCAACCTATCAGCGTCCGGCGACCTACTTCATCTCGGACAAGCCCCGGCCCCGTGACAAATGGGCTCCTACAGCGGCTCGAACCGTGCCGTGAAGTGCCGCAGCCAGGCAGCTTGTTCGACGATGCGGTAGCCGCGGATCGTACCGGCATGCTCTGCAACGGCAATCACGACCTCGCCGACGTAGTCGACGTGGCTCTGGGTATAGGTGCGTCTCGGCACGGCGAGACGCACCAGTTCCATGTCGGCGGGCGTCTCGGTCCCGTCATCGTGGGGTTTGCCGAACATGACGGAGCCGATCTCGACGCCTCTCACGCCACCTTCTCGATACAGCTCGATGGCGAGCGCCTGCGCCGGATACTGACTCGGCGGGATATCGGGCAGGAACGCCTTCGCGTCGAGGTACACGGCGTGCCCGCCGGGCGGCCGGACGATCGGCACGCCCGCGGACCTGACCTTCTCGGCGAGGTAGGCCGTAGAGCGGATCCGGTACCGCAGGTACTCCTCGTCGAGAACCTCACGCAGACCGATAGCGATTGCCTCCAGGTCGTAGCCGGCAAGTCCCCCATACGTCGGGAATCCTTCGGTGAGGATCAGCAAGTTCCTTGCCTCTTGTGCGATCGCCGGGTCGCGCAGCCCGATGAAGCCTCCGATGTTGGCGAGTCCGTCCTTCTTGGCGGACATCGTGCACCCGTCGACGAGCGAGAACATCTCGCGGG
>CAZQMF010000006.1:0-51028 GCA_964594235.1 uncultured Acidimicrobiia bacterium
CTCCGGGATTCGTGGAGACCGACATGACGGATGATCTCTCCGACGATGTGAAGGCCGCTGCTGCGGCCTCGGTCGCCTTGGGGAGGTTCGGAACGCCGGCCGAGATCGCAAGTGCGGTCGGCTATCTTGCATCGGACGAAGCTTCGTACATCTCGGGACACGTGCTCGTAGTGGACGGAGGATTGGCCCTCTAGGGAGGAACTATGGATCGGGCAGAAATCGAAAGCAGGCTCAAAACCCTTCTGGTGTCTGAACTGGGCCTCGACGAGGAGAAGATCACGCCGGACGCAAAGTTCGAGACGGATCTCGAAGTTGACTCGCTGGGAGTGGTCGAACTCCTCATGGCGATCGAGGACGAGTTCGGTGTGACGATCCCGGACGAGGAAGCAGAGGGCATCGGCACGGTCGGCCAGGCCGTTGATGTGGTGGCCGCCAAACTGGGAGCCTGAACTCGATGGATCGCCGTCGAGTCGTCGTCACCGGCCTCGGAGTGATCAGTCCCGTAGGGAACACCCTCGATGAGTACTGGAGTTCACTGACGGCAGGTCGTTCCGGTATCGCACCCATCACGCAGTTCGACGCGTCCGGGTTGGCGGTTGGGTTCGCCGGGGAGGTGAAGGGGTTCGATCCCGAGGAGTTCATGGATCGAAGAACGGCCCGCCGAATGGACCGCTTCGATCAGTTCTTCTACGCGGCGACCGTGCATGCGATGCGCGACGCCGGTATCGACTACGTGGACGATCCGGAGCGGGGAGCCCGGGCGGGCGCCGTGGTCGGCTCCGGCATTGGCGGAATCTCATCGATGCAGGAGGGGATGGACACCCTGCGCACACGCGGTGCAGATCGGGTATCTCCGTATCAGGTGACCCGACTCATCCCAAACATGGCAGCGGGAGACGTGTCGATCGGTTTCGGTCTCCTCGGTCCCGTCACCTGCACGGTGACCGCATGCGCCGCCTCGGCCAACGCCATCGGTGACGCTGCAGAGATCATCAGGCGTGGTGCAGCGGACGTGATGGTCGCGGGGGGTTCGGAGGCCCCGATCTGTGAGTTCGGCGTCGCCTCGTTCGCCCAAGCCCGAGCGGTCAGCACGCGCAACGACGACCCGCAGGGTGCCTGCCGTCCGTTCGACGCCACGAGGGACGGCTTCGTCATGGCGGAAGGGGGAGGGTCTCTCGTGCTCGAGGAGCTGGAACACGCGAAGGCGAGGGGAGCTCACATCTATACGGAGGTGCTCGGGTACGGCATGTCCTCCGACGCATACCACATCACCCTTCCCCGTCCCGGTGGTGATGGCGCAGCCCGAGCGATGAAGGCAGCGCTCGACGATGCGGGACTGGACCCGTCGCAGATTCAGTACATCAACGCGCACGGGACATCGACACCGGCGAACGATGTCACCGAGACCGCAGCGATCAAGACGGTTTTCGGAGATCATGCACGCACCGTCGCGATCTCGTCGACGAAATCCATGACCGGGCACCTGCTCGGCGGTGCCGGTGCCATCGAGTCGATCGCCTCGATACTGGCGATGCAACACGGTGTCATCCCGCCGACGATCAACTACGTCCATCCCGATCCCGACTGTGACCTCGACTACGTGCCGAACGAGCCGAGGGAACAGGATCTCCGTGTGGTGATGAGCAACTCGTTCGGATTCGGCGGGCACAACGCGGTGCTCGTCTTCGGAACACACCACTGACGGATACTCCGATCGTGCTCGTGCATCTGGTGAGACACGGTGAAGTCCGGAACCCCGATGGTGTTGTCTACGCGGGTCTGCCGGGGTTTCCTCTCACCGACAGAGGCACGGCGCAGGCCCGCGAATCCGCCAGGCACCTTGCGCCCCGACCAGTCGCCGTCGTCTGGTCGTCGCCGCTCGAGCGGACTTTGCAGACGGCGGTCGAGATTGCTGCGTATCACGGTCTCGACGTGTTGACCGACCGTGCGTTCGCGGAGTGGAGGCTCTCCGATCGTTGGGCCGGCGTTCGCTGGGTGGACCTTCCGTTCGATGAACGCGAGGCCTATCTCTCCAGACCGTGGGACCTTCCGTTCTCACCCGAGTCGCTCGCGGAGATGGAGGACAGAATGGGTCGTCGGGTTGAGGCCGTGTGCGAGCAGGCCGAGGGCGACATCGTGATCGTCTCGCACATGGATCCGATTCAGGCCGCCCGTCTCGCACTGCTCGATCTTCCTCCTGAGAGATTTCCTCTCGACCGTCCCTCGCACGCAGAGATCATCTCGCTTGCCCACGGGGAGGTATGGAGGGAGATCGAACGGTGGACTCCGTCGCTGACGTCGGATCCATTCCCTCCACCAACCACCTGAGCCTACGCAGCGAGACAGGTATCATGACAGGGAGACCATGCCACTCGACGAACGAGAACAGCGGATCCTCCAGGAGATCGAGAAGGGCCTGTACGCCCAGGATCCGTCACTCGCGCGCAAGGTCGGGCGCCTGAACAAGGTTGCGTCTCGCCGGAGCATCATCACCGCCGTTGCGTTCGTCATCGGCCTGGCGGTGACGATCGGAACGTTCGCGTTCAACCCGTGGCTCGCGCTAGGCGGATTCGTCGTGATGGTGCTCGCCGGGAGCGCGTTTGTTCGAGCTCGACGAGCCGTTGGACCCTCCAGAAACGCTGATTGGATGGGACGTTTTCGCGATGGCGGTTCGAATCGTCAGTGATCGGTTCGGCACGCTAGAGTGAAGCTCCCGGCGAGCGGGCCGGAGTGGTTGAGGCGGCGGCTGTGAAGGCCGCTATTACATCGGGAGCAGCTTCGTGGATGGATTCACGGCCCAACAAGCATGCAACCTGACTGGTTGCACACCACACCAGTTGCGGTATTGGGATCGTGTTTCCCTCCTCCAACCATCCATTCAGACAACGGGTGGCCGACCGGGTGTTCGGCGTCTGTACTCCTTCAGGGACCTGGTCGCGCTACGGGTCATCAGAAGTCTGCTGGACAACGGCATGTCGGTTCAGCGTGTTCGACGGGCATGGGACTACCTACGGCGGAACGGAGCAATGGACCGCCATCTGGCCGAGGTCAAGCTGGTCACCGACGGTCAGAGCATCTTCTCCATCGCAGAGGACGAGGCGCAACTCCTCGACGCGTTGCGAGGAGGCCAGCTTGCCTTCTTCGTTGCGATCGACACGATCACCCGTGAAGTCCACGAGGATGTGACCAAGTTCGAGCTGGATCGCGAACGTTTCCTCGAGATGATCCGGCGGAGCGAAGAAGGTGTGGTGGAGGAAGCCACCGGATCCTGACCGCTACCTGCGAATCAACGATCGCAAGCCCATTCGTGCCCTCATCCGGTTCCCGACTGGATGGACTGTCCTCAGGTAGGACTCCGTTTCGATGAACGATCGGGTCGCGTCGGCGACAATCGTCCCGTCGAGGTGATCGGATCGACCAAATCGTTCCTGTGTCACCCCGACGGCCAGAGGAACCATCGATCTATGGACAGACTCGGCCACTTCGAGTGGCGTTGCTGCCGGCGATGGCCCTCTCTTGAGATCGTCGAGGTTGTCGATCAGCTCATCCCAGACGGCCGAGATGTATCCGCGCTTGAGACGTGCGATCCGGCCACGTCGCCGGACCGTTTTGATCAGCAGCGGTGAGAAGAGGATCAGGAGCAGCGCGAGGAGGACGATGCGGGTCGGGGTGAAGAAGGGGCCTCGTATCGTCGGCCCGTCACCTTCCGAGCCGAGTGGCACGTCAGGACGCTCGCCAAAATCGGGATTGAACTCCGGGCTGGCGGTCGCGCCGTCTGACGGCGAGGTGGTGTCGGTCTGGTCGGGTGGTGGTGGGATGTACTGGCGTGCGTCGAATCCGACCAGACCAACACTGGAGCCCCCGGTTCCACCTCCGCCAGGTGTCGGATCGAACCTGATCCACCCCTGATTGTTCATCCACAGTTCCACCCATGCGTGGGCGTTGCGATCCCGCACGATGATCGTTCCGTCGGGTTGCACCTGACCGGGCCCGAAGCCGGTCACGACACGCGACGGGATGTTGATGGTCCTGGCCATCACCGCCATCGCGGTGGCGAACTGCTCGCAGTAGCCGGTTCGGTAGGAGGGAGTGTCGATAGCGA
Source organism: uncultured Acidimicrobiia bacterium (assembly GCA_964594235.1). Lineage (GTDB taxonomy): Bacteria > Actinomycetota > Acidimicrobiia > Spongiisociales > UBA4744 > CAYLHS01. The sequence continues at coordinate 4,103 of CAZQMF010000006.1, forward strand.
AGAGCCAGTCGGCGAGGTCGGTCGCACTGTGACCCGGATCGATGTCGGTCGAATAGGTGAAGTTTTTCGGGTCACGGAACCAGGCTTCGAGAAGGAGTGCTTTCTCGAACGTGCTGGTGCCGTCGGCGGTCAGCTCTCGGGCTTTCGTCTGGATAATCGGATCCAGCTTGGGGAGTTCGAGATCGTCCGAGAGCGACGCAGGGCGTCTGATCGCCGGAGTGGGCACCGCGTGACCATCGAAGACGCCCTTGTCGGCGGCCTCTTGGAAAACGGGGGTCAGTGTTCCGCCCGTGCTCGCCAGCGCGTCGACGTCGGGAGTCGGCACGAGCGCTGCCTCCTGGTAGGTGAGATTCTCGAACGAGAAGAGGTTGAACTGCACGGAACCGTCGGTTCGCACGCCGTAGCTGTCGTTGAAGATCGCCAGATCCGATCCCAGCCAGGTGGGGGAGTAGAGGACCGGAAGGAAGTTCTGCTTGAGGCCGGCAATCCGTACGGACGCGGACACCGGTGTGGTCGGTCCGAAGAACGCCATCTCCGGGTCTTCCCACGTGTCTGCGTCCGGGCTCTTGACGTCCCTCGCTCTTGGTATCCAGTTCTGACCGTCGTACTCCTCCAGCGTGATGAGCTCCCAGTACAGGGTCGAAGGATCGACATCGCCTTCGACTTGAGCCGTGAACACAGGTGTGTCGGTCGGAGACAGGAGGTCCTGACGAATGCTCGTGAACAGGTTGTATGAGACGCCGATGAGTACTCCGCCTCCCAGACCGGTGTGGCTTCGCCAATCGACGAGGCCACTTGCGGGGATCGCCTTCGCGACGACGTGCACGCCACCGAACGCGAGCACGATCGATGAGGCCATGAACAGAGCCGGGTAGACGAAGGGCGAACGGGTCTCCCGGGAGGAACGCATTCGGAGTGTCGAGTCGAGCTGCCTATCGCGAGCGATCGCCCACAGCACGAGCGCTATCACGATCAGGAACGCCACCGTCCACAGTGTCTCGGCGCCGTTCTGATCGATGACGGCGAGCTGGAGATAGAAGAGAAGTGGCGGGAGGAGGGCGACAACAGGATGGTGTGTCCGAATGCCCCACGCGATGAGTGCCGCGAGGACCCAGAAGACGGCCGTCAGAATGATGACGAGCCCGGCAACAGGGAGGACAGGGGCAACGCCGAAGCGAATGATGTCGATCCCTAGTCCGAGTTCGGATCGAAACTCATCGAGCGAACGGGCGGTAGGGAGGACGCCGGCGACCAGCGTGTTCGGGACGACGATTCTGAGTGTGACGACGAACAGCGCCGCGAGGTTGGCGAACAGCATCGACCAGCGGTTCCGCATCGCCCATGTGATGGTCGCCCCCATGATCGCCCCTGCGACGACCGCCACCTGCCAAGGCGCACCCTCGACGGTAGGTGCGAGGAGTCGCCCGAGCCGGGTCAGAGCGAGCGCAAGGCCGGCGCCGCCGGCTAGCCAACTCCAGCGGTTGCCCACTGCATACCTCTCATCCACGCTTGTGCCCATTCCTCCCCCGGGCGGACCGACACGATGGTGGCTCCGCCGTGGCCGAAGCCTCCGGGAACCGGTCTCTGACTGACGGTGAGAAGCACCACCGCGCCGGCATGGTGGGTCAGGTGCTGTATGACCGAGCCGACCTGTGCATCGGGCGCTCCGGTCACGATGACGAGCGTCCCTCCTAGGCCCTTCACCCGAAGACGGCCGGCAGCGGTCCCGAAGTCGAAGCTCCGGAGCGGTTGGAGCACCGCGAGCGCACGCATCGCCGCCTGGTAGGGGTTCTCCTCGAGTCCCGTCAGCTCACCGCCCGCCCAAAGGTTCGCTCCAAGACCCGCACTGAAGAGGTGGTGAACCGTCGAGGCAGCTCCCCGTATCGCCGTCTCGAAAGCTTCGGGGTTGTCGTACGAGGAGGCTCTAGGATCGACCACGACGAGCGCACGCGGTTCCCACGGAGCCTCGAACTGGCGGATCATCAGCTTGTCCCTGCGGGCGGTCGTCGGCCAGTGCACCCGGCGGAGATCGTCACCCGTCTGGTGCTCACGCAGACTGAAAAAGTCCTCGCCTCCTCGCCGAACCGACTCGGCTCGTGTGGCCTGGAGCGACGGGTCCGCTCCCCGAAGATTCGGCAGGCCTGTGAGCCGCTCGACTCGCGGGTAGACGACGAGCCGGTCGACCGCGCCGACAGGTCCGCCGACCCTGATGAACCCGAAGGGATCGGTCTTCGACACGATCGTTGGGCCCACCTCGTGGATGCCTCTCGTGTGACAGCTCACGTCGTACACCCCGGAGTAGACGGTCCCTGGAGTCAGCGAGGGGATGTGGAAGCGCGCGCTCCCGAGCTGCTTGATCTCGTCTTCGATGACGACGTATCTGACGTTCTTCGACTCAGTCCTCGTGACCAACTCGACAGTGACCGAGTCTCCTTCACTCACCAGTGCGGGATGGAGACGCCGGGCAACGGTGACCCCCGTGATGCTCCGTCTGACCGTCAACCATCCCACCACCACGGAGGCAACGAGCAGAAGTGCAAGAGCAACGAGCTCGACGTCGCCCAGAATCGCCCACAACACCAAGAGCGCCAGTGCCGCCCCTAGCGCGGCCCATCCCCACTCGGTGATCTTCACCCGGCCCTACCTCCAGGTATTCGAACGTGCTGGAGCACGCTGTCGATGACTTCTCCGACGGTCGAGCCCCTCATGAGGGCCTCGGGACGGAGGATCATCCTGTGCTCGAGCACCGGCCTCGCGATCGCCTTGATGTCATCGGGCGTCGCGAAGTCTCGGCGGTGCATCGCCGCCCTGACCCTGGCCACCCGCTGGAGGTGGAGTGCTGCTCGAGGCGACGCTCCGAGCAGCAGTTCGCTGTGACGCCTCGTCGCTTCGACAACGTCGACGATGTAGGCCTGCAACGAGTTCGCAACATGGATGTTGCGGGCAATGTCGGACAGCTCGAGCACGTCGTCGGACGTTGCGACAGCGCCTAGATCATCGAAACTCGAGTGCCTCCCATGTGTCTCCAGCATCTCCATCTCTTTGCCGTGTACCGGGTAGCCGACCACGAGGCGCATCATGAATCGGTCGAGCTGGGACTCGGGGAGCGGATAGGTACCTTCATGTTCCAACGGGTTCTGCGTCGCGATCACTATGAAGGGAGGCGGAAGTGCACGGGTCACACCGTCGACGGTCACCTGGAGTTCCTCCATCGCCTCGAGCAGCGCTGCCTGAGTCTTGGGTCCGGCCCTGTTGATTTCGTCGCCCAAGATGATGTTGGCGAAAATCGCGCCGGGCTTGAACTCGAATTCCGACGCGGCACGGTCCCAGATCGAGACCCCTGTGATGTCTGAGGGCAGGAGATCCGGGGTGAACTGCACACGGTTGAAACGGCAGTCCAGAGATCGCGCGAGCGACTTGGCCAGTAGGGTCTTGCCGACGCCTGGCACATCCTCGATGAGCACGTGACCTTCGGCCATCAGCGACATGACCACCAGCTCGATGACTTCCCGCTTCCCCTGGACGACCCTCTCGACGTTCGAGACGATGGCCTCGAAAAGGTCTGCGAAGTGGTCAATACGGACCGGAATCGTGGCTGTCAAGAACACCTCCTGCTGGGGGAGGTTATCAGCGGAGGGAAGATCCGTGCCAAGCCCCACTGTCGAACACGTGGATGCCGGGGGGACGAAGGGGTATGATCGGTCGCGACTCTGGGGAACTGAGGAGGCATGTGGGCAGGGTGACGTGGGCCGTTGCCCGAAGACCTGACTTGTGGACGCACGCCGTTCGCGCTCTGTTCGCGTTCGCCCGGCGTGGATGGTGGCGTCGCTTTCCGTTCCTGCCGTTCCCTGATCGCGGATACATGGCGTTTCGCCAATTCACGGCGTACGGATCGACCGATCATCCACTCGTTCCGTCCGACGTCGTTGCGTTTCTCGAATGGCGGCGAACGGTGATGTCATGAGTCTCGAACGAACGATCAACGAGATCCCCGGTGTCATGTCCGCCAGCGTTGAGCGGAACGGATCGGTCATCGTCGGTGTGCGGGTCGAGATGGAGGAAGGCGCCGACGAGCAGGCGGTCGGGGCGATGGTGAGCGAAATGCTGGAGGAGCACGGATATCGGTCGCGAGTCGCGCCCGAGAAGGTGCGTGTCGAACCGGAAACGCCCCCGATGCCGCCCATCTCCGCGAGGTCGGACACCCATGCCGATGAGGGGACCCCCGAAGGGGCGGATGTTCCGTCTCCGGCGTCCTGGAACCGGACGCTGCGGTCGGTAGCGGTGGATGAGGACATCGCCGGAGCGTCGGTGACTGTGACGGACTCCGGTGGTGCTGTCGCTACGAGGCCTGGGGGGATGACTTGGCCTGGACGCCAGATGGCCATCGCCGCTGCCGTCGCCGATCTGCTCGGCCATGGAGATCCCCCGCCGCGCGTGGTCGAGGTCGTGGAGCGAGACGTGGGGGTGATACTCGTTGTCCTCGAAGATCGCATGGGAGCCACGCGCGCAGGGGCAGCGGTCGTGCGCTCAGGGTTCGACTTCGCGTTCGCCGCGGCTGTCTGGAGCGCGCTCAGCGATTGATCAGGACGCGTGTTTGTCGACGGTGACCAATTCGATCATGACGTCGTCATCACTGGTTGGGAGTCGTTCGGGTCGCGGTGGAGCGAGTTGTTCGTCGTCGTACTGGACTCGGCGGTCGAGGACGTCTCGGATGAGCAGCCTCGCAGGGTCGAGGCGAGGTTCCGAGAGGATCTGGGCATCTTCCTCGATGGTGCTGATCACACTGACGTCTCGACTTCTCAGGTCGTGCAGGATGACCTCCTGCGTCAGCAGGTCGGGTGACAGGATGTCGAGAGAAGGAACCACTACGGCGTCTGCATGCCGGGTGCTGACGACTTCCATCAGCGCTCGAAACCCGTCACCACGCGGTTCACCACTTGGCCCGCGAACGTCCTGGCACATTGCGATCAACTGGTAGCCGTGCTCGGAAGTCCACCGCCGCACGCGTTCCGATTGCGCGTACAGAGACTCGCCCCCGGCCGGCAGCTCACGGGCATAGCCGGCAACCCTCATAGGACGAGTCTCGTTGGGGCCGAAACGGGTGTCAAGGATCAGGCGGTAGTCGCGCAAACGGGCTGGCTCAGGTACGTAGCAGGAGGACGGGGCACGCTGCTCGGCGCGCGAGGCGCGTGCTGGTAGATCCCAGGAGCCCCTCGAACATGCCGAGCCCGCGAGACCCGACACACAAGAGATCGACAGCCAATTCCTCGACCGCCTGCAGGATGGGCCGTGTCGGATCCGGGCCTTCGAGAGCGATGGCCTCGACCGTGAGCCCTTTGGCGGCCAGCGCATCCACGAGGGGACGAGTGCGATCCTCCTTCTGGTCCTGGATGAAGGCATCGATCAGCGCATCATCACCTGGCCAGCCGGGAGAAACCGTCGTCGCGTGCGTCGACGAGACGTACTCATTGTCGGTGTCCGCGCCCTGGATGATCTCACGACGTTCGTAGAAGGCGCGAAGATCCGAGAGGAGCGATCGGGGGATTTCCACGATGGTGAGGACCGTGATCCGGTCTCCGGGCTGGGCGAGGTGTCCAACGGTCTCCGACGTTGCGGTCGGATCGAGACTGCCGTCGGTCGTGACCATGATGTGCATGCTGACTCCGGGCGATGGGCTGGTTGAGAGCCTAGAGGACGGCGGCCACCCCTGCTTCGTGCCACAGACGTGGCCGCGTTCTCGAGGCTGGTGACTGTTCGCTGCTCGCGAAGCGAGCCTTGCTTTCGGCTGCTTCGTCTGCCCGCGCAGTAGGGGAGGGTTTCTCGTTTTGGGGGTTTCGGTCGCGCTCTGGCGGTGAGCTGTTGGCTGTCGGCTGTTCGCTGCTAGCGAAGCGAGCCGGGTGGGCCCCCAGCCCCTTTTTGGGGATGTTGGTGAAGGAAGTGGGCTGAATGAGTTGACATGTGGCGCGGAATGGGTCATAGTGGCGCGCAGTGGAGGACCGTAGATGCAATTGTCGGAGACTGGGCCGTGTTCCTCGGTGAATACCGGCACACCCTCGACCCGAAGGGGAGAGTCGTGTTGCCCTCGGATTTCAGGCCCGAGCTCGCCGAGGGTTGTGTCATCACCAAGGGACAGGAGCGATGCCTCTACGTCTACCCCCTCGCCCGATGGGCGCAGGAGGTGGAGGAAATGAATCTCCTGTCCCGCAAGGACGAGAACGTCCGCTTCTACCGACGTGCGGTCTACTCGGGAGCGAGGCAACAGTTGCTGGATGCTCAGGGTCGTGTGATGGTGCCCGAGCAGCTCAGAGCATACGCGGGCCTCGAACGCGACGTCGTGGTGATCGGTGTGGCGGACATGATTGAAATCTGGGATCAGGAGTCGTGGGACGAGTTCTCGAAGAGCGCCGACGAGTACTACGCATCGATAAAGGAGGGATTCACGGAAGAGAGGGCGTAGACGCGTCTGGTGTATTGCCAGCCCCCCGGAACCATGAGGAAAGCCCCTTACTCCGCCCGCTTCCCATTGGTGCCAGCGCCCGGGGGGCTGGCAATGGATCAGACACCGGATACATACCACAACCCAGTGATGGTGGACGAGGTGGTTGACCTGTTCCGTCCCGTACCCGACGGGGTCATCGTCGACGCCACCTACGGCGGCGGTGGCCACAGCCGGGCGCTCTCCAGCGAGCTGGGGCGCAACCTCATCGCCTTGGATCGTGATGCCGACGTGCACGGAGAAGCCGTTCATCACCGGAATTTCCGGTATCTGGACTCGGTACTCGAAGAAGTCGATGTACGCGAGGTTGCCGGAGTGCTGTTCGACCTCGGTGTTTCCTCGCATCAGCTCGATGAAGCTGACCGGGGTTTCTCCTACCGCCTGACAGGTCCTCTCGATATGCGCATGGGACCGGACGCCTCCGTTGCAGCCGGAACCATCGTCAACGAGTGGGACGAAGCTGTTCTTGCTCGGGTGTTGCGCAGGTACGGCGAAGAACGTTTCGCCGAACGCATCGCGAAGGCCATCGTGCGCGCCCGACCGATCCAAGACACCCTCCACCTGGCAAACGTGGTGAAGGAGGCCGTGCCTGCTGCGACTCGCCGCACGGGTGGCCATCCGGCAAGAAGGGCGTTCCAAGCGCTCCGCATCGCCGTCAACGAGGAACTGGAAGCGTTGGAGATCGGGCTCGATGCGGCGATCGATGCCCTCGTTCCGGGAGGGCGGTGCGTGGTGATCTCGTACCACTCTCTCGAGGATCGCATCGTCAAGCAACGATTCGCGAAAGGAGCGGCAGGTTGTGTATGCCCACCAGACCTGCCGGTATGTGGTTGTGGCAGAACGGCCGAACTCCGGCTTCTCACCAGGAAACCCGTCACGCCCTCTGAGGACGAGGTGGCCGGCAACCCGAGAGCGCGGAGCGCCAAGCTGCGGGCGGCCGAGAAGGTGGCGGCGTGACTGCCCGCCCGGTGCCCGTCCAGGGCAGTCGCCGGCTCAGGGTGATTCGCGGCGGCCAACACCTGCGTCCGACGCTCGGAACATGGCTGGTCTTCACGGCCGTCGCGATCACGCTCTTCTTTGCATTGATCCTTTCGAGAGTTGCGCTGGACAAGCCGGCGCTGGAGCTGAGCGACCTTCGGACGCACATCGAAGCTGAGCAGGCGCGCTACCAGCAGCTCCGCCTCGAGGTCGCTGAGCTGCAGTCGCCCGATCGGATCATGTCGAGGGCGGACGAACTGGGGTTGGTGTACCCGGACAGTCTCCAGATCCTCATCGCAGACGGTGTAGGAGACGGGACCCCCGCCGAAGGCGACCGCTTCGCCGACGTGAAGTCGATTCTCACGGCAGCGCCATGACGGGGAGCCGACGTCTTGCGGGTCGTTCCGTGGTCGCTCGGCCACGGGGTTAGCCCGTGGCGGGGCGGGGGAAGGGCCGCCGCCCTGGGCGTGCACGTCTGATCGTCGTCGCCTCGATCGTTTTTCTCTCGTGGATAGGGGTTGGATTCAGGCTGTTTCAACTCCAGATCGTGCAAGCCGCGGATCTCAAGCAGCTCGGTATGGATCAGAGGATGAAGGTCGAGACCCTGGCAGCCGAGCGCGGGACCATCTACGACCGAGACGGACGGGAACTGGCGATCAGCGTGGAGGGCAAGACGATCGGTGCGGACACCACCCGTATCCAGGACCCCGTATCGACCGCTCATCTGCTGTCCCTCACGCTCGGTCTCGATGAGAAGGAGGTTCTCGCAACGCTGCAGTCGGATCGTCGCTGGGTGACCATCGCCCGGCAACTCGACCTCGACACGGCCGCGATGGCAGAAGATCTCTCGATACCCGGCATCTACTCGTACCCTGAAGCGATGCGCGTGTATCCGGAAGGCACGCTTGCTGCACAGGTCCTCGGGTTCGTCGATCCCGACGGCAACGGGCTCGAGGGTCTCGAGTTTCGCTATAACACCCAGTTGGCAGGGACGCCAGGCGAGGTACGATTCGAGACAGATCGCGAAGGCAATATCATTCCCCAGGGGCTGTACGACCTGACCCCCGCAACTCCAGGCAGTGACTTGGTCACCACGATCGACCGGGACATTCAGTACATCGCCGAGCAGCAGTGCCAGGCGACGCTGCAACGTAGCGAGGCCGCGCGGTGCACTGCGGTCGTACTGGATCCGAGCACCGGCGAGATCCTCGCGATGGCATCGGTGCCCGGGTTCGACCCCAACAACCGGAGCGCATCGACGGAAGACGACTGGACGAACTGGGCGGTGCTCGGTGCCTACGAACCGGGCAGCACCGAGAAACTGATCACGATCGCCGCCGCGCTGGAGGAGAGCATTGTCACCGCGGGAACGACGTTCTCGGTTCCGGACACGATCGAGGTGGTGAAGGGCGCCTGCGAGGGCCGTGTCACTGCGACCGGGGCCGAGATCAATGGCTGCTACCACGACGCAGAGTCGCATCCCACCGAACCCCTCACCGTCAGGGACATCGTCACCAGATCTTCGAACGTTGGGACGATCAAAGTCGGCCAGAAGCTAGGTATCGACCTCCTCTCGCAGTACATCCACGCGTTCGGTTTGGGCGAGAAGACCGGCGCGGACGTTCCCGGCGAGTCCCCCGGGAACCTGAATCTGGACCCGACCTGTCCAACATGCCTTGCCTCCGCCTCGATCGGCTACGCGGTCGCCGTGACACCGCTCCAGATGGTCGCGGCCTACGGTGCCGTCGCGAACGACGGCATCTGGGTACAGCCGCATCTCGTCGATGAGGTCGTCGACGGTTCCGGCATTCATCGACCGGCCAGTCCCGAGACACGACGCGTCATCTCGCAGAACACCGCAGCGACGATGCGAGCGCTGTTGAGGAGTGTCATCGAGAGCGGCGAAGGGACCGGCAACGGCGCGCAGGTGAACGGGTACACGGCTGCGGGCAAGACCGGCACCGCACGCAAGTTCGTTCCCGAAGAAGCAAAGTACTCGAATGACTACGTGGTGAGTTTCATGGGGATGGCGCCCGCCATCAATCCGAGGATCGTCGTCGGCGTGGTCGTCGACTCCCCGAAGGTCGGTGAGAGCGGCGGTAGGGTCGCTGCCCCGGCCTTCGCGGCCATAGCCGAAGATACGTTGCACCATCTCGGAGTACCGCCCGATGCCCCATGAGACCACCCTCATCGAGATCGCCGAACTCACCGGAGGCGAAGTCGTCGGAGATGGCATGGCACCGATCCTGAACGTCGAGCATGACAGCAGAAGATGTCGCAGCGGGACGTTGTTCGTGGCCATTCGCGGTTTCGAAGCGGACGGACACAGCTACATCGACAATGCGATCGCCAACGGCGCTACCGCCGTCTGCGTCGACCACCCCATCGACTCCAACGTTCCCCAACTCGTCGTCGAAGACACTCGGCTCGCGCTCGGTCCGGTATCTTCGGTGCTGTACGGGCGCCCGACGGAGCACGTGCCAGTGATAGGCGTGACCGGAACCAACGGCAAGACCACCGTCACCCACCTCCTCGAGGCAATCGGAAACGCCGCCGGCAGGAACGCCGCCGTCATCGGCACGATCGGTGCCCGTATCGCAGGCGAGCGTATCCCGTTGGAGCGGACCACCCCGGAGGCATCCGAACTCCAAGCTCTCTTTGCCGAGATGCAGGAGAGGTCGGTCGACCTGATCGCCATGGAGGTCTCCTCACACTCGTTGGCTCTCCATCGCGTAGATGGGACGCACTTCCAGGTCGTCGCATTCACGAACCTGTCGCAGGATCATCTCGACTTCCACAAGGACATGGATACCTACTTCGCTGCCAAAGCGCAGTTGTTCTCTGCGGCGAGGGCCGACAAGGCCGTCATCTTCACCGACGACCCCTACGGCGCGCGTCTCGCATCGACGATCGATGTTCCGGTGACGAAGGTGGGATTCGGTGCCGAGGCCGACATACGGGCGGAGGCGGCCATCACGTCCACGTCGCACAGTGACTTCGTCATCATCACGAACCAGGGGTCGTATCCGGTGCGCCTTGGCCTCGGAGGGACCTTCAATGTTGCCAACGCCCTCGTTGCCGCAGGATGCGCGCTCGGTGTTGGTATCGCGATCGAGCACGTCGTTGAAGGTCTCGAAGCGATCAGACCGGTACTCGGAAGATTCGAGGTGGTGAGTGGCGAGCATCCCATCTCGGTGATCGTCGACTACGCGCACACGCCGGACGGTATCCGGGCGGTGATCGAAGCCGCACGCGTGGCAACACCGGGCAGAGTGATCGTCGTGGTTGGAGCCGGTGGCGATCGCGATCAGTCCAAAAGGGCGGCGATGGGAGCAGCCGCGTCGGCAGCCGACCAGGTGATCGTCACGAGCGACAATCCGAGGTCCGAGGATCCCGCGTCGATTGCAGAGGCCGTCAGGTCAGGCATCACGAGAGGTGACCCGATCGTCGAACTCGATCGCAAGAGGGCGATATTCGAAGCGGTTCGAGTCGCGAGCGAAGGGGACGTGATCCTGGTGCTCGGCAAAGGTCACGAGACCACGCAGGCGTTCAAGGACCGAACCGTGCACTTCGATGATCGGGAGGTTGCCAGGGCGGCGTTGGAGGCACGACCGTGATCAGGTTGGGAATGGCGGCAGGGATGGCGTTTCTCGCATCCATTCTCGTCATGCCGTGGGGTATCAAGAAGCTACGTGAGCACAACATCGGGCAGTTCATTCAGGAGGAGGTCGAGGGCCACTTCCACAAGCAGGGGACCCCCACCATGGGCGGCGTCGTGATGATCGGCGCCGTGCTCGTCGCCTATCTGATCTCCCACATCCGAGTGTGGGATCTCGACCGGGTGCATCTCTCTCTGGAGCCGTTCTCGACCGAGGGAATGCTCGCCATCCTGGCATTCGTCGGCATGGGGGTCATCGGGCTTGCCGACGACTACCTGAAGGTCTCCAGGAAGCGAAGCCTCGGGCTCTCCAAGGCGGGCAAATTCGGAGGACAGCTCATGGTCGCCGCCGCATTCGCGTGGGCGGCCACCGAGGCGGGTGTCTCGACCCAGCTGTCGTTCACCCGACCCCTCAACATCGACCTCGGGGTCTTCTTCGTGGTGTTCGTCCTGTTGTGGCTTTCCGGTATGGCCAACGCCGTGAACTTCGCCGACGGGATGGACGGACTCGCTGCCGGGTCGGCGGGCCTCGTCTTCGGAGCGTTCGTACTGATCGGCTACTGGAAGTTCCGCCATCCCGAGTTCTACCCGAACGCAAACTCCGCTCTCGAGATGGCCGTGGTGTCTGCGTCGATGCTCGGGGCCACGCTCGGGTTTCTCTGGTGGAACGCCGCTCCGGCCCGGGTCTTCATGGGGGATGTCGGCTCACAAGCGCTCGGAGGGCTCATGGCGGCACTCGCCATTCTCACCAACACGGAGTTGCTGCTGCTCTTCCTGGGAGGGCTCTACGTGGCCGAGATGGTGTCGGTGATACTCCAGGTCGCCAGCTTCCGCCTGTTCGGTAGGCGAATCTTCAGGATGGCTCCGTTCCACTACCACTTCGACCTCAAAGGGTGGCCCGAAACCACTGTCGTGGTTCGGTTCTGGATCATCGCAGGGTTGTGCGCCGGTATCGCCCTCGCGATCTTCTACGGCGACTTCGTCAACAGCGGCCTGCTCGACCTACCGGGAGTCGGCAGATGAGGACACTGGTGCTCGGAGGGGCGGTGTCGGGCAGCGCGGCGGCCCGTCTTGCCGCGAGAATCGGATATCGCGTGACCGTCTACGATGCGAACCCCGCGGTCGCGCAGTCGGCACTCGCGGAGGGGTTTTCTTCGGTCGGGGGACCATGGGACCCATCGCTCCTGATGGGCATGGAACTCGTGGTGGTCAGTCCGGGGATACCCGAACGTGCAGACCCGATCACGGACGCGCTCGAGGCCGGGCTCCCCGTCTGGTCGGAACTCGAGTTCGCCTCGCGCCATGTCGACGCACCCCTCATTGCCGTCACCGGGACGAACGGCAAGACCACGGTCACCGCACTCATCGCCGACATGCTGAAGGGAAGCGGACTTCGAGCCATCGCAGCCGGGAACATCGGCCTCGCGTTGTCCGACGTCGCCGGCGGGACATGGGACGCAGTTGCGGTCGAGGCGTCGAGCTTCCAGCTTCGCTTCATCGACTCGTTTCACCCGAGGGTGGCCGTCGTGCTCAACCTCGCTCCCGACCATCTCGACTGGCATGGGAGCTTCGCAGCGTACGGAGCTGCCAAGGCGAGGGTCTTCGAGAACCAGGGCATCGGAGACGTGCTCGTCTTCGATGGTCACGACCCTGACGTCGTTCAGCTCGTGAGAGGTGCAGGCATCCGCAAGGTGGATTTCTCTGGCGGCGCCGGCCTCGACCACGGTGACGTCCGCATCCCCGAGGACGCGTTCCCGGTCGACGACGAAGCCTTCGTCGGGGACCTTCGAGCCGCGGCCGTCGCCGCCCTGGAAGCAGGGGCGACCGGCGCGGCCGTCGAGAAGACCATCCGGGACTTCCATACGGGCCCGCATCGGCGAGAACACGTCGGGACATGGGATGGCGTGCGCTGGGTGAACGACTCCAAAGCGACCAACCCGCACGCTGCGGTCGCCTCCGCAGAGAGCTATGCGTCGGTGGTGCTCATCGCCGGAGGACGCAACAAAGGGCTCGATCTCGCCCCTGTCGCAAACGTGGAAACGGTACGTCACCTCATTCTCATCGGAGAGAGCGCTCCGGAACTGGCTGCTGCTGCGGCTGCAGGGCAAACCCCCCACACGGTGGCTTCGTCGATGGAGGAGGCCGTGGCGATTGCCGACGGAATCGCGACATCGGGCGATACCGTTCTCCTCGCGCCAGGCTGTACGAGCTGGGACATGTATCCGTCCTACGCTGCGCGCGGTGACGATTTCGCAGAGCTGGTGCGAAAGCGAAAGGAGTTGGGATGACGGTCACCTCGATCACCCGTGCGAGAGCCGTACAGAGAGCCGTCGCTCACCGCCGTTCGGCGAACACTCGATTCACAGTGCTCCTGCTGGTCCCAATCGCGCTCCTCACCGTCATCGGCCTCGGCGCCATCCGCTCCGCATCATCGGTAGTGAGTCTCGAGAAGTATGGAAACGGGTGGACATACTTCAGCAAGCAGGCGGTGTGGATTGGTGTCGGCATCGTCGTCGCCGTTATCGCATCCAGGATTCCGTACAAGGTCTACAGACGAGCAGCGGTGCCGCTGCTGATCGCGTCCATCGTCGGGCTGATCGTCGTTTTGGAGATCGGTGTCGTGGGAGGCGGATCGCGCCGGTGGATCGCTGTCGGACCGGTCACCATTCAGCCTTCGGAGTTCGCGAAGTTCGCTGTCGTCGTGTTTCTGGCCTCCGTCCTCGAACGCAAGGAGCGTCTCCTCGGTGACATCTGGCACCTGCTGGTTCCCCTTGGAGCGTCGGCCGGTATCTGCGGAATCCTGATCTTGCTCGAGCCGGATCTCGGTACTGCACTTGTCGTTCTCGGGGGAGCGTTCGCCGTTGCAGCCGTGTCTGCCGCCCGTGTACGGCACCTCCTTCTGGCGGGAGTCGGCGGGACCCTCGCCGCTGCACTGCTCGCGGTCGCATCGCCCTACCGGAGGCAGCGGATCCTTGCATTTCTGGACCCATTCGCAGACAGACTCGGCAGCGGCTGGCAGGTGGTCCAGAGCTACGTCGCCCTCGGAACCGGTGGCGCTTTCGGTGTCGGTCTGGGTGCGAGCAGGGCTCGGTGGTCGTACTTGCCGAACGCTCACACCGACTTCATATTCGCCATCATCGGCGAGGAAACCGGGTTCGCCGGTGGCGTGATGGTGCTTCTGCTGTTTGCCGTCATCGGGGTGGTCGGCTATCTGATCGCGATGCGGGCGCCTGACCGCTTCGGACGGATGCTCGCCGTCGGTATCGTGTCCTGGATCTCCCTGCAGGCGCTGGTGAACCTGGGCGGTGTCGTAGGACTGCTGCCCATCACCGGCATGCCTCTCCCGTTCATGTCGGTGGGTGGCAGCTCGATGATCACCGCGTTCGGAGCGATCGGCGTTTTGATCAACGTCGCGCGCAGCGGTATCAACGGGAAGGTATGAGCTACGCGATCGCAGCAGCGGGGACCGGGGGACACGTCTACCCGGGGCTCGCAGTGGCCTCGGAGCTCGTCGGAAAGGGCGTCCCGAGGGAGGACGTTCTGTTCATTGGTGGCGACAGGCTCGAAGCGAAGGTGTACCCGGACAACGGCTTCCCATTCTGCAGTGTGAGACTCCAGAGCCTGAAGCGGAGCCTCTCGCCCGACAACCTCCGACTCCCAGGTGTGCTGCGCTCAGCGGTCCGTCATGTGAGAGGAGAACTCCGGGATCGTGGTGTGCGCGTGGTCCTTGGAATGGGTTCGTATGTGACGGTGCCCGTCGCGTGGGCAGCTCACAAGGAGCGAGTGCCGTACTTCCTCCACGAACAGAACGGCGAGGCGGGACTCGCCAACAAGGTGATGTCGCGTTGGGCCGTTTCCACGTTCGTCGCCTTCGACGGCACCCGCGGGGTGCACCGGCCGGAGCTTGTCGGGACACCGATCAGAGCGAACCTCACCGACTATCGGAGATCGGATCTCCGGCATGAGGCGTTGACCCGGTACGGGATCGAACCGGGAAACGTCGTTGTTGGTGTGTTTGGCGGCAGTTTGGGTGCGGGTGCCATCAACGACGCGATATCCCACCTGGCGACGACCTGGAGTGGCCCCAAAGTCACCCTGCTGCACCTGGTGGGGGAACGAAACGTAGATCACATCGACACAGCCGGCTCGCGTGTACCGTGGATCGTCGTGGGGTTCGAGGAGTCGATGGAGTACTTCTATGCAGCCAGCGATCTGCTCATCGCTCGTGCAGGTGGATCCGTCGCCGAGATTGCCGCGACACACACGCCGTCGGTGCTCGTACCGGGCGGTTTCGGCGGGGGGCATCAGACTGCCAACGCGGAGGCGATGCAACGAGCCGGGGCTGCGGTGATGCTCCCCGAGGAGCGGCTCGGGGAACTCGCAGAGGTGATAGACGGGCTCGTCGGCGATGCCTCGATCAGAAGATCGATGGCGCGTTCGGCGGGATCCATCGCCCGAACCGATGCAGCTTCTCGCATCGCGACGCGACTGATCGATGCTCATGGCTGAACTGGCAGAACACGTACACATCATTGGAGTCGGGGGCTCTGGGATGAGCGCGATCGCCAGATTGCTCGCCGGGCTCGGTCATGAAGTGACCGGCTCGGATCTTCATCCGGGTCCCACACTCGACCGACTTGTCGATGTCGGCGTTCATACCTGGGTCGGTCACCGACCCGACGCGCTACGGTCGGCCGATCTCGTCGTGGCCTCATCCGCCGTACCCGAATCCGATCCCGAACGTCGAGCAGCAGCGCGCTTGGGCATTCCGGTCTGGGATCGGCCTCAGCTGCTCGAAGTCCTCTCCGAGCAGACACCTACGATCGGGGCAACGGGCACTCATGGGAAGACCACGTCGACAGCTCTGATGCTGTTCGCCGCGAGGGGTGTGGGACTCGATCCATCCTTTGTGATCGGGGGTGAGCTCGTCGGTCTCGACACGAATGCAGGAGTGGGGGAGGACGATTTGTTCGTCCTCGAGGTGGATGAGGCATTCGGCACATTCCTCGGCCTACGCCTTCGAGGGCTGGTCGTCACGAATCTGGAAGCGGACCATCTCGACTACTACCAGACGGTCGAAAGGCTGGAGGATGCCTTCGTCGACGTGGTTCGGAGAGTCGACGGACCGGTGGTCCTCTGTGAGGACGATTCCGGGGCCCGGAGAGTCGCCGGCCGTACCGGCCGACCGACCTACGGGCTTTCATCGGAGGCGAGCATTCGGATCGAAGACGTAGACGTGGACGGATCGGAGGTACGTTTCCGATTCGAGGGCAGACCGGTCGTCGTGTCCAAGCCCGGTGTCCATATCGCGAGGAACGCTGGTGGAGTGCTCGCCCTCGCCGGCGAGCTTGGCATGGACATCGATGCAGCAATCGAAGGTCTGAGGGCATTCCGAGGCGTCAAGCGGCGCTTCGAGTTCCTCGGCAAGGCCGCCGGGGTGACTGTCATCGACGACTATGCGCACCTGCCCACCGAAATCGCGACGAACCTCGACGCGGCCAGGAACGGATCGTGGAGACGGATCTGGGCGGTCTTCCAGCCCCATCGGTATACCCGCACCCTCGAACTCCACCGGGAGTTCGGCATCGTATTCGCTGCGGCCGATGAAGTCGTGGTCACGGACGTGTACCCGGCAGACGAACCGCCTATACCCGGAGTGAGCGGGGAGCTGATCGCCGACGCGATCCGTGCCCACCGGCCGAACGTGTCGTATGTACCGAACAGAGGGGACCTCGCGACGTTCATCGCACGGTCGGTCCAGGATGGTGATCTCGTGTTGACGCTCGGTGCGGGAGACATCTCGCGTCTGGGTCCTGAGCTGATCGACCTGCTGGAGCGCCGATGACCACATGGGACGATGTCGCAACGCGAGACGTGCCCCTCGCGCCGCTCACCACCTACAAGCTGGGTGGTTCAGCCCGCTACCTCGCCACGCCCGAACGCGAGCAGGAACTCGCGCGCATCGTCGACCTCCTCAGAGACGACCCTCTTCCCGTCGCCGTACTCGGGCGCGGGAGCAACGTCCTGATCTCGGATCGAGGCTTCGACGGTCTGGTCATCCGGCTCGGCGGGGGGTTCTCCTGGGTGTCGGTCGGAGAGACCATCAGCGCCGGATCGGCTACGCCCCTCCCTCTCCTTGCCCGAACAGCGGCGAGAGCCGGGAGATCAGGGCTGGAGTTCTACGTGGGGATACCAGGATCGGTCGGTGGTGCGTTGACGATGAATGCGGGGTGCCATGGGTCCGACACCAAGGACGTCCTCGCGACCGCGAGCGTTCTCGACCTCTCAGACGGTGCAGTGCGACAGGTTGACGCCGCAGCACTGGACCTGTCGTACCGTCACTCCAATCTTGGTCCTCTCCAGGTGGTCCTGCAGGCGGAGTTCGCGACTGAGCCGGCAGACGCTGCCGACTGTGAGCGCCGCATTCGAGAGATCACCCGGTGGCGCAAGGCGCACCAACCCGGCGGTGTCCTCAACGCAGGCAGCGTGTTCAAGAACCCACCCGGTGACAGTGCAGGTCGCCTCATCGACCGGGCCGGCCTGAAGGGTTTGACCGTCGGAGGGGCTCGCATCTCGCCCATGCATGCCAACTTCATCGAAGCGGGAAGGAACGCAACGGCACTCGACGTCTACCGCTTGATCCGGACCGTGCAGACGAAGATGGAGGAACGTGGCATCCACCTCGATCCCGAAGTGCGACTCCTTGGCAGCTTTGAGGATTGATCGTGGACCCGCGGATCGAACGAAGACGGCGCACGGTGAGGGAGAACACCCTGCACCGACGGTTGAGAACGATCCTGTGGCTATGCGTACTCGGTGCGCTGGTCGGTGCAGTGGTCTGGGTCCTGCAGTCTCCCCTACTCGAGGTTCGGACCATCGGCGTCTACGGCGTGAATCGATCCTCGGTCGCCGAGGCCCTTCAGAACGCAGGTGTCGAGGTGGGTTCACCGATGGTTCGGGTCAGCGTCGCCAAGCTCGAAATCCTCCTGGAGGAGGACCCGTGGGTTGCCTCCGCGCACGTGGAACGAACGTTCCCGCATACGGTCGAGGTAGATGTCAGTGAGCGGTCGGTCGCTGCCGGGGTGACGTCCCGCAGTGGGTGGATGCTGCTTTCGATGGACGGCATCGTGCTCGGTCCCGCGGACTCGCTTCCAGACGGGGCGGCCAGACTGGTCATGGAGAATGTAGATCCCGGACCGGCAGGGGAGCCGCCCCAGAGCGAGATGATTGCCGGCGGCCTCGAGTTCGCGACCACCCTCCGGCCGGATCTTCGAGGTGGTGTGAGCATCAGAATACGAGACGGTGAACTGTGGGCGAGCATGGACTCCGTGTCGGTACGGCTCGGACCACCCCTCGAGATGGCAGCGAAGGCCAAGGCTCTCGAAGCGCTGCTCGAGACCGGAGTGCCGGACGGCGCGGTGATCAACCTCATCGCTCCGTCTCGTCCCGCGGTCCAAGGTTCTAGTTGAGGGTGAAGGTATAGACATTGGCTGACCGTCTACAGTGGCCTAAAGTTGCGATAGAGAGTGAGGTGTCGAGCATGGCGTCGTCGAGGACAACATCACCACAGAGCTACCTGGCCGTTATCAAGGTCGTCGGTGTCGGAGGTGGCGGCGTCAACGCCGTCAATCGGATGGTCGATGCCGGAGTGCGAGGAGTCGAGTTCATCGCGGTCAACACGGACGCACAGACGCTGCTGATGTCGGATGCGGATGTGAAGCTGGACTTGGGACGAGATATCACGAGGGGATTGGGAGCGGGTGCAGACCCGGACGTGGGGCGTTCAGCCGCAGAAAGCCACAGGGAAGAGATCGAGGAGATTCTGCGTGGCGCCGACATGGTGTTCGTGACCGCCGGTGAGGGTGGTGGCACCGGCACCGGAGCGGCCCCTATCGTCGCCGAGATCGCGAAGGAGAGCGGCGCGCTCACCGTTGGTGTCGTGACCAGGCCGTTCGGCTTCGAGGGCCGCCGACGGTCGCTGCAGGCGGAGCAGGGGATCCAGAACCTCCGCGAGGCCGTGGACACCCTGATCGTGATTCCGAACGATCGTCTCATGGAACTGACCGATCCCAAGACTCCGATGATCGAGGCGTTCAGGATGGCCGACGAAGTTCTCACCGGCGGTGTCGCTGGGATCACCAATCTGATTACGACGCCGGGGCTCATCAATGTGGACTTCGCCGATGTGAGGACGATCCTGACCGACGCCGGCACGGCCGTGATGGGAATCGGACGTTCCTCTGGAGAAGGCCGTGCAAGCCAAGCGGCCCAGCGGGCGATTTCGAGCGGCCTCTTGGAGACGTCGATGGAGGGCGCCCGTGGAGTGCTGCTGATGGTTGCAGGGCCGGAGGACATGACGCTTCACGAAGTGAACGACGCAGCGAACCTCGTCAAAGACAAGAGTGACAACGAGGCGGACATCATCTTCGGAGCGGTTGTCGACGGTGGACTTGGAGATGAGATCCACGTGACCGTCATCGCTGCCGGCTTCGACCGGACGCGCTCGGTGACCGGTTTCACGTCGGGCCGGTTCCGCGGCGACGATGACGACCTGATTCCCAGTTTCGTACAGGGATGACGTGTCTCGGGGCAGCGTTCAGCACGGCCGTCGACGGTGACCTGAGGGCCGACCTCGGAGCCCGGCGGGTGTTCGCTACACGGCTAGGCATCCCCGAAGGGTGGGCCACTGTGCGGCAAGTGCATGGAGCGAACGTTGTACGTGTCCACGGACCGGGAGATGCCGGGGAAGCCGATGCGCTATTCACGAGCCGGCGCCGGCTGCCGCTGGTCGTCTTCACTGCGGACTGCTTCGGCGTTGCACTGCTGGGTCCCCGGGCTGTGGGCATTGCGCACGCAGGGTGGAGAGGGGCTTCGGACGGGGTCGTCGGCTCCTTGCGCCAGGCGATGGATCGTGCGGGGGTCGCGCCGGAGCGAGCATGCATCGGGCCCGGCATTCGGTCGTGCTGCTTCGAGGTCGGTCCCGAGGTGCTGGCTCGTTTCGAGAGCCACCAGGCGAAGACGACCTGGGGAACTCCTAGTGTGGACATCGAAGGTGCGTTGCGCGACGAACTCGCAGGACTCGAGATCGTCGCGTCCGGCGGGTGCACTCGTTGTGATGTCGGGTATTTCTCTCACCGTCGCGACGGCACTCGAGATCGAATGGCGGGTGTGGTGTGGTTGCAGTGAGGCTCACCGAGGTTGAGGAGCGAATCGAGCGGGCGGTGGCCCGGGCGGGGCGCCGACGCGCAGATGTGAGGCTCGTGGCGATTGGAAAGAGCCAGCCCGTCACAGTCCTTCGTGAGGCGTACGCACAGGGACAGCGGCTCTTCGGGGAGAATCGCGCCCAAGAACTCGTCGCCAAAGCAGCCGAGCTTCCGGAGGACATCGAGTGGCACTTCGTCGGACACCTCCAACGCAACAAAGTCCGTCACGTTCGTCCGATCGTGAACCTGCTCCACTCGATGGATTCGGCGTCGCTCGGCACGGCATGGCTGAAAGGTCCTGGCTTCGCTCCTCCGGTGCTCGTCGAGGTGAATATCGGAGCGGAACCACAGAAGCCGGGTGTTGCCGTTCCGGACGTCGAGCGGGTCGTCGGTACGCTCGTCGAGCTTGGCGTGGATGTGCGCGGTCTCATGGCGGTTCCACCGATGGTCGACGACCCCGAGAACGCCCGTTCGTTCTTTCGAGATCTCCGGCGCCTGCGCGATCGGATCTCCACAACCTGGTCGACGGTACGCGAGCTATCGATGGGTATGAGTGACGACTTCGAGATCGCGATCGAGGAGGGATCAACAATGATTCGCGTCGGACGGGCTATCTTTGGTCCTCGCATGACACAGGGGACCGTATGAGTTCGATGTTCCAGAAGGCGCTGCTGTACCTGGGGCTGGTTGACGAGGAGAACCTCGAAGAGGAAGAGCCTCAGATGCCTGCTACCTCGACGCCACCCCTGCAATCGAGTATCCGGACGGTCACGCCGAGTGAGGCGCCGTTTCGGGGACGCAGGGTGGAACCTCCGCAGGAGTTCGGGTACGGCTCATCGGTGCGACATGCCACCCGTGACGAACTGCGGGCCGATGTCGTGGCTGCGGTCTCCTTCGACGATGCGAAAGCGCTCGCGGATCGTATCAGGAGCCGTAGGCCCGTCGTTCTGAACATGCGAGACACGGACCCCGACATGGTTCGTCGCTTGATCGATTTCGCGAGTGGACTCACCTACGGGTTGGACGGCACCATGAGCAAGATCGCCGAAGGGGTGATTCTCGTTCTTCCGCACGGGGTATCGCTCGGTCGATCGGAAACGCAGCGTTTGGCGGAGTTGGGTCTGTACGCGTTGGATGACCTGTAGATGTCATTGTTGTGCAACCTGATCTTCCTCTATGAGCTCGTGGTGTTCGCGCGCATTCTGCTCGACTGGATCCACCTTCCGTACGGTCACCCGGTTGCGAAGTTGCGCGACGGCCTCGGCGTCGTCGTCGATCCGGTACTGAGACCGATCCGGCGAGTGATCCCGCCGGTACGTCTCGGGGGGGTAGGGCTGGATTTGTCCCCTCTGGTGCTACTCGTCGGCCTGTCGCTTCTTCAGGGGATCGTATGCCGCTAGTTTCAGGGTTCGAACGATGATCCAGGCTATCCTGCGCTTGCACGACGAGAGGTGATGCTATGGCGCTGAGTGCGATCGATATCGAACAGAAGACATTTCGTGTGGCCCTCCGCGGCTATGCCGAGGAAGAGGTCGACGCGTTCCTCGATGAGGTCATCTCCACGGTACGTTCGCTCGAGCAGCAGCTTCAGGAGTCTCGCAGTCGCATCGCGGATCTCGAGTCGAGGGTCGGCGACTCGAGGGATACCGAAGACCGTCTCACCCGCACGCTGGTCCTCGCGCAGAAGACCGCCGATGAGGTGGTACACGAGGCTCGATTCGAGGCGCAGCAGATCCTTTCGCAGGCTCGCCTCGACGCGTCCGAGATCGAATCCGAGCATGCCAGCAAGAAGGAGAGGCTCGGGTCCGAGGTGCAGTCACTTCAGAGCGCCGTCACCGAGCTGAGGGCGCACGTCAGGAGCCTGACCGACCGACTGTTGGAGCAAGTGGACGAAACCGAGTCCGCAATGAGTGACGTGGTGCCGGCCGAGCTGGAAGACGTCGAGCCGATCGCCGATGAGGACTTCGAAAGCCATAACGGGATGGAAGTCGAAGACATGCTGGATGAGGGGTTCGAGGACGCGCTCGATGAAGTCGACGACGGAGTCGATGACGACGTCGACGAAGCTCGGGACTCGGGCGAGGTCTATCTCGGTTCTGATCGACGTCCCTGGGAACGCTACGGCGACTAGCTCGCTGCGCTCGCGGTCTTCGGTCTTCAGTCATCGGTCTGCTGCACGCGGCCGCATCTATTGCGAGAGGTCAGGGCGGCTGGACTTGCACGTCACAGCTGCGTTTCTTGCTGGGAACTGACGATCCGTCGGGACGAAGGAGCCGTCATGCCAACTCAGATCGCGTCGCTTCTCACCGAGAACCGATGACCGACAACCGAGAACGGCTCGCGAAGCGAGCCCTCAGGTTTTCTCCACCCGTACGGTGACTGCCGAGTCGTCGATGTCGAGCGGCGTGCCGGATGCGACTTCGTCGAGACGCGTGAGGTCGACGGCCAGCACCTCCGCGGAGATCATTGCACGATGAACCTCGATCGCCGCGGCAGTGGCAGCGTCGTCGGTTGACCACGACACTTCGATGCGGTCTGTGACGTCGAGGTCGAGGTCTCGCCGCACCTGTTGGATGCGGTTGATGAACTCGCGAGCGAGCCCCTCAGCGATCAGTTCATCGGTCAAGTCGACGTCGAGAGCGACCGACACCTTCCCTTCGGCGGCAACCACTTTCCCAGCCTTTGGGGTGCGCTGCACGGCGATGTCGGATGCCGTGATGATGTGGCCGCTCAGCTCGATGGAACCGCCTTCGAGCAGTGTCTCGATCGTCGGTCCGTCGAGCGCGGCGATGGAGGCGGCCACCTCCCGGACGGACGGGCCAAGCCTCGGTCCCAGAACCTTGAAGTCGGCCTTGGCGTGGATATCGACGGCCGCCAGTTCGTCGGCGCCGGTTGACACCTGCTTGACGTTGAGCTCGTCGGCGATGATCGCAGTGTGCGCTCTGGTCGCGTCGAGCACGTGCCTGTCGCGGGTGAAGACGGTGATCGACTCGAGTGGCTGGCGAACACGGATGCCGGACGTGACTCGTAGCGACCGTCCCAGTGTCACCACCTGACGAATCGTTGCCATTTCGCGTTCCAGGCCGAGATCGATGAGGTCGGTGTGCGGGGTCGGGTAATCGGAGAGGTGCACGCTGGCGGGACCGTCCTCCTGGGGTGTCCTGTGGGTCACGACCAGTCCTTGATAGATCTCCTCGGTCACGAACGGCAGGACCGGTGCGATCACCTTCGCAAAGGTCACGAGGACGTCGTACAAGGTTGCGAACGCAGACAGTTTGTCGGTATCGCTCGCCTCTCTCGCACGCCAGAAGCGCCGTCGCGAACGACGGATGTACCAGTTCGTGAGATGGTCGATGAACTCGACCATCGGGGGCACGACTGCGTACAGGTAGTACCCCTCCATCATTTCGTTGACCTGCGAGATGAGACTCTGCAGCATCGACAGGATCCATCGATCCAGCTCCGGCCGGGACGTGGGCTCAGGGGCGTCGGCCAGGTCCTGACGTGTGATGCCATCTGCCTCGGCGTACGTCGTGAAGAATGAATAGGCGTTCCAGAGGGGCAGGATCACCGTCCTCGTCACCTCCTTGACGCCTGCTTCCGTGAATCGAAGAGGCTCCGCTCTCAGCAGTGGCGAGGTGATCATGTAGGCCCTGAGCGGGTCTGCGCCGTAGGCGTTGAGCAGTTCCATCGGATCCGGGTAGTTCTTGAGGCTCTTGGACATCTTTCGTCCGTCCTCGGCGAGGATCATCCCGTTCACGACGCAGTTGCGGAACGGTGCCTCGCCGAAGATGGCTGTTGCGAGTACGAGCAGTGTGTAGAACCAACCTCGCGTTTGGTCCAGACCTTCTGCGATGAAGTCGGCCGGGAACTTGAGATCGAAGGTGTCGGCGTTCTCGAAAGGGTAGTGGTGCTGCGCGTAGGGCATCGAGCCCGACTCGAACCAGACGTCGAACACCTCCGGGACGCGGCGCATCTCCGACCCGCACTCGGTGCACGGCATGCTGACTTCATCAACGATGTGTTTGTGGAGATCGGTGAGGCGTCGACCCGACGCCGCCTCCAACTCATCGATCGATCCCATGCAGGCCTGATGACCGCACGATGGGCACTCCCAGACGGGAATGCAACTGCCCCAGTAGCGGTTGCGGCTGATCGCCCAGTCTCTCGCGTTCTCCAGCCAGTTCCCGAATCGTTTCTCGCCGACATAGTCGGGAACCCAGTGCACCGTGTTGTTGCGGTCGACCATCAGGTCCTTGAACGATTCGACGTTCACGAACCAGGAAGGGATCGCCTTGTAGATGAGTGGTGTGTGGGTGCGATAGCAGAACGGGTACGAGTGGCGGATTTGCTCACGCTTGACGAGCAGGCCCTTGCGCTTGAGGAGGGCGATGAGTTCGTTGTCGGCATCCTTGACGTACATGCCGGCGACATCGGGAGCGTCGTCGGTGAATCTCGCCTGTCCGTCGACCGGATCGACGAGGACGTCGAGACCTGCCGCCTGGAGGGCGTAGAAGTCGGCTTCTCCGTAGGCAGGAGCCATGTGGACGAGTCCCGTGCCTTCGTCCGTGGTCACCTCGTCGCTGGCGATCACCCGGAACGCGCCGTGGTCACGTTCTTCTTCGAAGTAGGGGAACGGCGGTGTGTAGGGCGCACCAACGAGTTCGGTGCCTTGTGCCGTCGCGACGACCTCATCATCGGGCCACAGCTCGTCTTTGCGTGACTCGGCGACCCAGTGTCGCTGATGGTCGCGAACGACGGCGACGTAGGTGATGTCCTCACCGACCGCGACCGCGAGGTTTCCCGGCAGCGTCCAAGGTGTGGTTGTCCACACGACGAGGAAGTCACCTTCGCGCACCGGACCATGCGACGCCGTGATGGGGAGTCGAACGGTGATGGCGGGGTCGTCGACGTCCATGTATTCGAGGTTCGCCTCGAAGTTGGAGAGCGGTGTCGCGGCACCCCATGAGTACGGAAGCACCTTGAAGGCACGGTAGACGAGCCCTTTGTCCCAGAGCTGCTTGAACACCCACCAGACGCTCTCCATGAAGTCGAGGTCCATGGTCTTGTAGTCGTCTCGGAAGTCGACCCACCGCCCCATGCGCCGAGTGATCGTCTCCCACATCTCCGTGTTGGTCTCGACCCTGGCGCGGCACGCCTCGTTGAATCTGGCCACACCGTATGCCTCGATGTCGCGGGGGCCGTTGAGGCCGAGCGACTCTTGGACTTCCATTTCGATCGGGAGCCCATGGGTGTCCCAACCGAACCGTCGAACCACCCGATGGCCACGCATTGTCCAGTAGCGGGGCACGATGTCCTTGATGGTTCCTGCGAGAAGGTTCCCGTAGTGGGGACTGCCCGTCGGGAAGGGTGGTCCGTCGTAGAACGTGTACTCGGACGCTGCCGGCCTCATCTCGACAGACATGTGAAACGCGTCGATTCTGTCCCACAGTTCGAGGATTCCTTCCTCGATGGAGGGGAACGAGACGTTCGGTTGGACCCGGCTGAAGCTGTTCATGTGGACTCCGCATCGTAGACGGAAGGTGTCCGGAAACCGACCCAGCTGAGGTTCACTGTGTGAACCGTCTTCGGTTTTGGGTTGTCGGTAATCGGTAAGACGATCGTCTGCCGGTTCGAGTCGCTCGAAGTCGCGTGCTGAAGGCTGTCGGCTGTCGGCTGTGAGCCGTCCGCTTTGCTACGTTTTCTCCTATGGGTCCCCTGCGAGCACATCCCGAAGGCGTCGAAGTGCTCGTGTGGGTCGTCCCTGGAGCTTCCCGTAGCGAGATCATCGGCCTCCACGACGGAGCCATCCGGATACGAGTCGCGGCACCTCCGGAGGGAGGGAAAGCGAACAAGGCGGTGATCGCGATGCTTGCCGCTGCGACCGGCGCACCCGCGCGGTTGCTCTCGGGGGACGCCTCCCGACGCAAGAGGATCCTTCTCGAAGGGGTGACCGAGCAACAAGCCCGGGCAGCGCTGCGTCTCTGACCCTTCTGTGAAGGGTGTCGAGTGTGTCCGGTCTTCTGCTATCTTGCCGTGGATCATGACCCGCACACTCTCGCCGGCAACGCTCAAGAAGCTGCGACGAAGGCTGGAAGCGGACCTGCACGAGCTCCAAGAGACGATCGACGATCATCTCCAGGATCTCGAAGAAGCACGGCTGGCGCAGGCAGCGGGCGAGCGAAGCGCCGACCCGGCCAGTACCGAAACAGGATCCGCCGCCACCGTGTTCGAATCCGAGCTCTCAGTGGTCCGCAATAGTCAGGAGCTCCTTGGGCAGGTCGAGGACGCGCTGGAGCGGCTCGATGCAGGGACCTACGGGATATGCATCAACTGCGGAAGGCCGATTCCGGCCGCCCGCCTCAACGCGCTTCCCTACACGACGTTGTGCGTCGCGTGCGCAGCCAAGCGCTGAAGCAGAAGGCGGCCGCGCTGATCGTGGCGGCCGTGATCGTCGTCGCAGATCAGATCACCAAAGCGTGGGCGCTTCGCTCGATACCCACCGGAACCAGCATCGATCTCATTTCGGGTGTGCTGCGACTCCGGGTGTACGAGAACCAGGGTGTCGCATTCAGCATGTTCCAGAACGCCGGAACTGTCCTCGTCATCGCCATCATCGTCGCAGTGATCGTCATCTTGTTCGCCCTCAAGTCTTCGGAGTCGTGGTGGCAATCGATCACACTGGGACTGGTCCTTGGCGGGGCGATGGGCAATCTCGTCGACAGGTTCGTCCGGGGAAGCGGCTTCCTCAACGGCAGGGTGGTCGACTGGATCGAACCGTCGTTTTTCGCCACGTTCAACCTCGCCGACGCATCGATCACGATCGGCGTCATCGTGTTGTTTGTCATCAGCTTCCGGCAGTCGTGAACACGAGTATCGGCCCCGAGTTGGCAGGCGAACGCATCGACAAGGTCGTTTCGATCCTTGCCGGGCTGAGTAGACGAGTGGCGCGGACACTGGTCGAATCGGGGGACGTGCTCGTCGATGGAACCACCATGTCACCGAAGGATCGGGTGGTAGGCGGCGAACGGGTCTCGATCCGCATACCCGTCGAGCAGACACTCGAACCCGAGGATGTCTCATTCGGTGTCTGCTACGAGGACGAGAACGTCGCGGTCATCGACAAACCGTCGGGCGTCGTTGTCCATCCAGGCGCGGGCGTCAGTCGCGGAACCCTCGCTGCCGGCCTGCTCCATCGATGGCCACAACTCGAGGGCGTCGGCGTGAAAGACCGGTGGGGGATCGTGCATCGGCTCGATCGGGACACGTCAGGGCTACTCCTCGTCGCACTGACCGAGGAGGCCTACCGGTCACTGACCGATGCGATGGCTGAGCGATCCGTCAAGAGGACCTACCGGGCCCTCGTCGAGGGGCTGTTCTCACTACCTGCCGGAACGGTCGACGCTCCGATCGGGCGCGACCCCCGAAACCCGAGACGGCGGGCCCTCCAGCGCGATGGCAGACCTGCCCGGACGCACTACCGGCGGCTCGCCTCATGGGACGGGCCCAACCTGAGCCTTCTCGAGGTGCAGCTCGAAACCGGACGGACGCACCAGATAAGGGTGCACATGGCATCGATCGATCATCCGGTGGTCGGCGACACCATGTATGGAGGACAACCGTCCGAGCGTCTATGGCTACATGCCGTGGCGTTGTCGTTCATGCACCCTGTGCGCGGCGAAGAGATCACCGTGACGTCCCCACTGCCCGACGAACTCCGTGGTCTGCTGGACGAACTGGGCGAGCCGGACGTCGGGGCGGTGGATCAGCCCCAGAACACCTGAGCCGTAGCGAACAGCTCCTCGTCGACACCTCGGGTGCTCGCACAGGCTTCTTCGAGAGTGACCGGCACGATGTTCCGCCCGCGGATGGCGACCATGGTTCCCCACTTGCCTTCTGCGGCGAGGTCGGCTGCGCCGACACCGAAACGGGTGCCCAACACGCGGTCGTACGCTGTAGGTGTCCCGCCCCGTTGAACGTGTCCGAGCACCGTCACGCGGGTCTCGAAGCCTGTCATCTCTTCGAGGATGGGCGCGATCTGATACGCAACCCCGCCGAACCGCTCGAACCCGAACGCATCGATCTGGCCGCGACCTGCGTCCCCGGATGGCGGCTCGACGCCCTCCGCGACCACCACGACGGAGTAGCGGTGACCCCTCCTGTGTCTGGTCCTGATGATGTCTGCGCAGGTCTCGAGATCACAGCGAACCTCGGGGATCAAGATGGCGTCGGCGCCCGACGCAATGCCCGAGTAGGCGGCGATCCAGCCACGAGTTCGGCCCATGACCTCGACGAGCATGATGCGGTGGTGCGCCTCGGCGGTCGTCGTGATCCTGTCGATCGCTTCGGTCGCGATCTCCACAGCGGTGTTGAAGCCGAACGTGGTGTCCGTAGCTTCGATGTCGTTGTCGATCGTCTTCGGGACTCCGATGACCTTGAGGCCCTCTTCCGAGAGCCGAAGTGCCGACGCAAGAGTGCCATCACCACCTACAACGATCACACCGTCGAGCCCGTTGTCTCGCACCGTCTGCGCGATGCTCGCGTAGCCGTCGCCATGGACGTACGGGTCCATGCGGGATGATCCGAGGATGGTGCCACCACGCTGGAGGATGCCGCGCACGGCATCGCGATCGAGGGGGACGACCTTGCCCTGCATCAAACCTTCCCATCCATTGAGGATGCCGACGACCTCGGCGCCATGCGTGAGGGTCGCTCTCGTGACGACCGCCCTGATGACGGCGTTGAGCCCCGGACAATCGCCACCGGCGGTGAGAACGCCTAGAACATCCATCAGTACAGGAACATCGGTTTGCCGGACACGTGACGAACCTTAGGTCGGTAGGCCTCGGCGTTGTACAGCTCTTCGACGTCGACCCGCTTGACGCCCTCGCGAGTGACGCTGATCGGTACGCTCGTGTACGTGCCGCCCCGCAACGCCACCATGCGACCGGACGCGCCTTCGAGCGCGAGATCTGCCGCCATGACCGCGTAGTTGGTGGCGACCATCAGGTCCAGCGAGTCTGGGTTTCCCGACCTCATGAGGTAGCCGACCTGCTGGTAGACGATTCCGAGGCCTGTCTTCTCCTTGAGGAGTTCGCCGGTCAGGGCGCCGATGCCTCCGAGCTTGCGGTGCCCGAACATGTCGGCGTCACCAGAGAGCACCATGTCTCCGCCGCTGATGGTTGCTCCCTCGGAGATCGTCATCATCGCGTAGTTGCTGGGGTTGCGTCGACGATCCTCCAGAAGCAACCCCGCGAGTTTGTCGAGGTCGAACGGCACCTCGGAGATGATTGCCCTGTCGACACCCGCTAGGTAGGCCGTGATCAGGGACGTCTCTCCGCTGTATCGCCCAAACAGCTCAACGACCGCCAACCGCTCGTGCGACCCGGCCGACGTACGGAGGTTGTGGATGAATTGGACCCCTCTCGTCACGGCCGTCGAGAAGCCGATGCAGTAGTCGGTGCCGTGCACGTCGTTGTCCATCGTCTTCGGGATCGCGATGACCGGAACGCCTTCGTCGTGCAACCTCAGGCCGTACGACAACGTGTCGTCGCCTCCGATGGGGATGAGAACGTCGATGCGTTGTGCCTCGATGACATCGAGCACGTGCGGTGTGAAGTCGTGAGGCCCGTCTCCCTCTGCGAGATCGGAGAGGAACGATGGGACGTCGCTCGTCGGGACCTTCCCGGGGTTCGTGCGCGACGTGTGCAGGAACGTCCCGCCGGTTCGGTCAACCGTCCGAACTCGTGCCCTGTCGAGAGGGATCAGGTAGCGGGACAGGTCCTCCGGTTCGTCCAGATTGTGTTCGAGCAGCCCTGCCCAGCCTCTCCGAATACCGATGACCTCGTGGCCCTCGTCGCTGACCCGGTCGACGACCGCCTTGATGCACGGGTTCAGACCGGGGACGTCTCCTCCACCGGTGAGAATGCCGATTCGCATGGTCATCCCTTCTCGTAGACATCGATGAAGTGCCGGAGTCTCGCGACGATGTCGGGCGCGGTGCCATTGCGGCTGATCTTCTTCTCGAAGCCGCGATCAAGACTGTGAGGGTTCGCGTTCACGCACACTCCTTGCACCATGAGTGCACCATGCTACCCACCGATCAGGTCGGCAAGGGGCTTGGCTGGTATGGTTCGAATCCCACTGATGTAGTTCTTCATGGACGGTTTCGCACACCTTCATCTTCACACCGAGTTCTCGATGCTCGACGGCGCCGCACGGGTGCACGACGTCGTCCGTGCCGCTCGTGAGGACGGCCAGCCGGCGGTCGCGATCACCGACCACGGAGTTCTATACGGCGTTGTGGACTTCTACCAGGCGGCCCGCAAGGAGGGGATCAAGCCGATCATCGGTGTCGAGGCGTACGTCACGCCCGGATCGCGGTTCGACCGGCCGCCGAGAAACAAGAACATCCGCTACCACCTCACGCTGCTCGCAGAGAACGAGACGGGGTATCGCAACCTGATGAAATTGGTGAGCCGGTCGTACCTCGAGGGCTACTACTACAAGCCGAGGATGGACTTCGATCTGCTCGCCGAATACAGCGAAGGGATCATCGCCGGATCAGGATGTCTCGGTGGTGAAGTCGCACAGATGCTCGCCCCTGATGCGTCTCAAGAGGAAGGCAACCAGGGGCAGGTGCGCGACTTCGACGCCGCGCTGACCGCCGCCGCCAGGTACCAGGAGATCTTCGGCAGGGACAACTTCTTCATCGAGTTGCAAGATCACGGCATCGAGGCACAGCGACGTGTCCTTCCCGATCTCGTGGATGTCGCTCGCCGTATCGGCGCTCCACTGCTCGCCACGAATGACTCGCACTACACGAGGCGTCAGGAAGCCGACGCTCACGACGTACTCCTCTGCATCCAGACGGGTGCGACGATCAACGAACCCAACAGGCTCAAGTTTCAGGGTCAGGAGTTCTATCTGAAGACGTCGCAGGAGATGCGATCGCTGTTCCCGGACGACCTGTATCCGGGTGCCACCGACAACACGCTGCTCGTCGCAGAACGGGCGAACGTGGAGCTGAGATTCGGGGAGATTCTGCTACCGCACTTTCCGGTGCCGGAGGGCACCACGGAGGCGTCCTATCTGCAAGACCTGGTGTACGAGGGTGCCCGCTCGCGGTATGGGGATCCTCTCCCCGTGGAGGTCGTTGACCGAATCGAGCACGAGCTTCGCACCGTCCGGGAGATGGGGTTCCCCGCATACTTCCTCATCGTATGGGACCTCATCCGATACGCCAGAGAGAACGCGATCAGGGTGGGCCCGGGACGGGGGAGCGCCGCAGGGTCGATCATCTCATACTGCCTGCACATCACGGACATGGATCCGATCCGCTATGGCCTCATCTTCGAACGGTTCCTCAATCCGGGTCGTAGGGAGATGCCCGATATCGACATGGACTTCGACGAGCGGTACCGGTCAGACGTGATCAAGTATGCCGCCGAACGGTACGGTTCCGACCACGTCGCCCAAATCATCACGTTCTCCACCATCAAGGGCCGCCAGGCACTGAGAGACTCGGCGAGAGTGCTCGGCTTTACGTACGGGTTTGGGGATCGAATCGCCAAGATGATGCCTCCTGCGATCCTCGGGGTGGAGGCTTCGCTCACCCAGTGTCTTGAAGACCCCGGCAAGGGCGCCGATCCCGCGCTCCGCGACTTCTACTCGAATGGTGCGCAACTTCGGGCCGTCTATCAGCAGGAGGAAGACGCACGCAAGGTCATCGATACGGCGCGGGGGCTCGAAGGGCTTCGACGCCAGGATTCCATCCACGCAGCAGCGGTGGTCATCTCTCCGGAGCCCCTCTGGAACCTGGTGCCCCTCCAACAGAAGGGCGAGGGGGCGGAGATCGTCACCCAGTACGAGATGAACGGAGTTCAGGACCTGGGCCTTCTGAAGATGGACTTCCTCGGGCTTCGGAACCTCTCGACGATCGAGAGATCACTCGAGCTGATCGAGCAGTCGACGGGGGAACGGATCGATATCGACTCGGTCCCTCTCGACGACGAGGCAACGTTCGAGATGATCCGGGCTGCCGACACGATCGGGGTGTTCCAACTCGAAGGGTCGGCGATGCGGGCCCTCATTCGCGCGCTCCAGCCTGAGAGCTTCGACGACATCATCGCCGTCAACGCCTTGTTCAGACCTGGCCCGATGGGCGTCAACATGCACTACGAGTACGCAGATCGCAAGAACGGCCGCAAGCCGGTGGAGTATCCACATCCGGCGACCCAGCCCTTCCTCGAGTCCACCTACGGGATCATCGTGTTTCAGGAACAGGTGATGCAGGTGGCTCAGGCGCTCGCCGGGTACACGATGGCCGAGGCGGACAACTTCCGCAAGGCAATGGGCAAGAAGGTGAAGTCGATCATGGCCAAGGAGCGCAGCAAGTTCGTTGCAGGCTGCGCCGGGCAGGGCCACACGGAGCAGCTCGGCAAGGAACTGTGGGATGCGATCGAACCGTTCGCCGGGTACGGATTCAACAAGCCGCACAGCGCCGCGTACGGCTTTGTCGCGTACCAGACCGCATGGCTGAAAGCTCACTACCCGGCCGAGTATTTGGCCGCGCTGCTCACATCAACGAAACGAGACAAAGACCGGACCTCCCTGTACCTGAGCGAGTGCCGGATGCAAGGCATCGAGGTGGTCGTTCCCGACATCAACCGTTCCGAACTCGACTTCTCAGTGCGGGATGGCCGGATCGTCTTCGGCATGTCGGCGGTACGCAACGTTGGGGAGGGAGTCGTCGAGCGAATCCTCGATGCGCGCCGTGAGGGAGGGGAGTTCAAGGACTTCATCGACTTCGTCGACCGTGTGGACGTGTCGGTGCTCAACCGGCGCACCATCGAGTCACTGATCAAGGCGGGCGCATTCGACAGCCTCGGAGTGACACGACGGGGGCTGATCCTGTCCTACGAACAGATACTGGACGCCACGGTCACTCGACGTCGCAACGAAGAAATGGGGCAGTACTCGTTGTTTGGCGGGGCGTCGTCTCCGGTCGAGGTCGCTCAACCTGACATTCCCAACCTCGAGTGGGACAAGAAGGTGCGACTCGGGTTCGAGAAGGAGATGCTCGGGTTGTTCATCTCGGACCATCCGCTCCTGGGGATCGAGCACCTTCTCAACCGTGTGGTCAGCTCCACGATCCCCGACCTGTGGGACATGCAGGACACATCGACGGTGACCGTCGGAGGTCTCGTGGGGTCGATCAATCGCCGGTTCACACGCAAAGGTGAACCGATGGTGTTCTTCGAGCTCGAAGACCTCGAGGGGTCGGTGGAGGTCGTTGCGTTCCCCAAGGTCGTGTCACTGGCGGGACCGATGATCCGGGAGGACGCCGTCGTCGTCGTGACGGGGCACCTGGACCATCGCGGCGACGACATCAAGGTGATCGCCCGTGAGATCTCCGAGCCCGAGCTCCGTTCCGACCAGGTCGTGCGGCTCCGGGTACCGGCGCTCCAGATCTCACCAGATCTGGTGACTCGCCTCCAGCAGGTGCTCGCGAATCATCCCGGGTCGGCGCCGGTGTTCCTCGAGATGACGTCTGACAGCGAACCGAAGGTGTGGAAGCTCTCGGACGAGTACCGGGTCGAGCCTCGAAGCGCACTCTACGCAGAGCTCAGGGAGCTGCTGGGGGCCAAAGCGGTCACGTAGGTCGACCTTCGGTCGCCGGTCTGAGTTCTGGGTTGTGGGTTCTGAGTAGGACACATGCTCCGAGAAGTGTCAGAGGTCGCGTTCCTACTGATGATTGATGGCCGAAGGGCTACGTTGGGGGGAACGGCCCCCTCCGGCGTCGAGCATCAGCTCGACGCCACCTCCCCCAACACTCGCTTCGCTCGCGAGGGGAGGAAACGGGCGGGTGAAGCCCTCTCAGGTGAAGAGCCGATCGAGGTCCAGACCGACTGCCGAGTCGATCATGAGCTCGAGTTTCTCCAGATCGCTTGGTGTCTGGGGTTGCCAGGGGATCGTTGCCGGTTCGACATGCCACCTGGCCGAGAACCGGTGGCGGGCTTCCGCCTGGCGGTGGGCTTCCGTTCCCCAACGAACGAGGTTGTCTCCGAACGGTGAGGGGGCAGCGGACGTGGGGTGATACCACGACTCCGGGAGGACGCGGTTGAAAACGACGAACTCGGGTGGCCCGTTCTCGAGTTCGAAGAACTTGGCGGCCTCACTGAGCGGCGCGGGGTCGGCAGTTGTGACGACGACTTTGTGGGCGGTGGAGAGATGACGTTCGATCTCGCGACTGCGCTCGGCGATGCCGTCGTAGGCAGCCCGCAAGTCGATGAGGAAGTCGGCGACGGCCTCGAGCAGCTCGGATCCGAGCGCTGCATCGGCGATCCGCAGGGCAGGGCGCGCCGTGAACCGATACACGAGTCTGCGTCCAGGCAGTGAGCCGCCGGTGAGCCATTTGAGGAGTCGGCCACCGATCAGGGAACGCATTCGAGCAGGAGATGTGAAGAACTCGATGCCGCCTGCAGACGGGGGAGTGTCGACCAGAATCACATCCCACTGGCCGCTCTCGATGTGAATCGTCATCTCCTCCGCCGCGGCGAACGACTGCGAGGCGGGGAAGTGCTGAGTGGCGGCTTCGAAGAACGGATTGGCCGTCAGTCTCGGCCCTACGTCGGGTGGCGCGTACCGTGTTGCGATGTCATTCCACGATCGGGTTGCGTCCAGCATCGCCCCCCACAGGTTGTCGGCGAGGGGGGTGGGGTCCGAACCTAACCCATCCAGTCCGAGCGCCGATGCCAGCCGCTTCGCAGGGTCGATCGTCACCACCAGTGTTGTGAGCCCCCTGCCGGCTGCCGCCAGGGCCAGACCGGCCGACAGTGTCGTCTTGCCGACGCCGCCACCCCCGGTGATCAGCACGGCGCTCACGGCATCCCCCAAAGATCGGCCATCCGGGCCGCCACCTCGGGAGGGGTGTGCAGACCGAAGAAGTAGGGGACTCGCGGACCGTCGGGGAGGCGGGCTATCCAGCGCTCCTGCTCGTCGAAGAGCGCATTGTGCAGCAGTGCAGCCTGCTTCGCCGGCCCATCGCTCAAGCCGTCGACGTCGCCGTCGAGTGGATCCAGCGTGCGGTTCACGATGACGTTCTCGACGCCGATGAGGTTCTCTTCATCGATGGCCGCGAGGCTCTCGATCGTTTCGGTCACCGGAAGCTCCTCTGCCGTCGTGACTACGGTCAAGCCGGTCGTGGATCTGTCCCTCAGGAGTCGAATCATCCAACCTGTTTGATCGAGCACCCTTCCCGCTCCAACGAGCCGCGCCACCGTGGTGGGCGCACGAAGGTGTGAGCCGATTTGGCCCGTGGGCGGTCCATCAGCCACGACGAGGTCCCAGGTGCCTTTCTTGGTCTCGTAGAGAACCTTGCCGATCGTGATGACTTCACGGATCCCCGGAGCCGTGGAAGCAAGGGCGTCGAACGCGCGCGCAAGCGGTCCGAGCTGCGCGATCCGCGGCACGCCGAGCTGTACCCGGAGGTACTCGTTGAGTGCTTCGGGGCGTTCGATGACCATCGCATCGAGTCCCGATTTGATGTGTGTCGGTCGGTAGCGCAGGTGCTCTATGCCGAGGTGCATTGCGAGACCGGTGTCGTCGGTCATCGCCATCGCAAGCACACGTTTGCCATCGAACGCAGCCCTCAGCGCGAGTGCAGCGGTCACCGCGGACTTACCGACTCCACCCTTGCCGGTGACGATGAGCAACCGCTTGTCGACCACCTGACAAGGGTAGCGGCGGTACCGGTAGCCTCTTCCGTCGGGCCGCACGGTACCCTCGCGTCCAAGGAGGTTCGCATGGCCGAGTTCGACGTCGACGAGTTCATCAACCGATTCCAGGAGCGGGCGCGCGCCGTCAAGGCGAGAGGTCTCCCGCCCGTGGCCGGTCCGGAGCGTGCTGCACTGATCGCACAGGCAGAGCGTGACTACATGGACTTCGCACTGGTGGGGGCGGCGTCGTGGACGGTCGACGGCAACTCACTGGTGTTGACAATCCCCTTGAAGCCTTAGGCTCACTTCGCTCGCCGTTGTCGGTTGTGAGTTCTCGGTTCTCGGGGAGACAGCGGTCCGGGCCGTTCGCGGAGTCCGATCGAGCCTCCTACTGAAAACCGAGAACCGAAGACCGAGAACTGGCGGAGCCCTAGGTGTTTCGCCGCCTCTGTTCTGCCCGCCGTTCGCTCTCGAGGCGTTCGAGATCGGTACTCGAGTAGTCGACGTACGACATGGCGTCTGCGATGAGGTGATGCCCGGCCACGTCCCGAATCTGTCGGTGCATCTCCTGGGCTACTCTCCGATACCCGACGTGACCGGCGGGCTGGCTCCGCAGCTCGATGAGATGGAATGCCTCTCTGGCGTTCATC
Organism: uncultured Acidimicrobiia bacterium; assembly: GCA_964594235.1. Lineage (GTDB taxonomy): Bacteria > Actinomycetota > Acidimicrobiia > Spongiisociales > UBA4744 > CAYLHS01. The sequence goes on from CAZQMF010000006.1 coordinate 40,807, forward strand.
TCCATGACGAAGCGGATCTTGTAGCCGAAGGGAACGACGTACTGGGCGACGGTCGATGACGTCGCAGCCTCGACATCGCTATGGAACGAGGCAGCTCGAGACATGGCCCGTTCCCAATCTGTTGCCAGATTCGTCTCGACGAGGTCGTCGGGGACGTCGTATCCGTGGGTGGTGGTGAGTTCCTGCCAGTCGATGGTCAGCATCCTGTGGCGTTGGAGGTCGCGGAAGGCTCCGTAGTCGCACAGCACGTCGAACCGGTAGGCGGGACGTTCCATCGCCCGCCCGGGACGGTGACGACGGTTGGTCCTGTCGCCCACCAGTGCCTCGATCACCGTCGCCCGTTCCTGCCTGGACATCGCTCGTGCGATCTCGAGCAGCGTCGAGTCGGCAAGCTTTGTGTGCGGGTACAGGGCAGCGGCGACGAGTTTCACTTCGGCGTCGGGATCCCAGTCGGTCAGAGTGACGAGCGGCAGCTTGTCCGTGCTCACCGCGATCCGGTCGGCGATCTGTCCCACTGCTCGTCGAGTGTTTGCGAGGTACGTGCTCCATGCCACACCGCGGTCATCGACATCGACCCGCTTGAGGAACGACGGGATCACTTTCCGCAGTTCGGAGAGCATCAACGCTCCGTACTCGCGTACTTCTTCAAGCGGGTGCGCCTGCATCCTCAACAGCGCCATTTCGTACGCCTGCCCGGAGGCGAAGATTCCGACGTTGGAGAGTGTCGATGCGGGAAGGAGACCCCGTGCCGTGTCGCACGCCTTCGCTCTGATAGTGGCTTTCCAGACCCGTTCGGGATCGTCCCCTCGTGGGAATCGATCCGCATACACGTCGGTCATCGTCCGAACCACTTTCGAGTACGTGTCGAACAGCAGATCCATGGTGGCTCGATGGCGCCGGCCCAGGCCGGCCCTTTCGATCTCCGGCGGGGTCATGTATCGGTAGCGGTCGCCGAACCTGCTGTCGTAGTAGATGTACCGGGTGGACTGTTCGAGGTAGGAGGCGAGCCGACCCCACTCCAGGACCTTCGTCAGTACGTTGGAGGCCTGCTCGCACGCGATGTGCGCACCACCGAGTTGGGCAACCGAGTCGTCGCCGAACTCGAAGAACACCCGGTCGTACAGCTTTTCCGCTCTTCTCAGGCTGTACAGCGGATCACCTTGGATGCGCTGCGCGATCGTTTCGATGCCCGTGTCCGCTTCGTTGAGGAACTCATCAAGGAAGAGTCGCCGAAGCGACTTGCCGCTTCTGCTGTAGCGTGCGAAGAGTGCTCCTTTGACGACCTCGGGGAGGTTCAGGAGCGTGAAGACCGGCTTGTCGACGTTGCTGAAGAATCGCGAGAGCACCCGGGTCTCGTCGTCGGTGAACGGCTCTCGGTAGAACTCCACCGGCCGGATTGTACCGGGAGCCATTCTGCGGGCGGGTACCCTATCGGCATGGTCTGGCTTCGTGCGCTCATGGCCCTGCTGCTCGCCGCGGTTCTTGTTGTCGCGGTCGTGCCACTCGTCGTTCTCTTCAACTTGTCGGGCGGTGGGACCGGGTACGGTGTCTGCCCTCACGGGCTGGCGTCGTGCGAGGTGAGCTACACGCGAGGGCTTGAATTGCTGCTGGTTCTGATCGTCTTCCTATTCCTGCTGCTTGCTGCGATCCGTGTCGTGGCACGAGGCATGCGGCACATTCGAAGAGAACAAGAGCTGGACGAGGCGGTCCGCAGGCTCAATGGGCAGGCGTGATAGCTTCGGCGGCCGGGATCGTGTCCATTTCACTCGTGCGAGCCAACACGAGGTAGATACCTGCCAGGATCAGCGCAGCGCCCGTCCACTGTTTCGCATCGAGTCGCTCCGCGAGGAGTAGCGCTGCGAGAAGCGTCGCCGAGACGGGCTCCAAGGTCAGGACGACGGCCGTTCGGGCTGGTCCGATCACCGTCTGTGACCACACCTGCATGAGGAAGGCTCCCGCGGTCACGATGAGTCCCGTCATCAACAGCGCGGGTATGACATCGATGGTGGGCAGGGGGATACCTTCGGTGATCCATGACAGGGAAGTCGCGAGGACGGCGGTGACGAGGAGCTGGACCGCCGTGAAAGGAACGACAGGGTGGCGGGCAGCAACCCGCGAGAGGACCACGATGTGGGCGGCGAACGCCACCGCACACCCAACGGTGAGCAGGTCTCCCGCATCGAATCTGACTCCTTCGCGGATCGTCAGGAGGGCGAGCCCGACGAACGCAACGCCGGTTCCTGACACCGCCCACCCGGAGAGCTTCGTGCGAGCGACGACGGCGGCGATGATCGGCGTGAACACCACGTACAGGCCGGTGATGAGTCCCGAATTGGCCGCGCTCGTCAACGCCAGTCCCTCCGTCTGGAACGCGTACCCGGCGAACAGCAGTGTCCCGGCGATCACCCCGTCTCGCCAGACCGACCGACCCCGTGGAAACGCCAGGGCGAAGAGTGCGACGGAGCCGATCAAGAACCTCCAACCGACGAACGCGAGCGGCGGTATGAGTGTGACCGCCTGCTTGACGACCACGAACGTCGCACCGAACAGACACGCAGCCACGACCAGGGCGAGGTAGGCGAGGGTCCGGCGCCGTTCGGGGGGCATCAGTCGACGAATTCGATGGTGTCGTTGTCGAGCGAGCCGATTCTGACGATCGACAGGATCGGCCACCCGTGCCTCGTGAGGAGGTCCCGTCCGCCGAAGGACACTTTCTCTATCACGAACCCCGCCGCAACGACGACGCCACCGGCATCCTCGACGATCTCGCCGAGTGCTTCAGCGGTCCTGCCGCGCGCAAGGAAGTCGTCTACCACGGCAACCCGCGCGCCCGCGTCGAGAAGATGGTCCGCTACCTCGACTCGATACTCCATTCCCTTCGTTGGTGACGACACGGTTCGGCCGTACGAGTTCGGGCGAGGGTCACCGACGAACTTCTTTGCGTAGATGAACGGCAGTCGCATCTGTGAGGCGGCTGCCATCGCCGGGGGTATGCCGCTGGCTTCCGCCGTGAGCACCAGGTCCGGCCGGTAGGGGATCAGATGCGTTGCCAGAGCCGCCCCGATCCCGCTCATCACGGTCGTGTCGACCTTGTGGTTGAGAAAGGTGTCGACCATGAGCAGGTCGCCTTTGATGCGCCCTTGCTCCCTGATGACGGCTCGCAGATTCATGTCGGGCGATAGTAGCTATCGGAGCCACCGCTACGATCGCCCCGTGGACGAACGAGCACTCGACATCCTGCACCGACTCGAACGCCGCTATCCGTCGATAGGAACGGCGCTCCGTTACCACGATCCTTGGCAGCTGCTCGTCGCGACGGTGCTCTCGGCTCAGACCACCGACGACACGGTCAACAAAGTCACCCCTGTGCTGTTCCGGACCTATCCCACGGCCGAGGATCTCGCGAACGCAAACCCGGAGGATGTCGAGAAGATCGTGTTCACGACCGGGTTCTTCAGGCAGAAGACCAAGGCGATCATCGGGCTGTCCCAGGCGCTGGCGGAACGATTCGGAGGTGTGGTGCCCTCGGACCTGGAAGAGCTGGTGACGCTGCCGGGTGTCGGCCGCAAGACAGCCAGCGTCGTGCTGGCAGAGGCCTTCGGTGTGCCTGCCATCGCCGTCGACACACACGTCAAGCGGCTATCGAACCGGTTGGGGTTCACCACCCAGAAGGACCCCACCAAGATCGAACAGGACCTGAAAGATCTGTTTCCCGAGTCGTCGTGGGGTGGGCTGTCGATGCGGCTCATCCAGTACGGCCGCGACGTCTGCATGGCGAAACGACCCAACTGCCCCGAATGCGAACTCGCCGACGTGTGCCCCTTCCCAGATAAAACGGAGTAGGCGGCCTTTGCCCGCCGTTGTCGGTTTTCGGTCGTGAGTTTTCGGTAGAACCTTCGCCCTGCGGTCTTGCGCCGCGTTCGGCCGCGAACTGATAACTCAGAACCGAAAACCGCGAGTGCAGCTCGCTGGCTACGCTCCCGGCTCATGATCGACCGCCTCATGAAGCTCTCTCGGTTCGTCAGACCGCCGATCCCTCCGGTGAGGTCCGACGTCCGGATCGTGTCGCTGACAGCGGTCATGGCCTACGTCCAGGGCTACGCCTTCGCCCAGGCGGCCAACAACGTCCCGTTCGTCCGCCACGCCCTCGGCGAGACAGCAGCGCAAATGAGCCTGCTTCTCGCCCTCACCCGGATGGGAGCCATCGCCGCCGTCGTGCTCTCCCTTGTCGGTGACCGGGGCGGACGCCGAAGGATTCTGTTGTTCTCCTTTGGGATGATGGCTCTGGCGAGCGCTGCCACCGCCACGGTCAACACGGCGCTCTGGTTCACGGTCTGGCAGTCGATCACCCGCATGACGGGCTCGGCGGTGTCGGTACTGGCACTGGTGATCCTCGCCGAAACGCTGCAGCCAGGACTGCGCGCGTATGGCATCGCCGTGTTTGGGGCCGCGGCGAGCTTCGGCGCCGGATCGGCGCTCGTCGCCGTACCCATCAACGACCTCGGTCCGAACATGTGGAGGGTGCTGTTCGCGGCAACCCTCCTCGGGTTGCTGGCGTTCCCGGCGCTGGCAAAGAGGGTGGGGGAGAGCCCACTCTTCGAGTCGGGCGGCATCGGGCCCGTACTGTGGGCTCCGCTCCACGGGAACGCCATCAGGCGGTTCTGGCCGATCGCGGCGATATCGTTCCTCGCGGCGGCCTTCGCCGCGACGGCGTCGTCATTCTCGGTGGAACGACTCGTCGAAGATCTCGGGCTGTCGACAACAGTCGCCGTGCTGATCCTTGCCGTCGGCGGGACGGTCGGTGGAATCGGCTTCTTCGCCGGCGGACGCCTTGCGGACACCTGGGGCCGCCGTCCCACGACCGTGATGGCTCTTCTATCGGCCGGGATCGGGGGTGTCGGCATGTACCGTCTCGGGTCCCCTGGTCTCCTCGTGCTTGCTGCTGCACTCTCGGGGTTCGGAGCGTTCGCGATCGTTCCATCACTCGGCGCGCTGCGCAACGAGGTGTTCCCGACCGGCATTCGAGCGACAGCGGCCACCTGGCTCAACTCGGCAGGCGTCGTCGGCGCAGTGTCCGGACTGGCCGCCGGCAAGTACCTGATCGGCAACTTCGGTCTCTCGACAACCGTCACCCTGCTCTCGGTCGGGATGGCGATCGCGGCCCTCCTCGTGACACTGGTGCCGGAAACGAAGGGCCTGCACCTCACCTCGGACGTCCCACCGATCGCCTGAGCTGTCGGCTGTCTGCTGTCACCTGGTGGTGGGCTAGGCTGCCCGCCCATGGGTGACGTCGGGATCATCACTGCGTTCGTGTTCGGCATCGTGTCGTTCCTGTCACCGTGTGTGCTGCCGCTCTTGCCGGGCTATCTGAGCCTCATGTCCGGCTATTCGGTGGGTGATCTTCAGGGCGGGTCCGCCTCATCGGGGCGTATGTTCCGGGTGACGCTGACCTTCGTGGTTGGCTTCACGATCGTGTTCGTCATGCTGGGCGCCGCCGCCACGTCCGTCGGTCGTTTCTTCCTGGTTCACCAGCGTGTCGCCCTGCGGGTGGCAGGGTGGATCGTGATCGCGTTCGGGTTGCTCATCGTGACGTCGGCCTTCTCCAACTCCAAGTATCTGGCGTTTCTGACGAGGGAGCGCCGCTTCGAGGTGCGTCCGTCGAAGCTCGGCGGATGGGCTCCTCTCGCGATGGGGTTTGCGTTCGGGTTCGCGTGGACGCCTTGCATCGGACCGGTCCTCGCCGCGATCCTCGCCACCGCCGCCGTTCAGGAGACGGTCGTACAGGGAATGGTGCTCCTGTTTGCGTACGGTCTCGGACTTGGAGTTCCGTTCATCCTGTCCGGCGTGGGGCTGTCCCGTGCGTTCAAAGCGATGGGGTTCCTACGCCGCTACCTCCGTCCGATCAATGTCGTTTCCGGTCTCCTCCTTGCCGGGTTCGGTGTACTGATGATCACCGGAAAGCTGGCGATCATCTCCGGGTGGGTGCAACAGCTCTTCTCGAAACTCGGTCTCGAATGGCTCGCTCAGATCTGACGTACGGGGACGTCACCGGCGAGTACCTGGCGTTGCGAGGTGATGCTGCGTCGGTCCGCGGCATGCATGAGGCGCTGGTGGTCAGAGGCTCCGATGCAGTTTCGTTCCTCAACGGAATCCTCACCCAGGACGTCGAGGGCCTGCCAGTCGGTGGTGTCGCACGGTCGATGCTCCTGACACCTCGAGGCAAGGTGCGGGCGCTTCTGTGGCTGCTGCGAGAGGACGACGAGGTGATCCTCATTGCCGACCAAGGGACGGGCGAAGCCGTAGCCGACGACCTCGCTCGGTTCAAGATCAGGGTCGATGTGCAGATCGACGATCCAGCGCCGGTGGTGGAGGTGTGGGGACCGAACGCCGCCCAGGCACTCGCCGACGCCCCGGACCACGGTTGGGTTCGCACTGAAGATGGGGTGGCGGCGAGGGTGCCGCTTCCCGGTGTTCCAAGGTTCATGCTCACGGGCGACGCGGACACGAGCGGTGTACGGTCGGCCGGACTGGTCGCCGCGACGGCAGTGAGAGTCGAGGCGGGGGAGCCGTTGACCGGACGCGATCTCGACGACAAGACGTTGGTCCACGAGACCGGTCTCGACGCAGAGTCCGTCTCCTACCAGAAGGGCTGCTATCTCGGCCAGGAAGTCGTCGCCAGGATCGAGTATCGGGGTCACGTCAACCGGATGCTGCGCGGTGTCACGGTGAGCACGAACGTGCTTCCCCCGGAGGGTGCGGCGCTGATGGCGGGTGACAGGGAGGTCGGACGCCTCACGTCGGTGAGCGAATCGCTATCCCTTCGAGCTCCGGTCGGACTGTCGCTACTCCGTGTGGATGCCGGCGACGATGTGGAGGTGGCGTGGGATGGGGGGACAGCACCGGCCAGAGTCCACGTCCTGCCGATGTTTACAAACATCTGACACTTCCTCAACGGTTCGCGCGAAGCTGTCGATGATCCTTCTGCATCGGACGGCGATCGACAATCATGGAGGGTCGTATGAACCGCGGCCGCATCGTGCTCATCGAAGACGAGGAACCGATCGCAGACATGCTTCGTGTGTTCTTCGAACGTGAGGGGTTCAAGCTCGTTCATGCCCCGACTGGTGAGGACGGGCTCGAGCGGCTCGCCGAGCGTCCCGCCCGCGCCGTCTTGCTCGATCTCAACCTGCCGGGCATCGACGGTATCGAGACCTGTCGTCGCATCCGCGCGTCGTCGGACGTGCCGGTGATCATGCTCACCGCCCGAGACTCGGAGATCGACAAGGTGGTGGGGCTCGAGATCGGCGCGGACGACTATGTCACCAAGCCGTTCTCACCGCGCGAGCTGTTGGCGAGGGTGAAAGCGGTTCTGCGCCGTGCCGAGGAAGCTCCTACGGTCGCCAGGGAGCTGAACGTCGACGGTTTCGAGATCGACTCGGGACGTCGCGAGGTGAGGACCCCGTCCGGCGAAACGGTGCGTCCGACCGCCCGGGAGTTCGACTTGCTGTGGTATCTCGCCGAGCACGCGGGATTGGTGATGTCGAGAGGGCAGATCCTCGAAGCGGTCTGGGGCTACGAGTATTTCGGGGAGACTCGAACGGTCGATGTGCATGTTCGCCAGCTTCGCAAGAAGCTGGAGGGGATCCCGATCGAGACGGTGTGGGGCATCGGCTATCGCGTAGAGAAGTCATGAGGCGCCGTTTCTTCTGGAGCATTCTCGGGATCGCGACCCTCGCGCTGGTGCTCGTCGGCCTCTTCGCCGCGGTGATCGGCCAGGTCGCCCTCACCAGGGAGGCTGAGCGGGAGATGTCGCAGGAGACGGTCGCGATCGAACGTTTGCTCGAGAGTCAGCTGACCGATGAGACAGGAACCAGGATCACGATTGCCGGATTGGCTGGGGCACTTCGCGGGGGACAGCTATCGGACACGGTGAAGAATCGAGTCGGGTCGCTTCTTTCGATGATTGAGGGGATCGCCGGTGGTCGGCAGGTGGACATCGGATGGGTCGACATCCAGGGCAACCTGCGAATGCTCGAGAACCCGTCGCTGGCGAGCGCCCTTCGGTTCAATGTCGGCTCGCTCGAGAGCGGCAAGGACAGTGTGGTCCGGCGGCGTGTGCCGGGGCAGACCGGTGTCGTCCTTGCAGTGGCACACCCTCTCGGGTCGACGCGTGTGGTGATCGTGGTGCGGCAGCGGTTGCAGGTGATCAGTGGCCAGGGGTACTTCAGGGTCATGCTCGTCGCGTTCCTGATCGCCGTGCTGCTGGCTGCCATCGCAGCCAGATTGCTCGCAGGACGGCTGGCGTCGAGAGGAGCGAGACTCGCCGATGCCGCCCGGAAGATCGCCGGTGGAGATGTGACAGCCCGTGCGGGCCTCGACGGAACCGACGAGGTGGCGCAGATTGCCCGCGCATTCGATGAGATGGCCGATCGTCTGGAGGCGACCCAGGCGAGCGAGCGTGAGTTCCTGCTCAGTGTCGGCCACGATCTGCGCACCCCGCTGACCACGATCGGCGGATACGCGGAAGCGTTGGAGGAGGGAGGACTGGACGAAGCGTCACTCGCGCGAGTCGGTGGGGTCGTGTCGAACGAGACGAGGCGGCTCCGCCGGTTGATCGAGGATCTGATGATGCTCGCGCGACTCGACGCGAACGAGTTCACACTCCGTTCGGAGGATGTCGATGTGGGGGCGCACCTTCGGGGCGTTGCCGAAGCGTTTCATTCCCGAGCGGAAGCGGACGGCCTGCGGTTCTTCGTCCGGGCCGAAGAGACAGGCACGATGCGGGTGGACCCGGATCGCCTCGCGCAGATCGCGGGCAATCTCATCGAGAACGCCCTCCGCTACACACCCGAGGCCGGAGTAGTCGAGTTTCGGGTATCTCCCACGAGTGAAGGGGTCGCATTGGAGGTGGCCGACTCGGGTCCGGGGATCGAACCCGAGGACCTGCCACACGTCTTCGAGCGCTTCTTCGTGTCGCACCGATACCGGGGGGTGCGGCCGGAAGGATCCGGACTTGGACTGTCGATCGTCCATCGACTCGTCACAGCGATGGGCGGCAGGGTCGATGTCACGTCGGGTTCGGGAGGGACGACATTCAAGGTGGAGATTCCGAGGTGAGACGCCGGTCGGCTGCCGCGATTGTCGTCACAGTTCTCGCACTCGCCGGGTTCACGTGGTTCTGTGCAGCCGTATTGCCGCCTGCCGTTCAGGGGGAGCCCGACTTCCCGAACTACTACTTCGGTGGGGAGCGACTCCTGTCGGGGGAGCCCGTATACGGGTCTCTGGCTCCGCTCATGGAGGAGCAATTCGGGGTCGCGTCCTATGAGGCATATCCGGCGGATCCACCGGCGACGGTCATCCTCCTGTCACCGTTGTCGCTGCTGCCGTACGAGACCGCGTGGATCGCATTCGCTGTCCTGTCGGCGGCGATCATGTTCGGGGTGGGCTACGGAGTCGGTCGGGAGGTTGGCTGGTCGCGGGAGGCGTCGATCGCCGCGGGGACGCTGCTGCTCGTGACGTCGGCGGGACGGTTCCTGCTGTTCCGCAACCACATGGAATCCATCCTCCTGCTTGCCCTATTCCTCGGGTGGCGAGAGCTGCGCCGCGGGCACGAGATGTCTGCCGGTGTCTGGTGGGGCATCGCAGCGGCGTTGAAGCTGTTCCCTGCGCTCCTCATCGTCGGACTCATCGCCGGTCGGAGGACACGGGCGGCCGTGACGGCCATCTTGACCGCAGCCGGAATCACCGTCGTCGCGGTGGGGGTAGCCGGGTGGAGTAACACGGCCGCGTTCATCACCGACGTGCTGCCGTTGTCCGCGCACTGGTACGGCGCGCTAGGCAACTACTCGTTGCTGTCGTTCGGAACCGCGTTGGCCGGCACGTGGCTCGGGTGGTCGCTCCTCGCGATCGGTGGCATCGCGCTGGTGGCCACGTATTCGAGCGGGGCAAGGAGTGCCGACGAGATCTGGATCGCAGGCATGGCCGCAGCCCTACTCATCACACCGCTCTCGTGGGTGAACTATCTGGTGCTCGTCCTTCCGGGCGCGATGGTCATCGTCGACAAGTTCGACCTCCGCGAGCTTCGCGATCGATGGTTGGCGATCGGGCTGGTCGTTGCCCTCGGATTCTGGGGGCCAATCGTGCTCGGGGCGAAGTTGCCATCGGTGCTGTTGTCGTTCATACCCACGTACGGGTTGATCGCCCTGTTTCTGACTGCGATCCG
>CAZQMF010000007.1:0-47010 GCA_964594235.1 uncultured Acidimicrobiia bacterium
CGAGAGGAACCCGTATCAACGGCGAGAGCTGGTCGAACGCTGGAAGGGTGACCTCATGTCGGCTGGAGCCATCACGAGCGGGTGAGTGTGCAGGTGAGAGCGTCGGAGCTTTCACAACCGTCGCGGGATGGAAGGTCGCAGTCTTTGGCGACCCATCACTCGCCGATGTCCTCGTTCCACAGCTCGGGACGGGCGGCGATGAACTCCTCCATCATGGCGACACACGACGGGTCGTCGACCACGTCGACCTCGACGCCTCTGGATCGCACGTACTCCTCTGGCCCCTTGAACGCTCGGTTCTCGCCCACGACGACCTTGGGGATCCCGTAGAGCAGCACGGCGCCCGAGCACATGTCGCATGGTGACAGCGTCGAGTAGAGGACGGATCGCCGATAGTCGGCTGCCGGGAGACGTCCGGCGTTCTCCAGGGCGTCCATCTCGGCGTGCAGCACTGCGCTTCCCTGCTGGACACGGCGGTTGTGTCCGCGTCCGACGATCTTCCCGTCGATGACCAGCACCGAGCCGATGGGGATGCCGCCTTCCGCGAGGCCCCGGTGGGCTTCGTCTATTGCCGCCTGGAGAAACTCGTCTCTCTCACTTCCCATGGTCGGAGGCTAGTGATCGCACAACTTGAACGACCGGTGCTCTGGCTTCATGACATCCAACGGTGCCGCTCCAATTGGAGCGGCACCTTCCGAACCCGGCAGCTTTCTACGAACAGCCCGTTGTGTCCCCGCAATTCAGACACTTGTAGCACGTGCCATTGCGAATCGTGATGTGGCCGCAGGTCGGGCAGAGCGGTGCGTCGCCCATCATGTCCGACAGCGCCGCCTGCACCGATGCTGTCGCCACGTCACCGGAACTCACCGACACCGCGACTGGCCGTCTCGTCGGGGCCGGCTTAGGCTCTGCGTCGACGAACTTCGCCGCCTTCGCTTCTGCCTCGATGTCCTTCTCCATCGCCGCCTCGGTCAGATCCAGCTGAACGCCGGCTTCGGTCGCCAGGCCCTTCGGGGGCTCCGGCAGAGACGACACCTGTGGCTTCACCTGCACCAGGTCGGTGCGACCCAGGTACTCGAGGCCGACCGCCCGGAACACGTAGTCGATGATCGAGTTCGCCATCTTGATGTTCGGATGACCCTCGACCATGCCTCTCGGCTCGAACGTGTGGAACGTGAACGTGTCGACGAACTCCTCCAACGGAACCCCGTACTGGAGGCCCTTCGACACGGCGATCGCGAAGCACGACAGGACGCCGCGCAATGTCGCACCCTCCTTCGCCAGGTCGATGAACACCTCACCCAGCGTGCCGTCGTCGTACTCACCGGTCCGCAGGAACACCTTGTGCCCACCGATTCGAGCCTCCTGGGTCCAGCCACGTCGGCGTGCCGGCAGCAGGAACCGCGGACGCTTGTGCCCGTTGCTGTAGGCCTGGGTCGGGCTGGCAGCGTTCATGATTTCGCCCCAGGCGACCGCCTTCTCGTGCTCCAACGCCAGGACGACGTTCTCCTCGTCCTCGTCCGAGGCGGCGTCGTCTGAGGAGGACGACAGCGGCTGTGAAGCCTTCGACCCGTCCCGGTACAGCGCCATCGCCTTCAACCCGAGATCTGCCGACATCATGTAGGCCTCCTCGATGTCGGCGGATGTCACCTCGTTGGGCATGTTGATCGTCTTGGAGATCGCACCGGTGATGAACGGCTGCGCTGCAGCCATCATCTTGATGTGCCCGACATGGTGAATGAACCGGGTGCCGTGCCTTCCGTTGCGGTTGGCCGTGTCGAACACCGCCAGATGCTCCGCACGAAGCCCGGGTGCGCCCTCGATCGTCTGCATGCCGCAGATCACGTCGTTCGCCTCGGCGACCTGCCTGTCGGTGAAGCCGAGTGAAGTGAGGAGATCGAAGTCCGGCGACGTGTAGTCCTCCGGCTTCAATCCCAGCTCGAGCAGCGCTTCCTCGCCAGTGACGTACACATTGAAGGCGTGCCGCAGCTCGAACACGCTCGGCAGCGTGTTGTCGATCCTGTCGATCGCACCTTCGGAGAGGCCCTTTGCGCGCAGGGACTCCCTGTTGATGTGCGGTGCCCGCTCCAGCGTCATCGTGCCGGCGACGTACATGACGATCCGCTTGATGGCGGCCTCGTCGTAGCCGAGCCGGCGAAGCGAAGGAGCAATCGACTGGTTGGCGATCTTGAAGTAGCCGCCACCCGCCAGCTTCTTGAACTTGACCAGTGCGAAGTCCGGCTCGACTCCTGTCGTGTCGCAGTCCATCAGCAGTCCGATCGTGCCTGTCGGTGCCAGGGTCGACACCTGAGCGTTTCGGTAGCCGTACTGCTCGCCGGCCGAGAGCGCCTCGTCCCAGGCGAGGCGCGCTGCCTGAAGCAGCGGAGCCGGCGCCAGGTCTGCGTCGATGCCCATCACGTAGTGGCTCACGCCTTCGTAGCCCGTCTCGTCGTAGGCGGCCCGCCGGTGGTTGCGGATCACCCGTAGCATCGACTCGGCGTTCTCGTTCCACTTCGGGAATGGTCCCAGCGTGCTCGCCATCTCAGCCGACGTCCGGTAGGACACGCCGGTCAGGATCGCCGTGAGAGCCCCTGCGATCGCCCTGCCCTCGTCCGAATCGTACGGATGCCCGGAACGCATCAGCAGTGAACCCAGGTTGGCATAGCCGAGACCGAGTGTCCGATAGTCGTAGGACCCCTGGGCGATCGGCTTCGATGGGAAGTGCGCCATCGTCACCGAGATCTCCAGCACGATCGTCCACAGCCTGATGGCGTGCTCGTAGGTCTCGATGTCGAACCGGCCGGTCGCATCGTCGTAGAACGTCACCAGGTTGAGGCTCGCCAGGTTGCAGGCGGTGTCATCTACAAACATGTATTCGGCGCAAGGGTTAGAAGCCCTTATGGGACCGCCGGCCGGGCTCGTGTGCCACTCGTTGATCGTCGTATGGAACTGCATGCCAGGATCGGCGCACGCCCAGGCGGCATCGGCGATCTGATGCCACAGGTCGCGAGCCTTCACGGTCCTGCGAACTTTGCCCGTGCTGCGCTCGATCAGATCCCAGTCACCATCCGTCTTGACCTTCTGGAGGAACTCGGCGGTGACTCGCACCGAATTGTTGGAGTTCTGGCCGGAGACGGTCTGGTACGCCTCGCCGTTGAAGTCCGCCGGCAGGCCGCCGTGCCTGATGAGCAGCTTGGCCTTCTCCTCCTCGAGCTTCTTCCAGTTGATGAACTCCTCGATGTCCGGATGGTCCATATCGAGGATGACCATCTTGGCTGCCCTCCGGGTGGTGCCGCCTGACTTGATCGCCCCAGCCGCCCTATCACCGATCTTCAGGAACGACATCACCCCGGAGGACTTGCCACCTCCCGACAGGGGCTCACCTTCTGCTCGAATCGCCGAGAAGTTGGAGCCGGTGCCGGATCCGAACTTGAACAGGCGGGCCTCGCGGGTCCACAGGTCCATGATTCCGCCCTCATTGACCAGATCGTCCCTGACGCTCTGGATGAAACACGCATGTGGTGACGGCCGGCTGTACGAGTCGGGGGAGGGGACGGCCTCGCCTGTTTCAGGATCGACAAACCAGAAGCCTTGTTCCGGTCCCGTCAGCCCGTACGCCCAGTTGAGCCCCGTGTTGAACCACTGCGGGCTGTTCGGGGCCGCCACTTGGTTCGCGAGCATGTACTTGAGTTCGTCCTCAAACGCCTGTGCATCCTGCTCCGACGCGAAGTAGCCGTTCCGTTCGCCCCACCAGCGCCACGTTCCCGCCAGACGATTGAACACCTGCCTGGCCGAGTGCTCCGGACCGAGCACAGGGTTCCCTTCTTCGTCGAGAACCGGATGGCCGTTTTCGTCTAGCTGTGGTACGCCGGCCTTGCGGAAGTACTTCGACACCATGATGTCGGACGCCACCTGCGACCACGCCGCCGGAACCTCCGCCTCCTTCATCTCGAAGACGATCGAACCGTCCGGGTTCGTGATGCGCGAGTCCCTGAACGTCCACTCGATGTCTGCGTATGGATCGCGTCCCTCCGTCGTGAACCGACGAGAGATGCGGAGGCCGTTGGCGGCGGTCATCTCACTCCCTCCGAAGCTTTCCCTCACAGCGACACCACTACATGTTGTGGTCAGGGGGGGAGTGACCGCGACATCTGGTGTTGAAGCCTCAACACTGTAATCGCACGCATGTAATTACGTCAATGACATCCTGGACCTATTTTTCGCGTCGTTCGCGATGGCCCGGTGGGACTGTAGGCGACGGCGGGCCTTCGCGAAAACTGAGCTCGAGGCACGTTTTCGCGTCTCAGAACCAGTTGGTATAGCCACTGAGATCATGTCCAGTGCGGGAGATCCGCCAAAGGAGGAGAACGCCATGGAGACGAGAGTCGTGCTGCCCGAAGCTGAGATTCCTACCCACTGGCACAAGGTCGTCGCCGACTTCGACATGGCGGCGTACGACCGCTACTTCGCAGGGGACTCGTCGACTACGAGTATCCGGACGATCGCCGCGTCGCTGGAACGATCGCCGGTGGTGGGGTAGTCGGTCACAAGCCCAGGGTGAGGTCTGGCATCGCCGTGTCTTCGGCGTCGTAGTCGAACCGGTGCGGGGGAAGTTCGTCCGGCATGGCAGTCAGCTCCCACTCGACGGTCGCGCGCATGGCGTCCTCTGTGGCAGTCGGTTCCGTGTAGTCCAGCTCCTCGCGGATCCTGCCGGTGTCGACGACGAGCGACTGACCGAAGTTCAGGTCGTCGCGCAGGTGTTCGGGCAGTCGGTCGGTGGGGAGAGGGATGATCTCGCCGTTCCAGCCGACCTGACGAGCGATCGCCTTGATCCAGTCGGGCTCGGTGCGGCCGGGCGGCTCGGCGACGTTGTAGATTCTGCCGCGTGCCCGATCGTCGATCACCACACGAGCGATGGCATCGGCGACGTTGCCGACGAACGCGCGTGACCACTCCCAGGAGACCGCCGCCGCATCGATGAGGATCGCCGGTCGGTCATCGAGCATGCGCTTGAGGTACGGGTAGGGGCGGTGCTGGTAGTCGTGAGGACCGTACACGGCTGGAAGCCTGAGGATGGTGCCCGGCAGATCCGGGTCGGCGAGGTATGACTCCTCGACGAGGATCTTGTCGTAGTCGTACAGGTGGCTGTCCTCTTCGACCATGTCCCTGTACGGGTACCGCTTGGATCGCAACGGAGCGTCCTCGTTCATCGGAATCGGTACCGGAGGTAGTGCCTCCTTGCCCCTGAGTATGTCGTAGGCGAGATACACGTCCTGGCTGGAAATGCCGACGATTCGTCCGGCGATCCCGGTGCACGCAACCATCGTGTCTACCGCCTGGGCACGGGTGAGGGGAATCATGTCCAAGACGACATCAGGTGCCAGGCGCTCGAGTCGTGCTCGCTGGTCGAGCAGCTCGCTGCGGTCGCCGTGCAGATGCCGGACATTCAGCTCGACCTCAGGCTCGGTGTTCCCGCGATGGAACACCGTGACGTCGCATCCCAACTCGACCAGTTGCCGAACGGTCCACAGCCCGATGAACCGAGTGCCACCGATGACGAGGACGGACCGCACGTGTCGGCTCCTAGGGTTTCAGGTGCTCGACGAGGAAACCGACGATCGCCTCGTACGCCCGTTCCTTGTTCTCCCGCTTGACCATATCGTGGCCCTCGTCGTCGAACACCAGGTACTCGATGTTCTTGCCCTGCGATCGCAGCTCCTCGACGAGACGGTCTGATTCGGCGACCACGACCCGCGGGTCGTTGCGACCCTGGATGACCAGCATTGGGCAAGTCAGATCGCCGAGGAACGTCTTCGGGGACCGCTCGACCAGGAAGTCGCGGTCCGTTTCCGGGTGCCCGATCGTCATGTAGAAGTAGGTCTTCCACGTCTCCGGCAGCCCGTCGATGAATGTGAAGAGGTTGTAGGGCCCGAACATGTCGATCGCGGCCGCCCACAGATCGGGGTGGCGTCCCGCGAGTTCTAGCGTCATGTATCCGCCGTAGGACCGACCCAGTACACCCATGCGGGATGTGTCGAGGCGGGGATCCTTCTCCAGGTACTTGACCGCTTCGACGTGATCGAGCCTGTCCTTGCCGCCCCAGTCGTGGTCGACCTGTTTCATGTAGGACAGCCCGTAGCCACGAGACCCCCGAACGTTGGGGACGAACACGGCGAAGCCGCGCAGTGTCAGGTACTGGATCAGTGGCATCGAGAACCATGTGAAGTCAGGTCGTTCCTGACTCTGCGGACCTCCGTGGACGTAGTAGGCGACGGGTCGTGGACCCGTGAAGTCACCCTTCGGCAGGTAGAGGCGTGCAGAGATGCGCAGCCCGTCGAAGCTCGTGAACGAAGCGTCCTCCCCTGGCGAGAGCAGATTGGCGGGGATCCCTGACAGACGCTCGCTCGTGTGCTGGGTGATGTGATCACCGTGAACGGTGAAGAGCTGAACGGGTGAGGTCGCCGTCGAGAATGCAAGCGCGAACGTGTCTCGATCGCGATCGTAGGAGAACTCGGCTGCGACACCATCGTGCAGGCGGCCCTCGCCCCACAGCACACGGGTGACGGTCAGGCGAAGTTCCGATTCGTCGAAGATGGCCTCGTAGGCCCACGAGCAACCGTCGATGTTGTATCCGAGCATGAACCGGTCGCCGTCCAGGTGGAGAAGCGCCTGGAATTCGCCGACGCCGCTGTGGTGGAGACCCATGATCGAGACCGGCTCGACATGGCGCAGGCCATCGAGCGTGATCCATCCGCACCCTCCGGCATCGTCGAACAAGGTGGTTTCGGTGAGGATTCCCCCCTTTCTGAAGTAGCAGACTCCAAAACCTGATGGAGGTACCGAAACGTCGGGTGTGCGCTCCTCGAGTGGCGTGCCTGCCAGCACCGTGCGGGAGCCGGTAGCACGTTCCCACATGTAGAGGACGTTGTCGGCGGCCGAGTAGCCGTCCGCAACAACGACACGATCGAGTGAATCATCGATTGCGACCGTGTAGTTGCCGTACACGCTCGTGCCGAGATCCAGCAGTTCGCCCGTCTCGGCGTTCCAGATGTAGGAGCCGTAGTCAGGGCTGACGCGTGGGTCGACGTTGAACACGGCAAGGTGACGGTGCCGGTAGCTCCAGATCAGGTTGACCTGTTGACCCTCGAAGCGATCGCCGAAGACGCGCTCCGGCGTTCCGCCCGACAGGGGCAAGGTGCATGGCTGGTAGTTCTCGTCGCCGTCCGAGTCGACCATGAGCAGGATCTTGTCGAGATCTGGGAAAACGGCGAACAGCTCACCGTTGACCAGTTTCGGGTTGGCCAGCGCAATGTCGTCGGGAATCAGGGGCTCTGGATCGCCTCCCTCGAGCGCTTTGCGGTAGAGACTCATCCGATCGGAGAGATCGCTGACGAAGTACAGGTAGTCGCCTGCGGTCACCGGATGGAGAAACAGGCGTGCGGACAGCAAGGGTGCAATTGATTCGAACATGGGGTCCTTTCCTCTTCAGGCTACGGCATCGGCGATGATGCGTGTCGGGTGCGTTCGTGCCACAGTGGTGCCGTGAACGGCCTGTTCCATGCGCCACCGACACGGTCGGTGGGGCGATCGTTGCTGGTCGCCTGTCTGTGGAGTCTTGCGCTGGTGGTCCTCGGTGCGCTGGCACTCGGCGTTGTCGCGCTCATCGCTCTTGGGATCGCCTCGTTCTCCAAGCAGAGTGGCGAAGTGATGCGAGCTGTGGCGATGGCATGGTGGGTGATCTCCGCGGTGGCGGGAGTGATCCTCATCTGGGTCGCGGCCTATGCATCGACGGGCTGGGGATCGCGACGACGGTTGATTGTCGGGGCAGGGGTCGGGTTCGCGCTGGGTGCGGGCTACACCCTCCTCGGCGCGGAACTGGGCATCGTGGTTGGCCTCGCAACGGGGTGGGCCGTGGTGATTCCCTCAGAGAAGATAGAGCGCATCATCGCACGGTCGGTGCCGGCCCTGCTCGTTGGCGTCGTCTCGATTCCTGGCATGACGCGACTCGGATTCGCCGGTGTTGTTGCAGCGTCGCCATGGGCGGCTGCGCTTCTGGTGCTGATCGGTGATGCCGCCTGGACGGCGCTGGGACGGATCCGCAAGGACTGAGGCTGTCGGCTGTCGGCTGCGAGCGCAGCGAGCAGAGGTAGCCTGAGAACGATGCGCGCGATTGTGAAACCGTCGCCGGGTCCCGGACTCGAAATGGCCGACGTCCCGATTCCAACACCCGGACCGTCTGACGTACTGATTCAGGTGAAAGCGACGTCGATCTGTGGAACCGACATGCACATCCGCGACTGGGACCCCTGGGCGCAGACGCACGTGCGCGCCCCGCTGACCGTCGGGCACGAGCTGTGCGGGATCGTGGTCGACAAAGGCCCGATGGCGGACGGACCGGAGATCGGAGACCTCGTGTCGGTCGAGTCGCACGTTGTGTGCGGGCAGTGCCGATTCTGCCGTACCGGCAAGGGCCATCTCTGTGAGAACACGCAGATCCTCGGAGTTCATCGAGACGGTGCGTATGCCGAGTATGTGGCGGTTCCAGCGATCAACGCGTGGCCCGATCCACCCGAGATGTCGTACTCGATCGCGTCACTCCAGGAGAACTTCGGCAATGCCGTCCACACGGTGTCGGTGGCGAACATCTCAGGCCGCAAGGTGCTGGTCACCGGGTGTGGTCCCGTCGGGGTGATGGCGATCGCGGCGGCGAGAGCGCTCGGAGCGAGAGCGGTCTACGCAACCGACATCTCGGACTACCGCCTCGAGATGGCACGCACACTTGGCGCCGAGTACACATGGAACCCCCGCCGAGACCAGGTCGTCGAACTCGGCATGGAGGCGACGGACGGAGAAGGCGTAGACGTGCTCCTCGAGATGTCGGGGGCTCCGTCGGCGATACAGGAAGGATTCTCTCTTCTGAAACCCGGGGGGGAAGCAGCGCTGCTCGGACTGTCCTCAGGTCCGATCCCGTTCGATCTCGATGACAACATCGTCTTCAAGGGAGCGACGGTGCACGGCGTGATCGGACGGAAGCTATGGGACACTTGGTACGAGATGCGGGGGCTCCTGCGCGCCGGGGCCGTCGACCTGGGCGCCCTTGTCACCCACCGCTTCGCGCTCGACGACTTCGAGAAGGCATTCGATCTGATGGCGTCGGGCGAGTGCGGCAAGGTGGTGATGTTCCCCGACCCCAACGACGCCGACGGACCACTGAGCTGAGGTGAGCATGGACAAGATCGAATTCCTTCGCGACCAGATTCAGGAGCTCAAGAACGAAGGCCTGTACAACACGATTCGCCACATCGACGGTTCCCAGGGTTCCTGGCTGACCGTCGACGGCAAAGAGGTGCTCAACTTCTGCTCGAACAACTACCTCGGACTGGCAGATCACCCGCGCCTCGTCACCGCAGCCAAGGGGGCCTTGGATCGATACGGCGTCGGACCGGGAGCGGTACGCACCATCGCGGGGACAATGACCATTCACGATGAGCTGGAGGACAAGCTCGCCGCCTTCAAGGGCGTCGAGGCGGCGATCTCCCTTCAAGCCGGGTTCGTCGCCAACGCCGGAGCGATCCCGGCACTCGTGGACAAAGGCGACGTGATCGTCACCGATGAGCTGAACCATGCGTCGATCATCGACGGGGTTCGGCTCGCGAAGGCATCTCGCAAGATCTACGCGCACTGCGACACCGACGACCTCCGCGCCAAGCTCGCCGAGGCGAGAGCAGAAGGCGCCAGGAGAATCCTGATCATCACCGACGGTGTGTTCTCGATGGATGGTGATGTCGCCCCACTGGATCGGATCGTCGATGCAGCCGACGAGTTCGAAGCGATGGTGATGGTCGACGACGCCCACGGGGAAGGAGTGCTCGGCAGAGGCGGGCGGGGCATCGTTGACCACTTCGGTCTCCACGGGCGAGTCGAAGTGGAAGTCGGGACGATGTCCAAAGCGTTCGGGGTTGTCGGTGGCTACGTGGCAGGGCCGGCGCCCGTCGTCGAGTGGCTTCGCCAGCGAGCCCGGCCATTCCTGTTCTCCTCGGCAGTGACCCCCGCCGATGTGGCCGCGTGCATCGCGTCCGTAGAGATCCTTGGTGAGTCCACCGAGCTCGTCGACCGGCTGTGGGACAACGCCGCGAGTTTCAAGGAGTCGATGGCCGCGGCGGGGTTTGACATCGGGCACTCGGGGACGCCGATCACGCCGGTGATGCTCGGTGGTGAGAAGGTTGCCCAGGAGTTCTCCCGGCGTCTCTTCACAGAGCACGCCGTGTTCGCCCAGGCGATCGCCTACCCGACCGTGCCGCTCGGCAAGGCGAGAATCCGGGTCATGATCTCGGCCGCGCACAGCCACAAGGACTTGCAGTACGGGACCGAGGCGTTCACAAAGGTGGGTACCGACCTCGGAGTGATCTGAGGGTGGAAGACAGCTCACGGCTGACAGCTCACAGCCCGACGGCCCTCCCTCGTACTTCGTACCTCGTACCGGGTACAGGCGCCCCGGGGTCTCGGGACGGTCTTGGTCGCGTACCAGGTACAAGGTGCGGCCCGCGAAGCGGGCCTATCCCGTGGCCCGGCGGTACGCGCGAACGGCCAGTGGTGCGAAGATGATCAGGATGCCGATCGCCCACGCGAGGGCAAGTGTGACCTGACCGGCCACGGTGTCGCCCGCGGCAAGGGCACCTTGACCGAGCATGAGGCCGCGGATCGCGTTGGTGGTGATCGTGATCGGCTGGTGGACTGCGAATGCCTGGAGCCACGAGGGCATGGTCTCGGTGGGAACGAACACGGACGACGCGAACACCAGCGGAAACACGGGGAGGAACACGGCCGACTGAGCCGCTTCGGGGTTCTTGACCACGAGGCCGATGAGCGCCATCACCCACGACAGCCCGTAGGCGAAGATCCCTGCCACGACGAGTCCTCCGAGGAGACCCCAGAAGCTCGTTTGGTACCGGAAGCCGAGGAGGAACCCGACCGCGACCATCAGAGTGATTACGAATGCGTTGCGGATCAGGTCGGACAGCGTCCGTCCGGCGAGCACTGCCGAACGTGCCATCGGCAGTGAGCGGAAGCGATCGATGACTCCCTTCGAGAGATCTTCGGTCAACCCGAGCGCGGTCTGACCCGCCCCGAACGCGGCGACCTGTATGAGCAGTCCGGGGATGAGCCAGTTGAGATACTTGCCGCCCGCCGCCGGGGGAATGGCCCTGCCGATCGCGCCGCCGAAGACGTAGTTGAACAGCAGCAGGAACATGATCGGCTGAACCGTGGCGAAGACCAGGAGCTGGGGGAGCCTTATGTTCCTCAGCAGATTGCGGCGGGTGATGACGAACGTGTCTTTGATCGTGTGGGAGAAGCTCATCGTGGTGTGCGTAGCCGTCGTCATGCGCCTCTCCTCTCACGTCGCCGTTTCAGTCGGCCTGTCGTCTCGCCTTCCTCCTCGACCGTCTTGCCCGTGTAGGCGAGGAAGACGTCGTCGAGTGTTGGGCGTCGCAGTGTGATGTCGTTGGGTGTGATCCCGGCACCGTCGAGACTGCGGACCGCGGCCATCAGGGTTTCCGCCCCCTTGGGAGCGGGCAGAGTGATCCGTTTGGAGGCGGCGTCGAACGTGGCGTCGTGGCCGTTGACCGCTGACAGGAGTTTGACCGCCTGTTCACGAGAGCTGTCGTCGACGACCACCTCGACGACCGAACCACCGAGACGGTCCTTCAGGTCCTCTGGTGTGCCTTCGGCGATGAGATGCCCGCGATCGATCACGCCGATCTGAGCGGCGAGTTGATCTGCCTCGTCCAGGTACTGCGTGGTCATCAAGATCGTGGTTCCGTCCTCGACCAGCTCTCTGATCAGGGCCCAGATGTCAATGCGGCTCCGAGGATCGATGCCGGTTGTCGGCTCGTCGAGGAACAACACTCGTGGACGTCCCACCATCGAGGCCGCCAGGTCGAGCCTGCGCCGCATCCCGCCTGAGTACGTTCGCACGGTTCGGTCTGCGGCACTCCCGAGATCGATCCGTTCGAGCACCTCCGCTGCTCGGCGTCGAGCTTCGGTGGCCGACAGGTTGTAGAGCCGCCCCACCATTTCGACGTTCTCGCGTCCAGTGAGGTACTCGTCGACCGCGGCGAACTGGCCTGCGAGCCCGAGTCGGGTACGCGCGGTTCTTGGATCATCGAGGACGTTGACTCCGTCGACCCACCCTGAGCCTGAGTCGGGTCTGATCAACGTGGTGAGGATGCGGATGAGGGTCGTCTTGCCTGCCCCGTTTGGACCGAGCAGGCCGTAGATGATGCCTTGCTCGAACGACAGGCTGACGTCATTGAGTGCGATGGTCTCACCGAACGTCTTGATGACGTGCTCGGCTTTGACGATTGGTGAATCCATTGTGTGTCCCTACCTAGGTCGAAGAGCCCCCGCGCTCGCCGGGCATTACACCATGTCGGTGGCGCTATGTGAGGAGAGGCCTGGCGAGCTGGTAGTTCGTCCCTCGGGCCGTCACGGGTCGAAAGCCGGGTACGCTGGCGATCGTGAACGCTGCTCCCCCAATCCCTGACTGGCTCGCGCAGATGCTGCCGTTCGAGCGCAGCATTGTCGAAGTGGGTGGGCATCAGATGCATGTGATGGAGTCGGGCAGAGGTGTGCCGGTGTTGTGCATGCACGGGAACCCGACGTGGGGGTTTCTCTACCGCAAAGTAGCCATGGCCCTGATCGATCAACCTGTCCGCGTGATCATGCCGGACCTCATCGGTCTCGGATTCTCAGATCACCCCGCGGATCCGGCGGTGCACACGCTCGAGCACCACATGACGTGGATGGGCAAGCTCATTGATGCGATGGGCCTCGAGAATGTCACGCTCGTGGTCCAGGATTGGGGAGGCCCGATCGGGATCGGAGCATTCATGGATCGATCCGATCGGCTGTCCGGGTTGGTGGTGCTCAACACGATTCTGAGTGAGCCGAGAGAGGGATTCCGACCGACCCTGTTTCATCGGTTCGGACGAATGCCAGTGGTGAGTGACATCGCGTTTCGTGTGTTTGGATTCCCACAGGTCCGTCTGTCGATGGCGCAATCCGACAGGTCGTCTATCGAGGGTGTCGTGTCCAAGGCCTACCGGTACCCGCTGCGGTCCAGGCGTACGAACCAGGCGCCACTCGCGCTCACCAGGATGGTGCCCGATTCGATGGGACACCCGTCCGTCGAGCCGCTCCGGCGGATCGGTCAGTTCGTGCGCGAGTACGAAGGACCGGCCGAGATCGTCTGGGGCGATCGTGATCCCGTGCTCGGGCGCGTCCGCAATCATATCGCCCGTATGCTGCCCGATGCGGCGGTCACCCGAACGGGTGCCGGCCACTTCCTCCAGGAAGAGGTCCCGGACGAGATCGCCGCGGCGATCCAGCGTGTGGCGCTCGTCTGAGCCGTCTATTCCAACACGACGATGTCGCGTTTGGCGCACATGTCCTTGAGGACCTGTGGCCACACCGTGACGCTGACCTCACCGAGGTGTGCCTTGCGCAACAGGTACATGTACGTCCGAGATTGCCCGATCCCGCCGCCGATCGAAAGGGGGATCTCGTCGTTGAGGATTGCCTGGTGGTAGGGGAGCTTCAAGAAATCCATCTGGCCGGTTGCTTCGAGCTGTTGCACGAGCGTCTCCTTGGTCACCCGGACGCCCATCGAGGTCAGCTCGTGTCTCCTGCGCGTGATCGGATTCCAGACGAGAATGTCGCCGTTGAGTCCGTGCATCGGTCTGCCATCGCTCGACACCGTCGGGGTGATCCAATCGTCGTAGTCGGCTGCACGCATCTCGTGCGGGTATCCGTCGTTCAACGTCCATCCGATGCCGTAGATGAAGATCGCCGGATGCTCCTGAAGGATGGCCGTTTCACGCTGCTTTCTCGGAAGATCCGGGTACCGCTCGAGGATGTCCTCCGCGTGCATGAAGGTCAGTTCCCTCGGCATGGGCGGGTAGCCCCCCTCTTCTAGCTGCGGCCATCCCTCGAGCAGCATGTCGTTCGCTCCGACCAGCACGGACCAGATCTTCTCGACGACATCGGTGAGGAACTCCAAGTTGCGGTCTTCGGCAGTGATGACCCTCTCCCAGTCCCACTGGTCGACGTAGGCGGAGTGGTCATGGTCCAAGAAGTAGTCCTTGCGAACCGCCTTCATGTCGGTGATCAGACCCTCGCCCGGGTTCATGCCGAACTGCCGTAGCGCCATCCGCTTCCATTTGGTCGCAGCCTGCACCACCTGGGCATCGATCGGATGCAGATCGTGGTCGTTCGAGATGTGGAACTGGATCGGGGTGCGGGAGCCGTCTCGATCCAGCATGTCGTTGACGCCGCTGGCCGAATCGACGATGAGAGGAACTTGGACCATCTGCAGATTGAGCGCCCCGGCGAGGTTGTCCTCGATGTACTGCTTGGCTGCGAAGAGGGCTGCCATCGTCTCTCGTGGCGAGAGAAGTGGCCGATAGTCGCTGGGGAGAACTGACTCCACATCTTCGTACGATCCGATCCCTGGTCCGGCGAGATCCGCTGTTTTGTCGTTCATGGCACCTCCTGTCTCCAAACCTACGCTTGACCGTGCCGTCCCTGCGAAAGGAACTAGCCTTGCGCCAATGGCACGTGTCCGTCTCTTTGCTCGGCTCAGGGAGCTCGCAGGGGCAACCGAAGTAGAACTCGAGGGTTCAACCGTCGACGAGATACTCGGTCAGGCTGTCCATCGATACGGTGGCGAGTTCGAAGAGGGTCTCCGTCATTCCCGGGTGTGGATCAATGGTGATCCCGCCGATGGGAGGAGCGAGGTC
This sequence comes from uncultured Acidimicrobiia bacterium, assembly GCA_964594235.1. Classification (GTDB taxonomy): domain Bacteria; phylum Actinomycetota; class Acidimicrobiia; order Spongiisociales; family UBA4744; genus CAYLHS01. The sequence continues at coordinate 14,799 of CAZQMF010000007.1, forward strand.
CGGGAGAGCGATGAGGTGGCACTTCTGCCGCCCGTGTCGGGGGGTGCCGGACCGAGCAACGAGCTGCGGCTGTTCGGTCCGTTTCTCGTCTCCTTGGTGCTGCTGGTCACCAACGCGCTCAACGATCCTGTGTGGTTCATCGCAGCGCTCGTCGGCGTGGCGGCCCTTTGGGCGTGGGATCTCTCCGAGAACGGCGCATTCCCCGGACCTGCCCTTCGGGTACCGCTCCTCGTCGCCGCGCTGGCAGGCGCTGTGATTCCGTACGCATGGAACGTTGGAAGAGGTGGATGGGGAGGGATCGGGCTCGCTGTCCTCGTCGCAGTGTTGACTGTCCTCATCCGCGGCGTCATCGTTGTGGAGGGGCGCGACCTGGTCTCGACCTCGGTGGCGTTGATGGCCGCCGTCGTCACAGCCGGCGGCGTCGGATCGCTGGTCCTCGCCCGAATCTCCACCACGTCGGGGCAGCGGTGGCTCTGGCTGTTCCTGATGATGGTGATCGGGGCCAGGGGTGCCGCCGTCTATCTCGCAGGACGGGAACTCGCGCTCGATCCACTGAGCGGGAGTGTCGTTGTGGCCGTGATCATGGGTATCGCCGCAGCACTCGCGTTCAACCTCAACGGATTCGCAGCGTTCCTGGTAGCGATCGTTGTGGCGGTCGTTCTGATCGTAGGGGCGGCGTTCGCATCACTCCTGTCGACTCGTGAGGTGTACTTCGCAGAGCGCCTCCCGGGGGTTCTGCCCGATGTGGGGACCGGCCTGCTCGCTGCGGTCGTCTTCCTGCCGGTCGCCTGGGCACTCCTTCCGTTCTAGTGTCGATTCGGGTCGCGTGGCGCGGGCGCATGGCCGTGCTGGTCGGAGGTGGACTGGGTGCCGGGGCGCGATTCGGGGTTTCGCTGATCATTCCGAGTGCGATCCTCGGGACGTTCATCGTCAACGTCCTCGGCGCGGGTGCACTGGGATACGTCCTCGCTCGCCTGCGACTGGCGGGACGGTCGAGATCGGTCACCGTTCCGCTTCTCGGGGTTGGGTTTCTCGGGGCATTCACGACGTTCTCGAGCCTTGCCGTCCAGCTCGTGGAGGGACCGTTCCTGCTGTCACTCGCCTACGGCGTCGCCTCGCTGGCCGCGGGCATCCTCGCAGTGATGATGGGGCTGACGCTCGGGAGGCGGACATGACGTGGGTCGCGGTCGTCATCGCCGGGGGGGTCGGTGCCCTCGCCCGATACGGGGTGATCGGATTCGTTCAGGCGAGAACGCGCGACCCGCGGCCATGGGGCACGTTCGTGGTCAACGTCACCGGTGCCGCCGTGCTCGGCCTCGTTGTCGGGATCGCTCCCGGCGGTTGGTGGGTCGTGCCAATCACCGTCGGGTTCCTGGGCGGCTACTCGACGTTCTCCACGTGGATGGTCGAAACGATCTACCTTGCAGAAGGCGGCGGCGCGGCGGCGGTCCGATCAGGGCTCCTCAACCTCGTCGGAACACTGGGCGCCGGGCTGATCGCCGCGGCGGCGGGCTACCTCATCGGAACATGGCTATGAGTGAGGAGGGAGTGAGATGGAGACAATAGAAGGTGGAAGCCTGCTCAGGATCTTCGTGGGCGAGTCGGACGAGTACGAGGGACGACCACTCTACGAGGCCATCGTTCTGATGCTGCGACGGGAGGGTCTCGCCGGGGCCACCGTGTTTCGGGGTATCGAGGGGTTCGGAGCATCCTCCACCATCCATACCGCTCGGGTGCTCCGGTTGTCGGCCGACCTTCCCGTGCTGATCGAGTGCGTCGACCAGCGGTCGGAGGTGGAGCGAGTTCTTCCGATCCTCGACGAGATGGTCACCGAAGGCTTGGTCACCATCGAGAAGGCGGACGTGAGAATCTACAGGGGCCGTGGGCGGTAACGAACGAGAGCGGGAGACTTCACGGAACGCGAAACCCGCTGTACCCTCCTGGCAACATGTCGTGGAATCTGCGACGCACACTCCTCGTGGTGCTTCTTGTTCTGTCGTGGGTGCTCTCGACCGCGCTTCCAGCGTTGTCGATCACCAAGGCGGAGCGCGATGCCGCGTGCGCGGATTCCTCGGCCGCACAGAAACGTCTCGACAAAGCCAGAGACGACGCGAATGCCGCGGAAGATCGCTACAACCAGATCAACCAGGAGCTCGAGGACGCCAGCCTTCGCGTCTACCAGTTCCGGGACCTCATCGACGAGAAGTCGGCGCTCATCGAGGCAACACAGCAGCAGGTGGCCGACAGGGCGGTCGAGCTGTACATGAACGGTGGATCGCCGAGCACCGGCATCATCCTGTTCGCACCGTCGCTCGATGTCGCCCTCACCGGCCAGGAGTTCCTGTCCTCCGTCACCAAGGAGGACGTGGCGAGCATCGACCAGCTCGACAGCCTGAAGCGGGAGATGGAACGCATCCGGCAGGATTGGGCGACGGAACAGCAGCGACTCACCGAACTCAGTGGACAGGCGGAACAGGCCGCTCAGGAGATGACGGCGATCATGGACGAAGCGAGCGCTGCCGCATCCGAGATGAGCGCTGCGTGCCACAAAGCAGATCTCCAGTACCGACAGGAGCAGGCAGTCGCAGCCGCGCTGGCCGCCGCGAGGCGAAGCGGAGCCGCCGGCGGGCTTCCCGCCTCGGCGACGCCGGGCATGATCTGTCCGATGGATCCCGCCGTGCTGCACTTCCGTGACACCTGGGGCGCACCGAGATCTGGTGGGCGCACGCACAAGGGAACCGACATCTTCGCACCGATGGGCCAACCCGAGTACGCCGTCTTCTCAGGAACCGTTCGCGTCTACAACAACAGGCTTGGGGGCAAGTCCATCTGGCTTCACACCAATATGGGTGTGGACTTCTACTACGCGCATCTGAGCGGCTGGCCGGCCGGCCTCAAGACAGGCGATCACGTGACGCAAGGACGGATCGTCGGCTATAACGGGAACAGTGGCGACGCGTACGGAGGAGCCCCTCACCTGCATTTCCAGATGCACCCTGGAGGAGGTTCGCCCGTCAACCCGTATCCGACGTTGAAACGAGTGTGTGGCTGATGACCGAGTACCGCCGACGCATCGACATCATTCTCGAGCCGGAGTTTGTCGACGGGATCGAGGCAATCGATCTCGCCGAGCTGCGTGCCCGCAAGAAGATGGCCGACGAGGTCGAGACCGAATTGTCCTACTACCGCCGGCTCCTGCACGGAAGACTGGACCTGCTCGCGTTCGAGATGCGTCGCCGATCAGGCGAAGAGACGCGCTCACTCATCGAAGCCCTCCCGGACGTCCTCGGTGCCGGTGAGGACGGTGGCGGAGGGCGCTCGAGGTTCCCGACCGTGTTCTCACCCGCCCTGCCGGATGACCGCCGCAGGTACATCGATCACGTGCTCGACGACGACTTCCTGTCGAGACTGCCGACGCTCGGCGACGGCGAGCTACTCGAGATCCGAGACACGCTGGACGAGGCTGAGACGGAGATATCCGCCACCCGTCGTTCGGCGCAGAAGGTTGTCGACGTCCTACACAACGAACTCGTTCGCCGCTACAAGGAAGATGCGGCGGATCTTACGATCATCTGACGAGTGATTCTCGCCACCGTCACGCGATCCGGGTTGGTCGAGTCGATTCACTATGGAGCGATCGCCGCGATTGATACCAGCGGCACCGTGGTGGCCTCTGAAGGCGACATCGACCGTGAGTTCTTCGTTCGGTCCGCGGCGAAACCGTTTCAGGCGACCGTATCCCAAGAGCTCGGCGCCGATCTCGTTCCCGAGCAGATGGCGGTTGCGTGTGGGAGCCATCGTGGCCAACCAGTCCACGTGGAACTGGTGCGATCGATGCTGGCGCAGGTAGGGCTCGACGAGTCGTACCTGCAGTGTCCACCCTCATGGCCTGCCGCGCCCACCGCTCAGAGGCGTGTGGTCGCGAGCGGGTACGGGGAACAACGACGAATCTGGCACAACTGCTCCGGCAAACACGCCGCGATGCTGCGGGCGTGCGTTGCACAGGGGTGGTCGCTCGACGACTACCTCGACCCAACGCATCCACTGCAGCAGGCGGTACTCGAGACAATGAGCGAAATCGGTGGACATGATCCGGGGCCGGTTGGTGTCGATGGGTGTGGTGCGCCGGTATTTCGTGGCACCGTCAGGAGTCTCGCTGCGGCCTTTGCGCATCTCTCCAAACCGAGGTTCAGCCACGCGTGGACCGCGATGCACCGCTATCCGGCGCTCACGTGCGATCAAGGCGAGCCGCCTGCCGAGCTGGCGACGGCGTTCAACGCGGTGGCCAAAGCGGGAGCCGAGGGTTCGCTCGGAGTGTCGCTCCATGAGGGGATCGGCCTGGCGGTCAAGGCGTGGGACGGGTCGTCGCGGCCTACGGGGCCGGCGATGACCGCCATGCTCAGACGGATCGGCCGGGCCGGCTACTCCGTTCAGCTGGGCTCTGTGGAGCGGCCCGCCGTCTACGGCGGCGGGCGTCAGGTCGGAGAGATCTCGACTCGCGAAAACTTCTCCTGATCGAGTTATCGACAGATCCTGTGGAAAGCTGCCTGTGGATCTGTGGACAAGACCGGGATCGTGCTCGAAAGGCGCGCATCGCCCGACGTGGCGCCTGTGGACAACCACGTGTCTTGACCGATTGTGGGGTTCTTGACTGGTTCGGGTCGACTTCGTAGTGTCAGGATCGCGAGGCCCAAGGTGCTGAAGCATGGTCGTTGCCTGTCAAGGGGAAGTGCGGGGACGGCCGGTGGAGGTTCCTTGGGCCTCAGCGCGCCGGCCTTCGGCCGCTGCGGGCTGAGGCGGCCGTACCTGGAATCTGGTACGCGATCTGACGTGATCGGGGTTCGCGGGGCGAGCCGCCGGCTCGCTGCGCTCGCAGTCGTCAGTCGTCAATCTTCAGTCATTGGTAAGAGAGCGGCGGCGCCCAACGCGAGACTCCGGGGCGCCGTGCTCGCTGTGTGAGCGGTCCCTGTTTTCTCGGTCTCCGATCTTGGGCAAGAACGGGGCGTGGGACAACGTGAGATCGCCGGGCGATCCTCTTGGCGAAGACCGAGAACCCATGACTGAGAACGGGCTGAGCGAAGCGAAGCCCTAGATATCCAGCCCGAACATCACTTCCCGCAGGCTGACCGGCGTCGTCTCGAACGTCTCGGGATCGATACGAAGCGATGCCAGTCGCAGGCCCTGCATCCCGTCCGTGACGCCCGTCATCACCAGGAGCCGATCGTCTTCCTCAACGGTGAGGATTCCGAGTCCGAGGCAGCGCCCCGTTCCATCGTGCACGCCAACCAGCATGTTCTGGAGCCGGTTGAAGTCAAGACCTGTCGGGAGTGACGGAGCGAACACCGTCGGGCGCACCTTCCAGCGGTGCAACGGCGGCGCCAGAGCGCGCCCAAACGCACGTGCGCGATGAGCCGATCGCTCGGTAGGTGACAGCGGAGCGATGTCCGGCAGCACACCTGCAATGCGGACGTCGGCGGAGAAGAACCGTCGCGCCATACCGACGATCGGCTCGATCTCGCTTCCGCGCTGGAGTGCGACCAACACGGTGGGCCGGCACAGCTCGAGCTTGTGGAACTTGAGGGTCTGTCCCGTGACGCCGGAGACCGCTCCGGTGGTGTCGATGACGATGATGTCGACGTGGCCCCGGGCCTGTTCCACGAGGGACGCCGTGGCAATCACCTCCTGGAGGACAAGGTGCTTCGGTGAGATCGAACCGACGAACCGCAGATCGTCCGCCTCGGAGAGGTGTTGGAGATCGGTGGTGCTGCGAACCCACTTGAGACCGACACACGCCGGAGGACCGACGGTCGTTTGACCGACGTCCGCATCGATGTAGGCACCTTGTCTCCCCGCAGCGACGACGCTTTCCAGCAGCCGCCGGGCGAACGAGCTCTTGCCGGTGTCAGGTGCTCCGAGCAGCATGATGACGCCTCCCTCCGAGGTGAGGTCCTCGATCAGGCGTTGATGCTGTGATTCGGGCATGCGCGGAAATGGTAGTGAGCACAGGGCCCTCCGGATCCGGAGACTTGCACGCCGAACAGACTCGGTTGAGACTGTCGAGATGAGCCTGCCGATCTCCTTCCTGTCGGACTTCGGGCACGACGACGAGTTTGTCGGAGTCGTGCACGGGGTTCTTGCCAAGCTGGCCCCGGACAGCAGGGTGGTCGACGTCGTGCACGAGATTCCACGCGGCGAGGTGCGCCCCGCAGCCCTCTCGCTCCTCAGAGCGATTCACTACCTGCCTGAAGGCGTCGCGCTCGTTGTCGTCGATCCGGGGGTCGGCACCGACCGCAGGGCGATCGCCGCCCGAACGGCATGGGGGTACTTCGTTGGACCCGATAACGGCGTGATGTCGCCGGCCGTGGCCATGGTCGGCGGTGCCGAGATGACGGTTGCGATCGAGAACTCCGACATGATGATCCCCAGCTCCGGAGCCACCTTCGCCGGTAGGGACGTGTTCGCACCTGCGGCGGCACTCCTGTCATCGGGCGATGCCACGCTCGAGGATCTGGGACCACGGGTGGACCCAAACTCGATCTACCCGCTCCTGCTTCCACTTCCGGAGATAGGTGACGGCACCGTCCAGGGGGAGGCGTGGTGGGTGGACCACTACGGCAACATTCAGTTCAACATCGCGCCCGAGGACCTGTACTCGATCGGTGCGTCCGAAGGTGAAGGACTCACGCTCATCGTGGGTGGCCAACGTCATGCGATCACGTGGGTGGATGCATACGGCGCCGTGGGCGAAGGCGAACCACTGCTCTACACGGATTCGAGCGGGATGGTGGCCGTCGCCGTCCGAGGGATGCGCGCCGATCAACGCTTCGCAATCGGAGATGGAACGGCCGTCACGATCGCAGGGACCTGAGGTAGGGGGAACGGGCGACCGCCGCTGGGGCGGGCTGGGAGGCTTACCTTACAAAACCTCAGTTTGAACGTGCCTGAGGTTTTTTGTAGCGACGGTTCGCCCCGTTGCCCCCGCGGACACGAGGTCCGCATGGACGCTCTCGTCCACCGCGCGTATATCGGCAGTCAGCCGCGAAAACTTGAGCGAATTCCGACGGAAGCTCTCGCACCTCTCACACAAGGCAAGGACCGCTTTCGGAGGGGCAGGATTCCGAGGGTAAAGTACCGGCGAGATGCTGAGATTGGACGAGCGACACAGGGGCCGCGGCCTCATTGCGCTTCTCGGCGGCCTCGTACTGGGTGCCATCGCCGTAGTGGTCGTGAGCAAGTCGACTCCGGCGTTATCGTCGATCGACGCGGTCGTCGTCAGCGTCGGATTGCTCCTTCTCCTTGCCGGCTCGCTGCTCGTGCTGTTGGGGATCGCGCACTGGCTCGCCGGACGCGACTCGACGTGGCCGGTCGATACCGCCAGGGCAGCCCTCGTGGCGGTTGCTCTCGTGCTCGCGTTCGTCGTGGCTCCCGCCATGTGGATGCACGCGATGCGCCTGCTGGGTCCGGAGTGGGCAAAGGATCTCGTGTCTCTGCTCTACCTCGCCGTCGTCGTCGCAATCACGGTGACGCTCCTCAGAACACCCAAGAAGCGGACGGGACCCTCCGGCGTCTCCGCCTACGGCAGAACCCTGATAAGGCGATAGGAGGAGAGAGGTGACCCAGGAGCAACACTCTCCACTGATTCATCCGACGAGGGTAGGGCGGTACGAAGTGAGGTTCTCGTACACGTTCGGTCTGGGTGGGATCAGCGTCGGTTTGCTCGTGGTGCTCGCGGTCACTGGGTTGCTCTTGAGTTTCGGATACCGGCCGGTGCTTCAGGACGCCCACATGGACGCGACCGTTCAGAGTGCGTACCCGCTATTTCTCAGGAGCCTCCACCGATGGTCGGCGTATCTGCTCATCGTCTCGTCGTTTCTCCATATGGTCGTGGTCTTCGTCCACGGCGCGTACAAGGCTCGGCGGCGTGCGAACTGGGTCATTGGTGTCGTGCTGCTGCTTGGGGTGGTTGCGCTGACGATCACGGGCAACGTCCTCCCGTGGGACCTGTCGGCACAGGCGACGCTCTCGGTTGTCAACGGCGTGCTCCAGGCGATTCCCCTTCTCGGTCGGGCGGTCGCGCAGGCGTTCTTCGGGCCTACCCTCGCTGCCACGCTCTTGCGCGCGTACGTCTTCCATGTGATCCTTCTGCCGTTTCTGCTGATCGTGCTCACCGGCGTGCATTTGTGGAGAGTTCGAAGAGACGGTCTCTCGGAGCCTGAGGAGTCGTGATGCCGGAGATTCCTGAAGAGCTGCGCCGCCGGATCGCCGTCGCCCGGGCGAAAGCCCTCGGTGAGGACGCCGGGGACATTCCTGCGACATCCGTCGGCGACCTTGATCCGCAAGCCGTCCCGGACGGCTCCGCCCCACTGGCCGTAGGGTCGACAGAGATGCCTGCCGGTCTCCTCGAGCGGGTCAAAGCCGCCCGCCGCCAGGCCTTTGAGAATCTCGGGCCGGTGCCGGAACGGAACACCGTTCCCAAGCAGGACGTGCCCAGAGTCACACCCGAACGGATTCCGGTGACGCAACCGGCACCGCCGGCATCTGCACCGGCTGCACCTGCGGCACCCGCGGCGGCTGTTCCGGTCGAGGTTCCAGCCGAGGTGCAGGCCGCGACCCCGGCGGCGACCGCCGGCATGTCGCTCGAACAGGCCGCCGAGACACTCGGCATGCCCGAGAAGCTGTTGCGCCGCTCGGTCGACGCGAAGGCAAGGGCTTTGGGCGTGCCGTTCGATGAAGCGCTCGCCGGGATGCTCGGCGGGGCGGCCCCCGCGCCGGCATCTGCTCCGGCCACGCCTGTCCCCGCCGCTCCGGTAGCCCCTGCCCCTGCTGCTCCTGTGCCGGTGGCCGCGACAACCGAGACGCCTGCTGTCCCGGCCGCCTCCACGGCCGCCCCGACAGACACCTCAGCGGGCATGTCATTCGAACAGGCCGCCGAGGCGCTCGGGTATCCGGAGGAGCTGTTCCGGCGTTCCGTCGAGGCCAAGGCGAAGGCGCTGGGTGTGTCGTTCGATGAAGCGCTTGCCGGGATGCTCGGCGAAGTCGCCCCCGCGGCATCTGCAGCGGCGGTCCCTGTCCCTGCTGCTCCTGCGCCGGCCGCCCCTGTCCCTGCTGCTCCTGCGCCGGCCGCCCCTGTCCCTGCTGCTCCTGCGCCGGCCGCCGCAACACCGGGAGTCGAGACTCCTCAGGCCCCCACGCCACAGCCGGTTGCATCCCAGCCTGTTGGCGTCATGTCGATCGAAGAGGCCGCGGCGGCGCTGGGCATGCCGGAGAAGCTGTTCCGGCGTTCCGTCGAGGCCAAGGCGAAGGCGCTTGGTGTGTCGTTCGATCAGGCCCTGGCAGACATGATCGGGACGAAGGTCGCCGTCCCGTCGACTCCCGCGGCGGCAGCCCCTGCCCCGCAACCTGCACCGGCGGCCGTGGTGCCGCCCGCGGACGTCGCCGTGCCGGAGGCAGAGCCGCTTGCAGTTGCGGCCGAAACAGTTGGCGCAGCGTCCACAGCGACCGAGGACATGCCCGCGCAACAGACGGGACGTCCGACAGTCGAGGTGAAACAGCTCTACCGGGTCGAGCTGGTCACGGCCGTGATATCGGCCGTCATCCTCGCGCTGCTGGCGCTCGCCGGTCCCGCGCCGGTCTTCCGTCAGGCCGGCGGTGCTGCAGATCCGTCCAAGATCCCGTGGTATCTCGTGTGGGTGGCGCAGCTGTTCGCCTGGATGCCGCGAGACGCTGCCGGGTTCTTCGCTCCGCTCCTCGTCATCGTTGGTCTGTTTGCAATCCCGTTCGTCGACAAGAACCCGGGCTCGCATCCGTCGCATCGACGCTTCGCGATCGCACTATTCGGCATCTTCGCCGCAGCGCTGGCGGTCCTCACAGTGATCGGGTTGATCAACCGGCCCGGCGGTTTCGGCTGGCCCTGGTCATGAGTCCCACCGACATCATCTCGGTCTCGGTGATCGTGATCGTCGCGCTTGCCGGAGCCGGGATCGCCGCGATGATCTCGAAACGCTAGAGCGCGCGTCGTCGCTCCGCCACGTAGTAGCTCAGTGTGTGCAGTTCGGTCGCGAGATCGATGTGCCGTACAAAGACGCTTCTCGGGACACGGAGAAGCGTCGGGGCGAACGACAGGATCCCGAAGACGCCCGCTGCGACGAGACGGTCGGCGGCGTCCTGCGCAGCGTTCGTCGGGACGGCGATGATCCCGAGTAAGCATCGCCGACTGACCATGTCCGATTCCATCGCATCGACATGTTTGACCGCTATGTCGCCGATTCGAGTGCCGACGACCGTCGGTGAGATGTCATAGATGCCCACCACGCGCAACTCGCCCTCATCGAAACCCTCGTAGGTGGCGAGAGCAGAGCCGAGGTGACCCGCGCCGACGATCACGATGTCCCGTGACTGGTCGAGGCCGAGCCGCTCCCGTATCCGCGAGCGGAGAGTGTCGACGTCGTATCCGATTCCCCGTGTGCCGTGCGAGCCGAGGTAGGACAGGTCCTTCCTCACCGTTGCGGCAGTCTCGTCGGCGAGCCGTGCCAGCTCAGAGGAGGAGATCGTCGGGGAGTCTCCTGCGAACTGCTCCAGGCAGAACAGGTAGCGGGGCAGTCGGTTGATCGTCGGCTGGGGCACATCCACGATGTGCCTCACGATATTAGGGGGTGTCGAAGGGTCGAAATCCGTGAGCGGCCGCGACACTCGACCCTGGTGTCGAGACCGAGGGACACCAGGGCCCCTTGAGACGTGATATACCCCTAGAGGGTATATCATCGCAGCCGTGCGAAGACTCATCATCATCACAGTCCTGTTCGCGCTCCTCCTCGCCTCATGCGGTGGGACGGCAACCCAGCAGATCGGAACCGCCACGCCGCAGCAGGCGTACGAGACGATCCAGGCGAATCAGGGCGACCCCAACTTCGAGCTGATCGACGTGAGAACCCCGGAGGAGTACCAGTCCGGGAAGATCGCCGGTGCCGTCGACATCGACTTCTACGCCGCCGACTTCCAGCAGCAGCTGAGCCGGCTCGACCGTGGCAAGCAGTATCTGATCTACTGCCACACGGGCAACCGGAGTGGCCAGACGCTCACCATCATGAAAGATCTCGGCTTCGAGAACGTCGAGGACATCGGTGGTGGCATCGCCGCCTGGGCCCGGCAGGGACTTCCCATCGCTCCCTGACAAGTAGGCTGACGGGCCGAATGTCAGCACACACGGAGGTTCTCGTCGTCGGTGGAGGGCCGGCAGGCTCCGCTGCCGCCTTCTGGCTGGCCGAGGCCGGGCACTCGGTCACCGTCCTCGAGAAGAAGACCTATCCGAGAGACAAGACGTGCGGCGACGGACTCACACCCCGTTCTATCAAAGAACTTCTGGACATGGGGTTCGACTTCTCGGTGCCGACGTTCCACCGCGTCGACGGCCTTCGTTCCTACGCCGGTGACGAACTCAGCCTCGAGATGAACTGGCCCGACCATCCGGTCTACCCCAATTGGGGCGGGATCATCAGACGGCGGGACCTCGATGCCCAGGTGGCCGGGCTCGTCAGGAGCAAGGGTGTGACCGTTCTCGAGCACACGGAAGCGATGCCGGTCATAGACAATGGACGGCTGGTGGGGGTTCGCGTCGGCGAAGAGCTGGTGACGCCCGGCGCGGTCGTCGTGGCGGACGGCTCTCTGTCCCGGTTCGGCAGGGCGCTCGGCGCCTCGCGTCGCAGGGACTACCCGATCGGCATGGCGCTGCGGGGCTACTACTCGAGTCCCCGATCCGACGACCGTTTCATGGAGAGCCAGCTCGACATCCGAGACGAGACAGGGGCGCAGATGCCCGGCTATGGATGGGTCTTTCCTCTGGGCGACGGTGAGGTGAACGTCGGCGTCGGGTTGTTGTCGACCTTCGCGAGGTGGAAGCACACCAACACGTCGAGGATGATGGACGCCTACGTGCAGACCGCCCCCGGGTACTGGAATCTGGAGGGGCCGCACGCCAAACCCATGGGCGGCAAGCTCTCGATGGGGCTGTCGGTGGGCCCGCTGGTTGGGCCGAACTGGGTGATCGCCGGCGACGCCGCGGGCATGATCAACCCCTGGAACGGCGAGGGCATCGCCTATGCGTACGAGACGGGTCGTCGAGCAGCTCGCCACGTGCACGAAGCGCTGATTGCGAACGACCTCTCGCTCCTTCAGCGATATCCACAGGAGCTGCACGACGAGTACGGCCTCTACTACCGGATGGCGAGAATCTTCGTGCGAGCCATCGGCAAGCCGAGGGTGATGTGGGCACTGACCCACGCCGGCCTACGGTCGAAGCCTCTGATGGAGTGGGTGCTCAAGGTGATGGCGAACCTACTCGACGAGTCCGAGCGTGGTGTCGGTGAACTCGCATACGCAACGCTCGAACGCATGGTGAGGTTGGCGCCTTCCGCCTGAGGCGGGCTTCGCCCGCAGTCCTCGGTTGTCAGTCATGAGTCATCGGTAGGAACGCGGGAGAACGCAGTACTCGCGGGGTGACCGTGTCATGGCGGCCGGGGATCGAAGGCGGCTCGCACGCTACAGGGACCACTCGAGCACCTCGCGTCGAGGAGCTCAGACTCCCTGATCAAACGCTTCTGGGTCTGCAAGTGGCTGACGTTCGACACCGGGCGGTCAGGGGCACTTGGTTCAACGTTCCGCGCGGTGAGAGAGTCTTGCCGAGAACCGAGAACCGACAACCGAGGTGGTGATGGGCTGCCCATCACCACGCCCTGGCCACGAACTCCTCGATTCGTCCTCGAAGCAGATCGAGTGTGAGGTCCGTCAGCCCGAACGATGACCATGGTGGGTAGACATCGAGTTCGGGCAGGACACTCAGCGCCGGCGCGAGATCCCAGACAGGATCGTACGGGAACCCGAGAAGGTTGGTGAACCGGTCGGCGATCTCCTGCCCGTACATGAGGGCGAGATTGAGTCTGCAGTGTGCGACATCGGAGCTGTGTGGTCCGAGGCAGGCGTTCACCCAGTCGACGATGCCGGTGATACGGCGCTCTTCCCACAGGATGTTGGTCGGGTGGTAGTCACGATGGATGAAGCACCATGGCTCATCAGGCATACCGGCTGCATACCGAGCGAACGCGCCCTCCCAGAGGCCAGGAGTGCTCGACCACGCAGGGGGCGCGAGTGATGTCTGATCTATCCAGGGGTCGTATGTCCATGCGAAGTCGTCCAGCGACGCCTCTCGAAGTGTGACCAAGGGTTCACCAAGCGCTCGGAGCCACGCATCGGTGGGTGTTTCGGGCAGAACCACGCGACCGGGCAGATGGGTCATGATGATCGCCGGGATGCCGGCTTCGACTCCCGTCTGGTCGAGTGCGATCACCTGAGGCGTGGGGAGGTCGACTGTCTCGAGGATCTGGAGCGCGGCAGCTTCGTGGCTGGCCAGGTCGGGTTCCTGGGCCAACCAGAGGGTGTTCGTGAACGCACGGACGACCAATCCGCCGCCTACCAGATACAGCGTTGACGACGTCGAGCCTTCGAGCCGTCTCGAGAGCGATCCCCCTGTCTCTCGTTCAACCCACGCTTGGAGGCGGTTCACTCGACCTCGCCGCCGGCGGTGAGCACCTCCCGGAGGGCTCGTTCGCCGTCGCCGTCCTCGAGATTCACGGCTCCTGTGGCGTCAGCCAGGACCGCCACCTCGTAGCCGAGTGCCAAGCCGTCGAGGGCGGTCGCCTTGACGCAGTAGTCGGTGGCCAGTCCCACGATCACGAGCCGTCGAGTCGACCCGAGCCACGCGTCGAGCCCAGTCGACTTCGTCGCTCCGGACACAGGATCCCGCATGGTGAACCCCGAGTAGCCGTCCTCGCCGTTCGCGCCTTTGCGGATCTCCGGCCCGTCGACGACGAGGTCGGGGTGAAACTCGGATCCCCAGGTGCCGGCGACACAGTGCACCGGCCAGATGCCACCGTCTTTGGCGAAGTGAGGTGTGGACTCGGGATGCCAGTCTCTGGTGTAGACGACGGGGGATCCTGCGTCTCGTGCACGCGCGATCTGCGCATTGATGGGCGTGATGATCGACTCCGCTCCTGCAACCGCCAGGCTCCCGTCCGGGTCGGCGAAGTCGTTCTGGATGTCAACGACGATCAGGGCGGTGTCGGGGCCATAGCGAGCCACGCCTCTAGCGTAGGAGCTGACAGCTGACAGCGGATGGCAGCGTGCCGGCGTCCTCGGCGGCCTGAGACGGGTCTACCGAGAACCGAGAACTGACAACCGAGAACTGACAACCGAGAACCATGAACGTCATTGGCATCATTGGAGGGATGAGCTGGGAGTCGACGGCAACGTACTACCGGCTCATCAATGAAGAGGTCGCCCGCCGTTTGGGTGGATTTCACTCGGCGCGGATCGTCCTGTCGTCGGTCGACTTCGACGAGATCGAGCGCATGCAGTCGACGGGCGACTGGGAAGCGGCAGGACGGCGACTCGGCAAGGAAGCCGCCGCCCTCGAACGTGCCGGTGCCGACCTGCTGGTTCTTGCCACCAACACCATGCACAAGGTGGCCGACGCAATCGAGCGAGCCGTATCGATCCCACTGCTCCACATAGCCGACGCCACCGGACGCGCCATCGTCGCGCGCGGCGTCGGGACGGTTGCCCTCCTCGGCACCCGATACACGATGGAACAGGACTTCTACCGAGGACGCCTGGCGAGTCACTACGGCTTGGAGGTACTGGTACCGGACGCGGGTGATCGCGCAACGGTCGACGGCGTGATCTTCGACGAGTTGGTTCATGGAAAGGTGATAGAGACCTCGAGACGCTCCTACCTCGACATCATCGGCCGTTTGGTCGAGCGCGGCGCAGAGGGAGTGGTTCTCGGATGTACCGAGATCGGCATGCTCGTCGGTCGGAAGGACGTCGAGGTGCCGGTGTTCGACACGACCGAGCTTCACGCGGCCGCAGCCGTGGCGGCGGCGATCGAGACCTAGAAACCGGCTGGACGCAGCTCCCCAGCCGACCCGGTGGACGTTTTGTCGAGTCCTCGCACGACTTCTAGTCTTACGACATCAGAGAGAGGGTGTGTCCGTGAGCCTTGCCGACTACCTGCCTGTGGCCATCATGTTCGTGCTGGTGGCGGTATTCGGATTTGGTGTGGCCGGTCTCTCATGGCTGATCGCTCCCAAGAACCCCTCTCCTGAGAAGCTGGCCCCCTACGAGTGCGGCATCGTTCCAGAGCACGAACCGGCCCAACGCTTCCCCGTCAAGTTCTATCTCGTCGCGATGCTGTTCGTCATCTTCGACATCGAGACGATCTTCCTGTTCGCATGGGCCGTCCAGTTCCGTGAACTCGGTTGGTACGGGATCGCAGCCGTGGGCATCTTCACGCTGCTCGTGATCGAGACGCTCGGCTACGTCTGGAAGCGGGGTGCGCTGGACTGGAACGTGAAACGACGCTCCCGGTACATCCCCTCTGAGCGCGAGGCGGCCTGATGGCTCGAGCGGACGGTGCCCCTGGCATCCTCACCACGACGCTCCAGAAAGCCGCTCACTGGGCACAAACCCAGTCGATGTGGCCCGCTACATTCGGACTGGCGTGCTGCGCCATCGAAATGATGGCCACCGGCGCCTCCCACTACGACCTCGCCAGATTCGGGATGGAGGTGTTCCGGGCATCGCCACGTCAGGCCGACCTGATGATCGTCGCCGGACGCGTCTCGCAGAAGATGGCCCCGGTTCTCAGGCAGGTGTACGACCAGATGGCCGAACCCAAGTGGGTGATCTCGATGGGAGCATGCGCGTCGACGGGCGGCATGTTCAACAACTACGCCCTGGTGCAGGGAGTCGACGAAATCGTTCCCGTGGACATGTACATTCCCGGCTGCCCTCCAGGGCCGCAGTCACTCATGCACGGGATCCTCACTCTCCAGGCCAAGATCGTGTCGGGGGAGCTCGCACGATGACAGATCCGATCATCGCCGCACTTGCAGAGGGCCTCGGGGTCGAGTGGCAGCTGTCGAGCGGCCAGGACGTGCTGTTCGTTCCCAAGGAGAAGTGGCGCGACGCGGCCCAGGCTGCCAAGGACGCGGGGTTCGAGATGCTGGTCGACGAAACTGCCGTCGACTACCTCGGCGTTCGGGAGATTCGATTCGAAGTCGTTGCCGGGCTCTTGTCACTCGAGCACAACCTCCGGATCCGTCTCAGGGCGGCTGTGCCTGAAGACGACGCGACCGTCGCGTCGCTCGTGCCGGTGTACCCCGGTGCCAACTTCTACGAGCGTGAGGTATACGACATGTTCGGGATCACGTTCGAGGGCCATCCCGACCTGACCAGGATCCTGATGCCCGACGAGTGGCAGGGGCACCCGTTGCGCAAGGATTACGCGATGGGGTCGGTGCCCGTCCAGTTCAAGTCATCACCGGAGGCACGATGAGCCGCGAGCTCCACGAAATCTGGGTGAGCGGCACCGAGGAGCCGGAGTGGGTGCGTGACTCCACCGACGAGGGCTCTCAGAAGATGTCCGGCGAGGAACACGGCGGCCGCCTTCTCGAGCAGACAGGATCGACCGTCGACGACGACTTCATCGTCGAGGAAGAGGTGCAAGAAGACGAGCTGATGATCGTCAACATGGGGCCGCAGCACCCCTCCACGCACGGAGTACTCCGGCTCCAGCTCGAGCTGGAGGGCGAGATCATTCGCCGGAGCAAGCCGATCATCGGCTACCTCCATACGGGGATGGAAAAGACCGGCGAAGAGCTGAGCTACCTCCAAGGGCCCACCAACGTCACCCGCATGGACTACATGTCTCCGTTCCACAACGAGCTGGCCTTTTCGCTCACCGTTGAGCAACTGCTCGGTGTCGAGGTCCCTCCTCGGGCACAGGCGATACGGATTCTCATGACGGAACTCAACCGGGTTGCCTCCCACCAGGTGTTTCTCGCGACCGCCGGGATGGACATCGGGGCATTGTCGATGATGCTGTACGGCTTTCGGGATCGCGAGGCGATTCTCGCGTTCTTCGAGAAGACCACCGGCCTGCGGATGAACCACAACTACATCCGTCCCGGCGGTGTCGCAGCCGACCTGCCGGGTGGCTGGAGAGCGGACATCGCCGACATCATCGAGAAGGCCCTCGATGGCCTTGCCGACTACGAGGACCTCCTCAAACACAACCCCATCTGGGAGGAACGCACCATCGGCGTCGGAGTCGTCACCGCCGAAGAGGCGCTCGCCTACGGCATTACCGGACCGAACCTGCGTGCCACGGGGGTCGACTGGGATCTCAGAAAGGCACAGCCGTACTGTGGAATCGAGCAGTATGAGTTCGAAGTGCCGGTCGGTCGCAACGGTGATGTGTACGACCGGTACCGGGTGCGAGTCGGAGAGATCACGCAGTCGCTGCACATCGTCCGACAGGTCGCTGAGTCGATGCCAAAGGGCGACTATCGCAGCGAGGACCGCAAGGTCACACCGCCGCCACGGGCACGGATCGACCAGTCGATGGAGGCACTCATCCACCACTTCAAGATCTTCACGGAGGGGTTCAAGGTGCCGGAGGGTGAGGCCTACGTGGCGATCGAGTCGCCACGAGGAGAGCTCGCCGCCTACCTGGTGTCCGACGGGAGCGCTCGACCGCTTCGCATGCACATGCGCACTCCGTCGTTCGCGAGCATTCAGGGGCTCCCGATCGCCATGTCCGATTCGCTGATCGCCGACACGGTCGCCACGATCTCGTCGTTCGACCCCGTGATCGGGGACGTGGACCGATGATGACTTCTCGTTCTTGTCAACCTCATCCTCGCCCAGCGGTGCTCATCTTGACAAGAACCAGCACCCCTCGTTCTTGTCAATCTCATCCTCGCCCAGCGGTGCTCATCTTGACAAGAAGGGGGGCTGGATGAGCTGGAGTCCTGAGACCCTCGAACGAGCCGAGGCGATCATCGCCCGGTACCCGCAGCGGCGGTCGGCGGTCATGCCGCTGCTCTACATCGCGATGCGTGAAGACGGGTACCTGACCGAAGACGGAATGCGCCAGGTGGCCGAACTGACCGGTCTCACTCCGATGCAGGTCGACTCGGTCGCGAGTTTCTACGGCATGTTCAAGAAGATCCCGCAGGGCCGCTATCTGATCTCGGTGTGCACCTCGATTTCCTGCATGCTGCTCGGGGCAGACGACGTCATGAGTTCTGCCGAGGACGAGGTAGGCGTGCCGGCAGGTGAGACAGATGCGGAAGGCGTTGTGAGCGTCGAACACGTGGAATGCATCGGGGCGTGTGGAGGTGCGCCGGCCGTCCAGGTCAACTACGAACTCGCGGAAGGCATGACCCCTGAATCGATCGTCGAGATGATCCGGTGGCTCCGTCAAACGAAGCCCGACGTCGTCCGGGCAGACGAACTCCAGGAGCGGTTTGGTGGCACGAAGTCATTCGATCCGGGCATTCTCGAAGCGCAGGGGGCCGTCGGCCCCTTCCCGGCGTTCGATCCGTACGGAACCGCGGGGGGTGGGTCATGAGCGCCTACCCGCAGGTGCTGACGAAGCGGATGATCGAACACCCGTCAGACAGCCACAGGATCGACGTCTACGAAGAAACCGGGGGCTACAAGAGCGCCCGCGCAGCGCTCGACATGACACGAGACGAACTCGTCGAAATGGTCAAAGCATCGGGTCTCATCGGGCGTGGCGGTGCAGGATTCTCCGCGGGGATGAAATGGAGCTTCCTCGCTCCGCCCAGACCCGCCTACCTCGTCGTCAACGGTGACGAGTCCGAGCCGGGGACGTTCAAGGACCGGCAACTCCTCGAGCGCGATCCCCACCAGATGATCGAAGGGATCATCATCACCTCGATCGCCAACGAAGTCCACGAAGCGTTTATCTACATCCGTGGCGAATACCCGAAACCCGCACGCCGCGTGCAGGGGGCCCTCGCAGAGGCTTACAGAAAGGGCTACCTCGGCAAGGGCATCTTCGGCACCGACTACGACTTGGAGGTGACCGTTCATCTTGGCGGCGGTGCGTACATCTGCGGGGAGGAGACCGCCCTCATCAACAGCCTCGAAGGTCGACGGGGAGAACCTCGCCTCAAGCCCCCGTACTTCCCGGCCGCCAAGGGCCTGTACATGATGCCGACGATCGTCAACAACGTGGAGACGATCTCGAACCTTCCCTACATCATCGAGCACGGTCCCGACGTGTACAAGGCACTGGGAGACGAGGCGGACACCGGCACATTCCTGTTCTCCGTGTCCGGTCACGTCGTCAAGCCAGGCAACTACGAGCTGCCTCGGGGTATCACCTGGCGCGAGCTGATCTTCGACGTCGCCGGAGGCATGAGGGACGGCAACGGACTCAAGACATGGATTCCCGGCGGCGCGAGTGCTCCGTGGTTCGTTCCTTCGGACCATCTCGATGATCCGATCACGAGGGATGCATGCGAGAAAGCAGGATCGATGCTCGGCTCTGGCGCAGTGATCGTCATGGATGACACGACCTGCGTCATCAGGGCCGCCGAGCGGGTTGTTCGATTCTTCTCTCACGAGTCCTGTGGCCAGTGCACACCATGTCGCGAGGGCACAACGTGGGAGGAGCAGGTTCTTCGGCGCATCGAGATGGGCGCCGGCCGCGAGGTGGATGCCGACCTGCTGCTCGACATCGCCGACAACATCAGCCCCGGACTCGCATGGCCCCCGAAGATGACGACCATCTGTCCACTCGGCCCGTCGTCCGTGTCACCGATCACCTCGATCATGACGTACTTCAAGGACGAGGTCATGCAGCACATCCACGGTGGGGGGTGTCCCTTTGAGTGAGCTCGTGAAGGTCACCGTCGACGGTAGGGAGCTCGACGTCCCGAAGGGTCAACCCGTCATCGACGCTGCCAGGGAGGCCGGTGTCTACATCCCCCATTTCTGTCACCATCCACGACTCGAGCCCGTTGGCATGTGCCGTGCCTGTCTCGTCGAACTCGAAACGCCACGAGGGATGGTTCTGACACCCTCTTGCACGCTCTTCGCGGCGGACGGGCAGGTAGTTCATACGACCACACCGGTCGTCAAGAAGGCCCAAGAGGGCGTGCTCGAGTTCCTGCTCATCAACCACCCTCTCGACTGCCCGGTATGTGACAAGGGTGGTGAGTGTCCACTTCAGGACCAGACGGTCGGCTACGGACCAGGCGAGAGCCGCTTCGTCGAGGAGAAGCGACACTTCGAGAAGCCGATACCCGTGTCCGATCTGGTTCTCCTCGACAGGGAACGGTGCATCCTCTGCGCTCGCTGCGTGCGCTTCGCCGACGAGGTCGCGGGCGACCCGCTCATCGAGTTCGCTGATCGAGGCAACAACACCCGGATCGCCACGTTCCCCGACGAACCGTTTTCCTCGTACTTCTCAGGTAACACCGTGCAGATCTGCCCGGTCGGTGCGCTCACCGCGGTGCCGTACCGATTCAGGGCTCGGCCGTGGGACCTTCGCAAGGCCGCATCCACGTGCCACCAGTGCTCGGCCGGCGAGAGCATCGAAATCGACGCCAGCCAGAACGACGTGTTGCGATTCACGGGTGTCGACAACGACGCGACGAACCAGGGATGGCTCAACGACAAGTGCAGATTCGGATTCGAGTTCATCGGATCGAAAGACAGACTTCGGGTCCCGCTCATCAAGAACGAAGACGGCACCTTCAGAGAGGCCGACTGGGCCGAAGCGCTCGATCTGACCGCCGGACGGCTGCGGGAGATCGTGGAGGCCGGCGGAGGGGCCGCCGTCGCAGGACTGGGCGGTGCCCGAGGAACCAACGAGGACGCGTACGTCTTCTCCAAGTTCATGCGCACGGTCATCGGCTCCAATCACGTCGATGCCCAGATGGACGACGGGCTCGATCCCAAGTTGCTCGTCGCGGTCGATCGCAAGGCGACGATCTCCGACCTCGACAGTGCCAGTTCGATCCTGGTGTGGGGCCCCGACCTGAAAGAAGAATCCGGAACGCTGTATCTCCGAGTTCGCCAGGCCGCTCAGAAGCGAGGCGTGAAACTGGTCGTCGTACATCCTCGGAGAACGGGCCTCGACGACTGCACCAAGCACAAGATCTCCTACCGGCCCGGGCAGGGGCCGGACGTGCTCAGGGCACTCGCCGCAGGAGACGGTGAGTACGCCGCCGCCAGGGCCGTTCTCGATGAGGGTCCGGTCGTCGCGATCGTGGGACGCACCGGACTCACCGAGAACCCGAAGCTGGCTGAGTCCGTCGCCGCGTTCGTTTCTACCCTTCCAGAGGCGAAAGTGATGCCGTTCGCACGCCGCTCGAACGTCTACGGAGCGCTCGACATGGGCCTGGCCCCCGGACTTCTACCGGGAAGAGTCACTCTCGACGATGCCGACCAGGTCGCCGCATTCGAGGCAGTGGTCGGGGCCGTTCCCGACCATGAGGGTCGTGATGCCAGAGGTATCCTCGAAGGACTCGAGGGCGGGGAGCTGAAGGCATTGGTGATGGTGGGAGCGGATCCGGTTCGGGACGTTCCGAACGGGGCCCTGGCAGCACGGGCACTCGACTCGGCCGAGTTCACGGTTGCGCTCGATCTGTTTCTCACCGACTCATCGTCACGCGCCGACGTTGTGTTCCCGGCGGAAACCTTCGCAGAGAAGGAAGGCACCACCACGAACGTGGAAGGCCGTGTTCAGAAGGTTGCGCGCATCGTTGCGGGGCCGGGCCAGACACAGGCCGACTGGTCGATCCTCGAAGAGATCGCTCGCCGGATGGGGGCTCCCATGGGGTTCCAGGATGCTGCTTCTGTCAGCGCCGAGATCGCACGCGTTGCGCCCGCGTACACAGGGATCGGATGGGGCGATCTCTTTGGTGACGGCGTGGTGGTTCCTCGCGAGGGAGTGGAACAGCCGCTTCGTTATCAGCCGGTCGATCACCAAATGGCGTCGGTATCTGCGCCATTCGTCCTGCATCTCGCCAGGACGTTGTATGACGACGGTGTCGAGATGCGGCACTCGCTATCGCTTCATAATCTCGCTCCCGGCGCCCGGGTGTACCTGCATCCGGCCGACGCAGCGACGCTCGGGGTCGCGGAAGGGGATGAGGTGACGGTCGAGACTGCGTCGGGCGCTGCCTCTGCGTCGGCCACCTTCGACGCCTCGCTGGTACGAGGGGTCGTGTACGTTCCGTTCAACCAGCCGGGGATGTCCTCGCTCGGTGATGAGGTCGAGGTGACGGTGCGGAAGGGGGTGTCCGGCTGATGGACTGGTGGGACATCGGGATCGCCGCGATCAAGGTCATCGTCATCTTCGCGATGCTCATGGTCGTCGTGCTGTTGCTCGTCTGGTCGGAGCGGAAGGTCGTCGCGGACATGCAGAACCGGATCGGGCCGTTCCGTGCAGGGCCGTTCGGTGTACTTCAGACGGTTGCGGACGGCCTGAAACTGTTCTTCAAAGAGGCCATCACGCCACGCAAGGCCGATTTCGGTCTCTACATCCTCGCTCCGGTCATCGCACTGATTCCGGCCTTCCTGATCTTCCTGGTGATTCCGATCGGCCCCGCGTTCACGGTGACGCTCGGGGGTATCGAACGGACGATCAGCCTTCAAGGAACCGACCTGAACATCGGACTTCTCTACATCCTCGCCTTCTCATCGATCGCGGTCTACGCGGTGGTGCTTGCCGGGTGGTCGTCAGGGTCGAAGTACCCGTTGCTCGGTGCTGTGCGTGCAACGGCGCAGGCCATCTCGTACGAGGCAGCGATCGGACTCGCTCTCGTCCCGGTCGTGTTCTACTCGGGCAGCCTCTCGATCCAGCAAATCGTCGCCTCCCAGTCGGGGTCCTACGCCGACCTCTTCGGATGGCCGATCCTGATGGTGATCCCCCGATGGAACATCATCCCGATGTTCGTGTCGTTCGTCATCTTCTTCATCGCCGGCGTCGCTGAGACCAACCGGGCGCCGTTCGACATGGTCGAGGCGGAACAGGAGTTGGTCGGCGGGTTCCACACCGAGTACTCGGGGATGCGCTTCGCATGGTTCTTCCTCGCCGAGTACATCAACATGTTCAACATGTCGGCGCTCACCACCACCCTCTTCCTCGGGGGGTGGAACGGCCCTACGTTCGACGGACGGATCCCGACCTGGATATCGGCACTGCTCCCGATCCTCTACTTCTTCCTCAAGACGATCGTCGTCCTGTTCATGTTCATGTGGGTGCGGGCGACGATGCCTCGAATCAGGTACGACCGGCTGATGACATTGGGATGGAAAGGTCTGATCCCCGCCGCTCTCGCGTGGCTGGTGTTCGTCACGATCGTCATCGGCCTTCGGCAGTTTGGATTGCCATGGGCATGATCTCCGAAATCGCCAGAGGCCTCAAGGTCACCTTCGGGATCGGGATCAGGACCATCTTCGGAGATGGCCTCGTCACCGAACGCTACCCGCAGGAGTTCCGAGAGAAACCACAGCGGTTCCACGGGCGCCATCAGCTCAACCGGTATCCGGACGGAACCGAGAAGTGCATCGGATGCGAATTGTGTGCCGGTGCCTGTCCCGCCCACTGCATCTACGTACGTGGCGCCGACAACCCTCCCGACGCCCCGGTGAGCCCGGGGGAGCGGTACGGGTTCGTCTACGACATCAACATGCTCCGCTGTATCTTCTGCGGACTCTGCGTCGAGGCATGCCCGACCGAGGCGATCACGATGACGCAGCTCTTCGAGATGTCGGTGACCAACCGGCAGGATGCCATCTACACCAAGAAGGAACTGCTGGTCCAGCAGGACGGCACACCGAACCACATGTTCGCCGAGGACAAGTTCGCCGACTTCGAAGAACTCACCGAAGGCGACGGGTGGATGCGGGCTACCGCCCCGTCCGGTCGCGCGGCCTATGAAGGGATCGTCGGATGGACTCCCCGGGCCGGCAAGGAGCGGCTCCCCGAGGAGGGCCAGTCATCGGAGGACGAGTCATGACTGAACTGGTGCTCTTCTTCCTGTTCGGTGCGCTGGCGATCGTCGGTGCGCTGGCGGTGGTCTTCGCCAAGAACCCTGTACGGTCGGCGATGGGGTTGATCCTCACGATGCTGTCGCTCGCCGTGTTCTACGTCGTGCAGTCCGCCTACTTCGTCGCAGCCGTGCAGGTGATCGTGTACGCCGGTGCGGTGATGACCCTGTTCCTGTTCGTGATCATGCTCATCGGCGTCGACCGGTCGGAAGATCTGAAAGAACGCATCCCCTGGCAGCGGCCCATGTTGTACGTGCTGGGTCTCGTCGTCCTGGGTGTCGTCGTGGCGATCCTCATTGGCAACGACTGGTCGTGGGTGACAGGCGTGTCGAACGTCGCCGAGACCCCGGTCGGGAGCGCCGAAGCGATCGGCGCGGGGCTCTTCTCCGACTGGGTGCTGCCGTTTGAGGCCACATCGCTGCTGCTCATCGTTGCGGCTGTCGGGGCCATCGCCCTCGCGTACTTCCCAGCCAAGAGGAGGGAGCGGGAATGATCGTCACCGCCGGCTGGTACATGACTCTCGCAGCGGTGCTGTTCGGCATCGGGGCAGTGGGCATCCTGACGCGTCGGAACGCCGTCGTGATGTTCATGTGTATCGAGCTGATGCTGAACGCAGTGAACCTGACGTTCATCGCCGCCGGCCAGGAGCTGCGTGACCTCACCGGCCAGCTCGCCGTGTTCTTCGTACTCGTCGTGGCCGCCGCGGAAGTCGTCGTCGGCCTCGCGATCATCGTTGCCGTGTTCCGGAACCGCAAGACTGCCTCCGTCGACGAGTTCAACGAGCTGAGGGGGTGACGATGAGCGAGTTCTTCATTCGCAATATCTGGCTCATCATCCTCCTTCCCGCCATTGGGACAGTGGTGCTGCACTTCTTGGGGCGCAGGATCGGTGAGCCGATCGCGGGGTGGCTCGCATCGGCGATGATCAGTCTGTCGTTCGTGGCCGGCCTCATCGCTGCCATTCCGCTGTTCCAGGGCACCGCGGAGGCGCACGTCGTGCGCGTGTTCGAGTGGATCCCGGCGCTCGGCGCGACCGCGGAGCTGCTGTGGGACCCACTGTCGGCGCTCATGGTGCTGGTCGTCGCAGGGGTCGGCGCGCTGATTCACATCTACGCGATCGGCTACATGCACGGCGACGAGCGCTTCACTCGTTTCTTCGTGTATCTGAACCTGTTCGCCACGTCGATGCTCACCCTCGTACTGGCGAACAACTTCGCCGTCCTGTTCGTCGGATGGGAACTGGTCGGGCTCTGTTCCTACCTGCTGATCTCGTTCTGGTACGTCCGTCCGAGCGCCGCAGCGGCCGGCAAGAAAGCCTTCATCGTCAACCGGATCGGTGACTTCGGATTCCTCGTCGGCGTCATGATCATCTTCTCGACATTCGGAACGTTGTCGTACACGACGGTGCTCGACGATCCGGGCAAGCTGCTCGGAGCCGGCACCGCGACGGCTGTAGGGCTGTTGCTCCTCGTCGGTGCCACCGGCAAGTCGGCGCAGCTTCCTCTGTACGTCTGGCTCCCAGACGCCATGGAAGGTCCCACTCCGGTGTCTGCCCTCATCCATGCCGCAACGATGGTGACGGCCGGCGTGTTCATGATCGCCCGTACCTCGTCCATCTACGCGTTGTCGGACACGGCATCGATCGTGGTGGCCACCATCGGAGCGTTGACTGCCTTCTATGCGGCGACGATTGCCATGGCGCAGACCGACATCAAGCGGGTGCTCGCATACTCGACGATCAGCCAGCTCGGGTACATGTTTCTCGGCGTGGGCTCCGCAGCGTATGTCGCCGGGGTCTTCCACCTCATGACTCACGCGTTCTTCAAGGCGCTGCTATTCCTCGGCGCAGGTGCAGTCATCCATGGCATGTCCGACGAGCAGGACATCTTCAAGATGGGTGGGCTGTGGTCGAAGATGAAGACCACCGGTGTGACCATGGCGGTTGCGACGCTTGCGATCTCGGGTATCCCGCCGTTCGCCGGATTCTGGTCGAAAGACGAAATCCTCTCATCCGCCTTCGGGCGTGGCGGCTGGTGGGTGGTCCTGTGGGCGATCGGCCTCGTCACGGCCGGCCTCACCGCCTTCTACATGACACGGTGGTTCGTGCTGACGTTCCTCGGTCAACCGCGCTGGGATGACGGTGTCCATCCTCATGAGGCACCGAAGGTCATGACGGTGCCGCTCATGGTGCTTGCCGCCCTCGCGACCGTCGGCGGACTCATCAACACTCCCTTCAAGGCCGGGCTCGAGCATTTCCTCGAACCGTCGTTCGTGCATCTCACCTCCCCTCCCTCGGGAGCGACGGTGTGGCTCCTCGCAGCGATCTCGGTCGCCGTCGCTCTCGTCGGTATCGTCGTCGCCTGGAGGCTGTACAGCCGGCCGGACGGCGCAGAGGAAACCTGGACTGCGGGCATTCCGGCGCTCTGGCGGCGCATGGGGCACGCCTACTACATGGATGATGTTTATGGGACCCTCCTCGTCGCGCCGGGCAAGCTGGCAGCGGCGTGGTCGGCGTTCGTGTTCGACAAGAAGGTCATCGACGGCATCGTCAACGGGACCGGCACCGTCGTGCGCCGGATCGGCGCCGCGCTCCGACCAATCCAGAGCGGGTTCGTGCGGAGCTACGCGCTGACGATCGCGGCCGGAGTCGTCGGTCTCGTGATCTGGTTCCTGGCCACTGGAGGGCTGTGAGAGTGGACTTCCCGATTCTCACCGTATTGATCCTGCTGCCGTTCGCCGCGGCGATCATCGTCGCCCTGCTGCCATCTCGTCGCAAGGAGTTGTTCCTACCCGTTGGAATCGCGTTGAGCCTCCTGCCGGTCGCACTCGCCGTCTACCTGTTCTTCGTGTTCAAGACCGGTGAGGCCGGTTTCCAGTTCGTCGAGAAGGTCCCTTGGTACGCACCGTGGGGCATCTCATGGCATGTGGGCGTCGACGGTATCTCGCTGCTGATGATCGTGCTGACGGGGATCCTGATGCCCATCTCGCTGGCCGCATCGACCTCGATCTCGAAGCGCGTGAAACAGTTCGTTGTGTTCAACCTGATTCTCGAGGGCGGGTTGATGGGCGTCTTCCTCAGCCTCGACATGTTCATGTTCTTCGTATTCTTCGAAGTCATCCTCATCCCGATGTACTTCATCATCGGCGTGTGGGGATCGGAACGACGTATCTACGCTGCGGTGAAGTTCTTCCTGTTCACGGCCCTGGGATCGGCACTGATGCTGGCGGGCATCATCTCGATGGCACTCATGTACGCCCACCAGAACGGAGGGATCCTCAGCTTCGACTACCTGGGCTGGCTGACGCTCCAGATGCCACTTCCCACCGAGATGTGGCTCTTCGCCGCCTTTGCCATCGCGTTCGCCATCAAAGTGCCGATGTTTCCGTTCCACACATGGTTGCCCGACGCTCACGTCGAGGCGCCCACTGCAGGGTCGGTGATGCTGGCTGGCGTCCTCCTGAAGATGGGCACCTACGGGTTGCTCCGCTTCAACCTCGGGCTGTTCCCACATGCGACACTCAAGTTCGTTCCGGTGATGGCGGTGCTGGCGGTGATCGGCATCGTTTATGGCGCAGCCGTCGCGATCGTCCAGCCCAACCTGAAGAGGCTCGTCGCCTACTCGTCGGTGAGCCACCTCGGGTTCATCGTCCTTGGCATCTTCGCGTTGACATCACAGGGTTTGGAGGGTGGGGTCGTCCAGATGTTCAACCACGGAGTGACGACGGGCGCGTTGTTCCTCCTCGTCGGCATGATCTATGAACGCCGGCACACCAAGGAGATCTCCGAGTTTGGTGGCATCCAGAAGGTGATGCCGATCTTCGCAGGGTTCTTCCTGTTCACCGCGTTCGCGTCGATCGGCCTGCCGAGCCTGAACGGATTCATCGGTGAGTTCCTGATCCTCTTGGGCAGCTTCCTCACCCTGAAGTGGTACGCCATCGTCGCTGCGTCGGGCGTGATCCTCGCCGCCGTCTACCTGCTGTGGGCGTACGAGCGTGTGTTCACCGGCCCGATCACGAAACCGGAGAACGAGAAGCTGCTCGATTTGGACGCTCGCGAGAAGACCATGCTGGCGGTGCTGGCAGCACTCATGCTGCTCATCGGGCTGTACCCGAAGATCGCGCTCGACAAGATCGGTCCATCGACCGAAGCGGTCCTCGACCGGATCCAGGCCACGACCACCTACCAGCCACCCGCACCGGGACGACTGGCCGACGTGCTGGGAGGGATCGGCGGTGAGTAGCGTGAATGTGTCCTATCTGGCAATCGGCCCGGAGGTCCTCCTCACGCTGGGTGCGGTCGTTGTGCTCATGGTCGACGTGTTTCGCAAGCCGTCGCCGAGAGTACATGCATGGCTCGCGGCAGTGACCCTCGTGCTCGCCGGTGTCGCCGCGGGTTTCCAATGGTCGTCGGCCACCACCGACGGGTCGAGCCTCTGGTTCGCGGGAATGATCACGATCGACACGTTCGGTGTGTACGCCGCGTTCGTCCTGTTGGGCGTCGCGGCGCTCGGCCTGGCATCCGCGTGGCGGATGATCGTCGAGCTCGGGCGCCGTGGTGCTGAAGGCGTCGTGCTCGTGTTCATGGCGGCGGCCGGGTTCATGGTCATGGCGTCGTCAGTGAACCTGGTGCTGATCTTCGTCGGCCTGGAGATCGCGTCCATGTCTCTCTACGTCTTGGCCGGCATCACTCGCAAGACACTCCTGGCGGACGAAGCCGCCCTCAAGTACTTCCTGCTGGGATCGTTCGCCTCTGCGGTGTTCATCTACGGAGCCGCGCTCACCTTCGCCGGATCGGGCTCGTTGTCCGTGTACGACATTCACCAGTTCTTCGCGTCGTACGTCGTCCTGAAGCAGAACGTGCTGCTCGTCGGAATGGCGCTGCTCGTCGTGGGGGTCGCTTTCAAGGTGTCCGCGGCCCCGTTCCACATGTGGGCACCTGACGCGTATCAGGGATCGCCTGCAGGGATCGTCGGTTTCATGGTCGCCGCGGCGAAAGTCGGCGCGTTCGCGGCACTCGCCCGCATCCTGGTCTACGGCTTCTCCACGTTGGCGCATGAGTGGACGACGGGACTGTCACTCCTCTCGGCCATCTCGATCGTGGTTGGGATGTTGCTCGCCGTCGTGCAGACGGACATCCGGCGAATGCTGGCCTACTCGTCGGTCGCCCATGCCGGGTTCATCCTGTCGGCTCTGACCGCCGGCGGCGGCGGGGTGCCTGCCATGTGGTTCTATGTCGCCGTCTACGCCGTGCAGGTGATCGGTGCATTCACAGTGGTCTCAGCGGTCGCAGGGCCGAGTGGAGGCGCGTCACCGTTGAGCGACTATACGGGGCTCGCCGAGCGATCGCCGCTCCTCGCAGGCTCACTGGCATTCTTCATGATCGCCATGTCCGGTGTGCCGCTGACATCCGGATTCGTCGCCAAGTTCGGCGCATTCACGTTCGCGTGGCTTGGGGGATTCCAGTGGCTGGTGATCCTGGCGGTCGTCGCCTCGGTTGCCGGCTTCTTCTTCTACCTGCGCGTCATCGTCCTCATGTACATGCACGATCCCGTGCCCGTCGAGGCCCCCGGCGCAGCCAGGGGCGGGTTCGAAGCGGTGGGAGCCGTCCGGTGGGTGCTGATCATCACCGTCGCGATCACCCTGGTGCTCGGCATCATCCCCGGACCGCTGCTCGACGTTGCCCGGCAGGCATTCCCGTTCTGACGCCGAACCTACGACTCGCGGCCATGCCCCACACGATTGTCGACCCCTGGTGCGCGGGTGTGCTGTGGGTTCGGCCAGAATGGCGGATGACATGAAGCGCCGTTTCGTCGTGACCGTCCTCTTCGTAGGTTCGTTCCTCGCTCTGGTGGCGGTGCCGGCAACGGCGCTGCAGCCGCCGGTGATCTCCGCCGATCGCGCCGCGGCAGATCTCGTCCTCGTGCAGAACGGCGATGTGGTGGCCGAGGATCTCTACGCGGTAGGGAACAGGGTGGTGATCGAGGGCACGGTCGAAGGGGATGTGCTCGCCGTTTCGACGGGCGAGCTCCTGATAAGCGGACATGTGACCGGCAGCGTCACGGGCATCGCCTCGTCGGTGGTGATCAGCGGGACCGTCGACGGTTCGGTTCGAGTCGCCGCAGCAACCGTGCGTGTGGACGGCCAGATCGGAAAGGACCTGTTCGTCGGTGCGTCGAATGTGGTCGTGACCGGCAGCATCGGCAGGGACCTTCTCGCCTGGAGCGTCTCCTTGGACACCACCGGCTCGATCGGCCGTGACGTGACCGGCCAATCGTTTGGGTCGGCACGCATCGGGGGCATGATCGATGGAGACGTCGAACTGACCACGAACAGGCTGAACGTCCTGGCGGGAACCACGGTGGGAGGCACGCTCGCCTACCGGTCTTCGTTCGAGGCGACGATCGGTCGGGGAGTGACGGTCGGCCGTCAGATCGTCCGTAGGGAGCCGGTCCGACCGAACGTGCGTGTCGAAGCGATCCTCGAGCTGACCAGGGTGGTGGGACTCCTCTCGGTGCTCATCATCGGCCTTCTGCTGTTCTGGGCCGCTCCCCGATCGCTGCAGCGAGCGGTAAAGGTCATTCGAATCGCTCCGTTGCGGACGCTGCTGATCGGTATCGCAGCGGCGCTCGTTCCCCCACTGGTGATCGGACTGGCCGCGGGTGTCGCCATCGCCTCGTCCGCCGAGCTCGCGCTTCCCGCCCTCGTGGTCGGAGGACCGATCGCCGTCACCGTGTTTGGGTTGATCGGCGTCGGGCTCCTTCTCAGCCCTGTCCCCGTGTTGACCGGCGCCGGCGGCCGGCTGCTCGGCTGGAGGCGAAGCGGGCAGGCCGGGTTCGTCCTCGGTGCCTTTCTGTGGGTTGTGTTGCTGTTGATTCCCGTCGTCCGCACCATCGTCCTGGTGGCGACGGCGTTTCTTGGATTGGGTGCGTGGGCGTCGGCCCTGCTGGCCGCCGGAAGAGAACCCGCGACAGGGCCGGGGGCGATTGCTGAAGAGGTTCCCGACGAAACCGAAGACGAACCTCGCAACGAGACCCCTGAGCTGTTCCCACTTCCACCCGAGTAGGGGCGGTGCATCTTCCGGTATGCCGTACGATGGCCACGTGAGTCGTGACCTTCTCGGGCGGTCGTTGCGAGATCTTCGTATCTCGGTCACGGACCGCTGCAATTTCCGCTGCACCTATTGCATGCCCAAAGAAATCTTCACCCGCGAATGGGAGTTCCTCAGCCGGGAGCAGCTCCTGGACTTCGAGGAGATCGGGCGTCTGGTCAGGATCTTCGCCGCTCTGGGTGTCCACAAAGTGCGAATCACCGGAGGCGAGCCGCTTCTCCGTAGAGACCTCGAGGCGCTGATCGAGTTGATTGCGGCAGTCGAGGGAATCGACGATCTCACGCTCACGACCAACGGGTCGCTCCTCGCCCGCAAAGCCGAGGTCCTCGCAGCCGCCGGTCTCGATCGTGTGTCGGTGAGTCTCGACTCGTTGGATGATACGGTGTTCCGCTCGATGAACGACGTTGACTTCCCGGTCGCCAGGGTGCTCGAGGGGATCAACGCCGCCGCCGAGGCAGGACTGGGACCAATCAAGATCAACACCGTGGTTCAGCGAGGCGTCAACGACCACTCGATCCTCGACATGGTCGAAGAGTTCAGAGGTACCGGCCATGTCCTGCGGTTCATCGAGTACATGGACGTCGGCCACACCAACGGGTGGCGACTCGACGATGTCGTGCCTGCCAAGGAGATCATCGCGACCATCGACCGAGTCCACCCGCTCGAACCACTTCCTGCGCAGTACCCGGGCGAGGTCGCTCGACGGTTCCGCTACAGGGATGGTCAGGGAGAGATCGGAGCGATAGCGTCCGTGACACAGCCGTTCTGTGGCGCCTGTACCCGAGCCAGGGTGTCGGCCGACGGCTCCCTCTACACGTGCCTGTTCGCCACGAAGGGGTACGACCTGCGGCCGATGCTTCGGTCAGGCGAACCGGACGAGGCGATCACCGACCACATACGGTCTCTGTGGGAGCACCGTGAGGATCGGTACTCGGAGCTTCGATCCGGCGCGACGGTCGGGCTGCCCAAAGTGGAGATGAGCTACATCGGCGGGTAGGGCCGGGCTACCCGCCGGTACCGAGTGTTGAGTTCTCGGTCTTGAGGAGGAGCGCGGCGCGGAAGACCGGGAGACCGCAGGGCGAGCCGTTTCCTCCCCCGCGAAGGCCGAAGGCCGAGTGTTGGGGGAGGTGGACTCGGCCGAAGGCCGAGGACGGAGGGGGCCGTTCCCATCAACGTT
>CAZQMF010000008.1:0-44891 GCA_964594235.1 uncultured Acidimicrobiia bacterium
GCTGCATCGTGCATCCAGCCGCGCCACGGTACGCTCCCGGGATGAACCGCATCGTGGTCACCAGATCAGTTCCCACCGCTGCCATTCGCCTTCTCGACGATGCCGGGACCGTGTGGGTCTGGCCGGAGGACCGCCCGATCCCAAGGGAGACGCTCCTGCGTGAGGTCGCCGACGCCAACGGCCTGTACTCGATGCTCACCGACGAGGTCGACCAGGAACTCATCAACATGGCTCCTGCCCTTCGCGCCGTCAGCACGATGGCCGTCGGCACGGACAACATCGACCTCGCAGCATGCACCGCTCGAGGAATCCCGGTGGGGCACACACCGGACGTTCTCACCGAGACAACTGCCGACATGGCGTTCACGCTGCTGCTCGCTGCCGCACGGCGGGTTCGCGAGGGCATCGACTACGTCGTCGGCGGGCAGTGGCGACGCTGGGAACCGAACCTGCTGCTCGGATGCGAGGTACACGGCACGACGCTTGGCATCGTCGGCCTCGGGCGTATCGGGTCGGCCGTCGGCAGGAGAGCGCTCGGATTCGACATGCGCATCGTGTACTCGGGTCGCCGCAGGCGCGCCGACCTCGAAGACCTCGGCGTGTCCTACATGACGTTCGAGGAGCTCCTGGGCGAGTCCGACCACGTCATGATCTCGTGTCCACTCACGCCGGAGACCCACCACCTGTTCGATCGCGACGCGTTCCGCCTCATGAAACCGACCGCAACCCTCACCAACATCGCACGAGGGCCGATCGTCGATCCACGAGCATTGGAATGGGCGTTGCGCACCGGCGAGATCGCCGCTGCCGCGCTCGACGTCACCGAGCCCGAACCGATTCCCTCGGGCGATCCGCTCCTCGACCTCCCCAACTGCCTGGTCGTCCCCCATCTGGGTTCGGCGACAACGCGAACCAGAGAAGCGATGGCGCGCCTCGCGGCGAAGAACCTCATCGCTGGGCTTGCGGGTGAACCACTGCCTGCGTGTGCCAATCCCGATGCGTACCTGCGGAGGCAGGCGCGATAGCCTGCGGGCATGAACGACTTCAACATGACCCCTGACGAATTCCGTGCTCGAGGGCGAGAGGTCATCGACTGGATCGCCGACTACATGGAGCACGTCGAGGAGTATCCCGTGATGTCCACGGTGAAACCGGGTGACATCACGGCCAAGTTGCCCGACCATCCGCCTCGGCGAGGTGAACCTTTCGATGCGGTGCTCGCCGACCTCGACGAGGTCGTCCTTCCCGGGATCACCCACTGGCAATCGCCCAACTTCTTCGGATACTTCCCTGCGAACGCTTCCGGGCCCGCCATCCTCGGAGACCTCGTCTCGTCAGGACTCGGTGTGCAAGGCATGCTCTGGGCGACGAGTCCCGCGGCGACCGAGGTCGAGACACGGATGATGGACTGGCTCGTCGAGATGCTCGGCCTACCCGAGCGGTTCTCGTCGAGTGGCGCAGGAGGGGGCGTCATTCAGGACTCGGCATCGTCGGCGACTCTCGCAGCGCTGCTCGCTGCCCGAGAGAGAGCGACAGCCGGCAACTCGAACAGACAAGGCGTGGACGGGAGGGTTGTCGTCTACACGTCCGCACAGGCGCACTCGTCGGTCGAGAAGGCAGTCCGGATCGCGGGCATCGGGTCCGATCGGTTGCGGCCGATCGACGTCGACGACACGTTCGCGATGCGACCCGAAGCGCTGGAAGCGGCGATCGAAGCCGACCTCGACGCGGGGCTCGTTCCCGCGTTCGTGAGTGCGACGGTCGGAACCACCTCGTCGACAGCGATCGATCCGCTGCCCGCGATCGGCAAAGTCTGTGCACGGCACGGTGTGTGGCTTCATGTCGACGCGGCACTTGCCGGGACGGCGGCCCTCCTCCCCGAGATGCGCTGGATCCACGAAGGGTTGGAGGCGGCCGACAGCTACGTGTTCAACCCGCACAAGTGGATGCTCACGAACTTCGACTGCTCGGCATTCTTCGTTGCCGACCGTGCCGCTCTGATCGGTGCGCTGAGCATCCTCCCGGAGTACCTGCGCAACAAGGCCTCAGAAAGTGGAGAGGTGTTCGACTACCGCGACTGGCATGTTCCTCTCGGACGTCGGTTCCGGGCGCTGAAGCTGTGGTTCGTGATCCGCCACTACGGGGTCGAGGGTCTCCAGGCCGTGGTTCGAGAACACCTGCGTCTCGCCAAGGAGTTCGCGTCGTGGGTCGAGGAGAGCCCCGACTTCGTGCTCGCTGCACCGGTCCCCGTCAACCTGGTGTGTTTCCGCCATGTCGGTGGCGACGAGGTGAACGAGGCGATCATGCACCGCCTCAACGACTCAGGAAAGCTGTTCCTCACCCACACGAAACTTGGCGGCCGGTTCACGCTGCGAATGTCGATCGGGCAGACAACGACCGAGGAGCGTCACGTTCGGAAGGCGTGGGAGGAAATCAAGGCGGCGGTGTGACAGCCCTCCCCCGTTCCTGTCAATCATGACCCCGCTCGGCGGGGTTGATCTTGACAGGAAAGCAAGGGGTTCGTATGTGTCAACTGTGGCACCGCCTGGTGGGGCTGATCTTGACAAGAACAACGACGTGTTCCGATCCGGCCGCGCTAGTAGACAGCGAGGCCGGGCTGGGCGAGGAACCGACTCACTTCCGCGACCACCCGAACTGGGCTCTGTCGGAGATCGCGTGCGGTGTACCGAAGAAGGCGGTACCCGGTCGACAACACCGCGTTCTGCCTCGCTCGATCTCTCACGAATGACTCGCGATCGCTGTGGAAGCGAAAACCGTCCAGTTCGATAGCGAGCCGATGCTCCGGATAGGCGAAGTCCACCCGCGCAACAACTCGACCGATCACATCTCTGATCTGCACCTGAGGTTGAGGATCCGGCAACCCGGCGTCATGAACGAGCTGCCTGAACAGGTCCTCGAGGACACTCTCCGTTTCTGTATGCCACAACCTTCGCTGCTCGATGACGACTCTGGCGTGTCCCACTCCTGCCCTACCCTTGCGGGCAACCCTGTTGATCACGTCTTCGACATCGGCGAGCGTTGTCAATCCGTCCCTGAGAGCCGCGTCGAGTGCCAGGCCCACGGTCCGTCTGCCGGCGACCGCTCCGAGATCGACGACCGTCCTGGCGGGAGTGGTCACCGGGATCCCATCAGACTCACCAATGTATCTCGGACCCAAGTCGGTCGACCTGTGCACAACGAATGGCTTCTCCCTCCACCGGGGCCTTGGCGTAGCCACGTGGACCTGACCGGGTGGCGAGAGCATCCCCCACACGCCCGCAGCGCTGAAATGTGATATCGCGGAACCACGCCCCATCGAAAGCACCGCTCCAAGCAGTTCCTGCAAGCTGTTCTTCGCCGATCCCCCAACGACGTATACCTCCGGGTAGAGCGACTCGAGCCGTCCGGTTCTAAGTCGTCGATCGACGGCAGATGCCGAGACTCCAAGTTCCCGAAGCTGCGGCCGCGTCAACAGACCGTGCTGATTGGAGGCAAGTTCAGCGATGCGTCGTTCGAGATCCATGGGTCCTGGGTACCAAAGCCCGTGCCGCATGGGAACCCCCCTGCGTTCCTGTCAATCCTGGCGTCGGAGGGCGGGCCTGACGTTGACAAGAACACAAGGGTCATCTTCTTGTCAACCGTTGCCCCACCTAGCGGGGCTGATCTTGACAAGAACGGGTGGGGAGGCCCAGCAACTCCCGGACCATCCAGGCAGTCGCCCCCCAAAGGACGTCACCTTCGAGGTCGAAGAACCAGACGGCGTGACCCCGCCAGGTCTCGCACCGCCACGACGACTCGTCTTGGAGCTCTTCGATGGGGGTCCGGAAGACCCGGTCCACTTCGCGCTCCGATGGGTGGAGCACAGGAACCCCGTCGAGCCGACCGACGACCGGTACCACGGGGCGTCGATACTGGACGGTGTCGACCAGCGGCAGGAAACCAAGCAGCCGCACCGTCGAGGGATCGATCCCGACCTCTTCTTCTGCCTCCCGAAGCGCGGTCTCCACAGGGTCCGCGTCCTCCGGATCCGGTCGACCACCCGGAAACGCGACATGTCCGGCATGGGTGGGCATCGTCATGGGTCGCTTGATCATGATCAAACGCGACTTCCCGGCCTCCTCGTAGATCGGGATCAACACCGCGGCGGGTGGGACGCTGGTCGCCGGCGCCTCCGGTCGGACATTCAACACCCAAGCATCGTACGACGGGCGATAGGCTGTGCCCAATGGAATCGCTCGAGCAGACGACACGGACGACGGACCGCCTCCTGCTGAGGCCATTCGACCGCCGCGACCCGCTGTCGCTCGTGGAGGCGGTGCGTGTCTCTCTTCCGGAGCTCTCGCTGTGGCTGCCTTGGGCGCATCCCACCTACGGTCGATCGGACGCTCAGGCGTACGTCCGAGAGAGCATGCGCTCGTGGAAGGAGGGCAAGGCCTTCGACTTCGCGATCCGTGCACTGGATGAACCACGACGGCACCTCGGGAACATCTCCGTTTGGTTCATCTCCAGATCGTTCAGGACAGGCGAGATCGGCTACTGGATCAGGTCGGACGAGACCGGCAAGGGTCTCGCTACAGAGGCGACTCGCAAGGCGCTCGAAATTGCGTTCGACGAGCTGCGCCTCCACCGTGTCATCCTCCGCATTGCCATCGGCAACCGCCCAAGCGAGCGGGTCGCAGAGAAGCTGGGCTTCACCCGTG
This sequence comes from uncultured Acidimicrobiia bacterium, assembly GCA_964594235.1. Classification (GTDB taxonomy): domain Bacteria; phylum Actinomycetota; class Acidimicrobiia; order Spongiisociales; family UBA4744; genus CAYLHS01. The sequence continues at coordinate 4,701 of CAZQMF010000008.1, forward strand.
AAGGTGTGCTTCGCGAGGAGATCAAGATCCGGGGAGCATGGCTGGATCATTCGGTGTGGGGAATGCTCGAACACGAGTTCCACAAGAGTTCGACAACTGCGCCCACGGACGCGTGAGAGGGGCCCGTTCGGGCCCCTCTCAGACTCACTCGATCGTGTCTAGAAGTCCATCCCTGCGCCACCGGGGGCGCCGCCGGGCATCGCGGGCTGCTCTTCCTTCTGCTCAACGATGAGCGCTTCGGTCGTGAGCAACAGGCTCGCGATCGATGAGGCATTCTGCACCGCGGAACGAGTGACCTTGGCAGGGTCGATGATCCCGACGCTCAACAAGTCCTCGAAAACACCGGTCGCAGCGTTGAAGCCGGATGAACCGCCTGCATTGCGGACCTTGTCGGCGACCACGCCGCCCTCGAATCCCGCGTTGACGGCGATCTGGCGGAGCGGCTCCTCGAGCGCCTTGCGCACGATCGCCCGCCCGGTCTTCTCGTCATCCGTGCCACCACGCATCTTCTCGACACTGTCCTGTGCACGAAGGAGCGCAACGCCACCGCCGGGCACGATGCCCTCTTCCACCGCTGCACGCGTGGCCGAGAGCGCATCCTCGATGCGGTGCTTCTTCTCCTTCAGCTCCACCTCGGTTGCGGCGCCGACCTTGATGACGGCAACCCCGCCGGCGAGCTTCGCGAGCCGCTCTTGGAGCTTCTCCCGATCCCAGTCGGAGTCCGAGTTCTCGATCTCGCGGCTGATCTGCTTGATGCGAGCCTGGACGTCTGCTTGCGAACCGGCACCGTCGACGATCGTCGTGTCGTCCTTGGTGACGACGATCTTGCGGGCACGACCGAGCATGTCGAGGGCAACGTTCTCGAGCTTGAGACCGACCTCTTCCGAGATCACAGTGCCGCCCGTGAGGATGGCAATGTCGCCGAGCTGCTGCTTGCGACGCTCACCGAAGCCCGGGGCCTTGATGGCGACCGACGAGAACGTGCCGCGGATCTTGTTGACGATCAGGGTGGCAAGCGCCTCGCCTTCGACGTCCTCGGTGAGGACCATGAGTGGCTTGCCGGTCTGCATCACCTTCTCGAGCACGGGCAGCATGTCGTTGACCGAGCTGATCTTCTGGTTGGCGATGAGGATGTACGGATCCTCCAGCACCGCCTCCATGCGATCGGGGTCGGTCACGAAGTACGGGGCGATGAAGCCCTTGTCGAACTGCATGCCTTCGGTGAACTCGAGTTCGATACCGAACGTCTGGCCTTCCTCGACGGTGATCACACCGTCTTTGCCGACCTTGTCCATCGCCTCTGCAATACGCTCGCCGATCATCGAGTCGGCGGCGGAGATGGCGGCGACATGGGCGATCTCATCTCGGGATTCGATGTCCTTCGAGAACTCGCCGATGAACTCGACCACCTTCGCGACGGCCTGCTCCATGCCCCGCTTCAGCTCCATGGGGTTGGCGCCTGCGGCGACGTTGCGAAGTCCCTCACGGACCATCGCCTGGGCGAGGACGGTTGCCGTGGTGGTTCCGTCACCTGCGACATCGTTGGTCTTCGTCGCTACTTCCTTGGCGAGCTGGGCGCCCATGTTCTCATAGGCATCCTCGAGCTCGACTTCCTTTGCGATGGTGACGCCGTCGTTCGTGATGGTGGGAGAACCCCACTTCTTCTCCAGTACGACGTTGCGGCCCTTGGGGCCGAGTGTCACCTTGACGACGTCCGCCAGTTTGTTGACACCGGCTTCGAGGGAGCGGCGGGCATCCTCATCGAACCGTAGTTCCTTTGCAGCCATTGATCCTCCTAGTTGACGACCGCGAGAAGATCACGACCGGAGAGGATCAGGTACTCCTCACCTTCCAGCTTGATCTCGGTGCCCGAGTACTTCGAGTAGACGACCACGTCGCCCGCTTTGACGTCGAGCGGTACCCGCTCGCCGCTGTCGTTGAATTCACCGGGACCGACGGCAAGGATCTCGCCGAGTTGCGGCTTCTCCTTGGCGGTATCCGGAATCACGAGTCCGGAAGCCGTACGGGCTTCCGCTTCATCCTTGGGTTTGACGACCACACGGTCACCCAGAGGCTGGAGCTTCATATGGGAACCCTCCTTCGAGTTGCCTTAGCACTCCGGTTGCTTGACTGCTAAAGCCTAGCACTCACACGAATAGAGTGCTAATCCTCGTTCAGGGCGTTCACACCCGGTGGCGCTGGATCCACCGGGTGATATCCGATGCCGAAATGATGCCCACGAGCCGCCCTTCCCCGACCACCACGACCCGCCGACCCTCCCCCGACAGACGGGGGATGAGCGACTCGACGTCGGCGTCGGCAGGCACGATGTCGTCCGGCTCCAACACCCGCATGACCTCGGATGTTCGCGTGGTGGACCAGCGAGAACGGTCCACGTCTCGCAGTTGTCGCATACTGACGATTCCCCGGACCCTGCCTGCAGTGACCACCGGGAACGACGAGTAGTTGTGCTGCATGAAGTAGTGGTCGAACAGGTCCTGAAGGCTCGTGTCACCGTCGACAACGACAGGGGTAGGGGACATCAACTGGCCCGCGGTGACACCCTTGAGGGTTCGCTTCGCCTCCATCTGAAGCTGCGCGGAGCCTGCCGCCTGGAACAAGAACCAGCCGAGCACGATCCACCACAGGCCACCGAGGTTGCCCCTCGTGAGCAGCGAGATCACACCAACCACGACCATGACGATGGAGACGACGCGACCTCCCATGACGGCGACTTTCGTCGCCTTGTCGACATCCCCGGTGATTCGCCACACGATGGATCGCAGTACACGTCCCCCATCGAGGGGGAATCCTGGCGCCAGGTTGAAGACGCCAAGGATGACGTTGATCCAGGCAAGCTGCTTCGACAGGTTGTCGACGAGGGTGCCATCGGTGAACAGGAATGAGAGCCCGTAGAACATCGCACCGAGGATCACCGATGACAGCGGGCCGGCGATCGTGATGGCGAACTCGGTGCCGGGCGTTGTCGCCTCTTCTTCGATCTCCGAGACGCCGCCGAACACGAACAGGCGTATCTGCTTCACGGGGATTCCCCGACCGACGGCGACAAGAGAGTGACTCAACTCGTGCATGACGACGCTGCCGAAGAACAGCAACGTGCCGACGAAGGCACCGATCCACACACCCGCCTGCGACGCGGCCAAACCGCTCCCGGCGGACGCCAGATACGTCCAGAAGTACATCCAGATGAGAAAGAAGATGATCAGCCAGGACGCGTCGACACTGATCGGAATGCCGTGCACACGGCCGATGACGAATCCCTTGCCGTTCATAATGCCATGGAGGGATCGACCGAGGAGCCCCAGTCGGTGTAGTCGCCCTCTGTGAGATGAAATGCTCCGGCCACTCCGATCATCGCCGCGTTGTCGGTGCAGAGCACGGGATCGGGAAGCAGCAACCGGACCCCTCGGCGATCCGCCTCCGCCGCCATCTTCGCTCTGAGCCGTCGGTTCGAAAGCACTCCTCCCCCACCCGCGACGGTCTTGGCCCCTGTATCTTCGACTGCATTGAACGTCTTGGTGACGAGCGCGTCGACGATGGCCTCTTGGATCGAGGCTGCGACATCGGCCAGAGGTGGAAGCGTGCCGGCGGCTGCCGACTTCTCGATGAATGTCACTACCGACGTCTTGAGCCCGGAGAACGACAGGTCATACCGTCGATCCGGAAGGGCTCTCGGGAAATCGATCGTGGTCGGATCGCCACCATCCGACGCCTCATCGATCGCCGGCCCACCCGGATAGCCGAGTCCCATGAATCGAGCGAGCTTGTCGAACGCCTCACCTGACGCGTCGTCGATCGTCTGACCCAATACCCGATACTGACCCCAGCGGACGACATGGACGATCTGACTATGGCCGCCGGAGGCGAGCACCACGACTGCAGGTGGTTCGAAGTCCGGGTGTTGGAGCCGCGGGGCCATGAGATGGCCCTCCATGTGGTCGATACCGACGAACGGCAGGCTACGGGCCCAGGCCGTCGCCTTGGCGAACTGGAACCCCACGAGGAGAGCGCCGATCAGCCCTGGACCCTGGGTAGCAGCGACACCGTCGAGGTCGTCGGGATGGATGCCGGCTTCCACCAGCGCCCTGTGGGTGAGGGACCTGATCGACTCGACGTGGGCACGTGCCGCGACCTCGGGCACCACTCCCCCGAACCTGGCGTGGATCTCGGTCTGGGAGGCGAGGACGTTGGAGAGGATAGAGGTGCCTCGGACGACGGCCACGCTCGTCTCGTCACAGCTCGTCTCGAACGACAACACGACCGGCCCGGCGCTCATTGCAGCCCCTTCCGAATCGATTCGACTCGCGCCCGATACTCGGGCTCGGAGATGTCGTGGGCCCACATCACGAGCGCGTCTTCGTTTCCGTAGTAGGCGCTGCGGACACCGACAGGCACCATTCCGAACTTGCGGTAGAGATCCTGTGCCACGTTGTTGGATACCCTGACCTCCAGCGTGAGGTGACGGGCACCGTGGTCGAGCGCCGCGTCGACGAGCCCGAGCATCAACCTGGTCCCGAGTCCTTGCCGCCGCACCGATGAGGCGAGCGTCACGATGTGTGCTTCGTCCTCGTCGAGAAGCAGTCCGCCGTACCCGACGAGCGCTCCATCGAACTCGACAACCAGGTAGACGCGGTTGTCCGACACGACTTCGGCCTGGAGGATCGCTTCGTCCCACGGTTGTGAGAACGATGTCCGTTCGAGTCCGAGCACGGCCGGTACGTCTTCGGGGACCATGGGACGGATCTCCATCACTCCGACCACGGCCCCTCCTTGCGGAACTTCGTCCATCCGATGTTGACGTCGGGTTCCCGCAGGTACAAAGGTCGCACGTTGCGACTCGGCGGGAACTCCCGGCGCTCGACAGGCCCGACAGCCAGACCGAGCAGCGCCTCCGCCGACGGATACCGTGGCCGACCCGACTTGACCCTGTGAAGGCCCCGCAGCACCGTCTCGTGTAGCACCTCCCAATCACCGACAACGAGCGCGTCCGTCGGATCGGACTCGAGCAGTGCCCGCAGGTGGTCCGGGCCAACGATCCTCGGCTCGCTGTCCCGGACGACCCCGCCGGGGACAGGCTGATAGGACGCGACGGCAACTTCACCGCGACGGACATCGACGACCGACCAGATGTGTCGGTGTCCGGTGGTCGCGCCGAGCGCGACGGCATCGAGGGACACGACCGGTACGAGAGGGACACCGAGACTCGACGCCAGCCCTTGGGCCGTCGCCAGCCCGACTCTGATCCCCGTGTACAGACCCGGACCGACATCCAGGGCGATCGCGTCGACATCGGAGGGCACCCACCCGGCCTGGTCGAAGAGGTAGTCGAGCGCGGAGACGATGAAGCCCGCGTGCCCACGCCGATCGACCTTCGACGCGGAGGCGATGGTGACCCGGTCCTCGCCCAGCGCAACCGACGATGCGGGCGTCGCGGTCTCGATCGCGAGGAGCTTCATTGGAGCACGTCCTGGATAGGGCGGTTCTCCCACAGGACACCGTGGCCCGTGAGATAAATGGTGCGGGTTCCGTCGCCGTGTACGGAAAAGCGAATGAGGAGGTAGTCCTCCGGCATTGCGGCCGCGACGGCGTCACCCCACTCGACGGCGAGGATCGCTCCCTCGGCCTCGTCGACGAGCTCGAGGTCGGCGAGTTCGTTCAGGGTGCCGAGCCGGTAGACATCCGCATGAACAAGCGGGATGAATCCCCCGCTGTATGTGTGAACGAGCACGAAGCTGGGGCTCGTCACCGGCTCCTCGATTCCCAACCCCTCGGCGAGTCCTGCGATGAACGCCGTCTTTCCGACGCCGAGGCCACCGCTCAGCAGGATGACGTCGTTCGGTCGGAGAAGGCTGGCGAGATGCCTCCCCACCGTTCGCGTCTCGAATTCCGACGCCGAGGTGACCTCCATCAGAACAGCCCCATCTGCTCAGGCTCAGGGGCCTCGACTTCGGCCGTCTCGGCGAGCACAGACTCGATGAGAGCGAAGTCCTCGTGCATCCGATCGAGCACCGTTTGACCCCCCCGAAGCGCCGCCGCGGGATGGAATGTCGGGACCACGGTGCGGTTCCACCACGGATACGCGTGACCTCGCAGTCTGCTGATCCCAACCTCCTGTCTGAGCAACAGCTTGGTGGCGAAGTTGCCCAACGTCACGACGACGTCAGGATCGATGAGCCGTATCTGGTCGGCGAGGAACCCTTTGCACGCTTCGATCTCGTCCGGTTTCGGGTCACGGTTGCCCGGGGGACGGCACTTGACCACATTGGCGATGTAGACGTCTTCGCGTCGAAGGTCGATCTCACCCAGCAGCCGGTTGAGCAACTGGCCCGCGGCTCCGACGAACGGCACCCCCTGCAGATCCTCGTTCCGGCCGGGCCCCTCACCCACGAACATGACGCGAGCATCCGGCGACCCATCGCCGAAGACAACGGTCGTTCTGGTGTCGGCAAGGCGGCAGGCCGTGCACTGCCGGGCGCGTTCGCCGAGTTCTCGCAGTGCTTCGTCTGTCACATGTCCTCTGTCGTCGTCCGCCATGCCAGCGCCGCTTCAATAGCGCGTCCCGTCGCCGCGAACGCCCCCTCCGCGACAGTGTCGACGTCGGCCATGACGTCCCCGCAGGAGACCGCGAATGCGGCATCGCCATCATATCGGGTGTGCGTCGGTCTGACGCATGCCGCGAGGGAGTCCTGGGCACGTATCGCGACTCTCGTCAGCTCGCTCCTGGTCAGTTCAGCATCGGTCGCAACGACGATGAGGGTCGTGTTCGCCCGGGTCGTGGGTGTGACGTCCGGGCTCTCCGGCACCAGGGAGCCACCCGTGAGCGGTGTTCCCTCCAACGTGAACACATCGCCGACGGCGTTGACGACCACGAGTGCACCAACGGTTGCCCGTCCCACACGGACCGAGAACGACCCCAGGCCACCCTGCTGGAACGCTCCCCGCCAACCTCCGACCGTCGCGCCCGTCCCGGCACCGATCGGACCCGCCTCGACAGGTCGGTCGGATGCGGAGTGATACGCGGCGGCACCTTGTTCGGGGCCCGGTCGGACGGACGACTCCCCGACGAGGAGATCGTAGATCACCGCCGCAGGAACGATCGGCACGGGTCCGGACGGGGTGAGGTGGCCTCGCCCCTCCTCTTCGAGCGCACGCATGAGGCCGTCGGCGGCGGCAAGACCGAACGCCGACCCCCCGGTCAGCAAAATCGCCTGCACGCTCTCGACACTCATGCCAGGCGCCATCAATGCCGTCTCTCTCGTCCCGGGCGCCGCCCCTCTGACCTCAAACGCGGTGACGTTGGGCTCGGGAGGCACGATGACCGTGCAGCCGGTTCGGGCTTGTGCGTCTGTCCAGTGGCCGACTCGCACACCGGTGACATCGGTGATGGAACTCACAGGTACCTCCTTGGCAATCGGGGGCCGATCTGGCAGACGACTTCATAGGGAATCGTTCCGATGTGGTCGGCCCAGTCGGTAGCCGTGACCTCTTCACTGCCTTGCCGGCCGATCAGCACCACCTCGTCACCGGTCTCGACAGAAGTGTCATCGACGTCGACGAGGATCTGGTCCATTGTGACGTTGCCGGCGAAACGATGGCGACGCCCTCCGATGAGCACCTCTCCAGCCTCGAAGAGCGACCGAGGGAGCCCGTCTGCGTACCCGATGGGAACGGTGGCGACCGTTGCCTCCCTCTCCAGCGGTCTTCTGCGTCCGTACGAGGGTCGGGTTCCCGGCGGGTATCTGCGCACCATGGACACAGCCGAGACGATTCGCATCGCGGGTCGAAGGCCGATGTCGGGAACCACACCGGGAGCAGGGTTGATGCCGTAGATTCCGAGACCGATGCGTACCATGTCGAACCTGGCTTCAGGGAAGCGGATCGCGCCCGCGGTGTTCGCTGCATGGCGAATGGGTACCTCGATGCCGAGACCCGCCAGTTCCTCGATCACGGCTTCGTAGCGGTCGATCTGGATCTGAGTGAACGGGTCATCTTCGTCGGCGACCGGGAAGTGGGTCCACACGCTCTCCAGCGTCAGTCGGGAGTCTTTGGCGATTCGCTGAGCCAGATCGACTGATTCCTCCGGCGTCGCTCCTACCCGATGCATTCCCGTATCGACTTTGACGTGGACGGGTATCGGACGGCTCGCTGTCTCGGCAAGCGCTTCGACAAACTCGCGCCGGTACGCGGTCGGGGTGAGTCCCCATCGCACGATCTCGGGAACGTCGCCGAGCGGCGGTTCCGACAGCAGCAGCACGTTCGTGTCGATACCGGCTTCCCTCAGCCTGGCTCCTTCTTCGACGAGGGCCACCGCAAGGAGATCGGCACCCGCCTCCAGGGCGGCCTCAGCGACGGGGACGTCCCCGTGTCCGTAGGCGTCGGCCTTGACCACGGCACAAACCGCCGCCGGAGCGACAGTCTCGGAGATCACCTGAACGTTGTCGCAGACGGCGTCGAGGTCGATCTCCGCCCAGGACGGTCTCACCATGCCACCTTTCCCACCTCGAGCGCGAGTGCGTCAGCGGTCACGGTCTGCCGTGCTGCGAGGAGTTCTCCCGCGCGACCATGCCAGTAGGCGGCCGACCTCGCCGCAGTCTCGGCATCGAGCCCGCGAGCCCACAAGGCAGCCAGGAAACCGGTCAACACGTCGCCACTTCCGATGGTTGCAAGCTCGGAACCGCCAGTGGTGACGACCCATCGTGACTCACCCATCACGAACGTCGGTGATCCCTTGAGCAACACGATGGCGCCCGTTGCGGTCGCGAGATCGGCGGCGTGCCAGTAGTCCGGCTCCTCGCCTGTGAGGCGTGAGAATTCGCCGGCATGCGGTGTGATCACGGTCGGAGCGGTTCGTGCGGCGAGGGCGCCGGGGCCATCGAGCCCGTTGAGGCCGTCGGCGTCGATGAGCAGTGGTCCGTCCCGCTGTGCGAGCACCGCCGCGACGAACTCGGTCAAACCTTGACCCAGTCCGGGTCCCAGGGCGAGGACGTCGAACCGCTTCGCGGCAACCGAGACTGTCTCGGCATCGTCCGCCTCGAAACGGGTTCCATCGCCTATCGCCATGTTCAGCAACTCAGGTGCCGCTCCGGCATAGATCGATTGGAGCCCGCCGGGTGTCGCGATGGAAACGGAACCGGCACCCCCATGCAGAGCGCTCCGGGCTGCAAGCAGCGGAGCCCCCGTCATGCCGGGCGAGCCACCAACCACAAGCACCGATCCCGCGGACCACTTGTGAGCCGTCCGTGGTCGGCGCGGCCTGGGAGCGTCTGCCTCCTCGGTGAGGAAGAACTCGGCGTCTCCTCCGGCGAGTCCAATGTCGCGGATCTTCAGATCGCCGCACACGTCCGGTCCGATGCCGATGAGCTGACCGACCTTGGGGCTGTGAAATGTGACCGTCGTGGCAGCGCGAAAGACCGGACCTTGTGCGCGTCCGGTGGTCCCGTCCAACCCGCTGGGGATGTCGACAGCGAGTACCGGGGCTCGCGTCTCTGTCCAGGGGACAACGACCTCGGGAAGTACCCCGCGAAAGCCCGAGCCGAACAGGGCATCGACGACCAAATCGGTCGATGTCGGAGAACCAAGAGATCGAATTGGTACTCCCGCAGCGCGGGCTTCGCCGGCGGCCCAGACGGCGTCGTCGCCCTTCGCCCCTGCGAGCGCTCGTACGGTCACGGCCGCCCCGCGCTGACGCAGGTACCGGGCGGCGACATAGCCGTCCCCACCGTTGTTGCCGGGACCGGCGAGGACGGTGACCTTTGTGCCATAACCGGCTCCCATCTCGACAGCCGCGAGCGCCACACCGAGACCTGCCCGCTCCATGAGGATGGGGCCCGGCACGGGCGACGAGGCGTCCAAACGGGCTGAAGCTGCCGGCGTGAGTACGGGCTGCATCAAGATGATGGTACCTACAGAGGATCGTTGAGCGGGCCCGCTCAACGATCCGTACCTCGTATCTCGCACCTCGTGCCGCGTTGCAGAGGGAACGCGCTCAGTGTCCGGCAGCTTGCTGCCGTTGGCCGTTTTCTGTTCGCTGTTCGCTATCTTGCCCCATGAACCTCGACGAGGTCCGGGCCAGGCCGGCAGAAGTCGCTGCCGAGATCGCCGGGGAGACCGATCCCGACACGCGCGAATAGACCGAGCGGACCACTCCTACGAGGACAGGCACGCGATCTCTTCGCTCGGCTCCCCGAAGGCGGAGCCATGCTGGAAGAGGAACTCGTCTTGCTGGAGCGAAGACTCGCCGATCTCGAAGCGCAGAAGGTGAAGAAGCCGAAGATCTCCCTCGGCGGCGGCAGCCCATCCGGAGGCGGACTCGAACCGGCAGACGTTCACTACCTCCGCTCGGTGCACGAACGGTGGAATGACGTGCCCGCGCTCCGAGAGCAGATCGAAGAGCTCCGCGCTCGTCTACTGCTCGAGTGACATCGCGAACACCATCGCCGTATCGTCGGTGTGAGTGATCGTCACGAGCACCTCGGTGACGCCGATCTGTCGAGCACGTGCGAGTGCCCGTCCGCTGAGGTTGACCCTCGGCTGCCCGCCGCCGGTGATCTCGATGTCCTTCCATGAGACGTGTCGCCATCCGACACCGAGGCTCTTCATCACGGCCTCCTTGCCCGCGAAACGCGCGGCATACCGACTCGCGGGAGACGCATACCGCGACGCGTAGGCGCGCTCGTGGTCCGTGAAACAACGCTCGGCGAACCTCGGGTACTTGTCGAGCAGGCGCTGGACCCGATCGATCTCAGCCAAGTCGATCCCAAGGCCAACGATCCTCATGGCGCCACGCTACAACAGCGGCGCTGGAACGCGGCAGCTACTCGACCGTCACACTCTTCGCCAGGTTGCGAGGCATGTCGATGTCGTGACCGAGCACGCGGGCTGTGTGATAGGCGAGGAGTTGTAGTGGGATGATCGACAGCACTGGCGACAGGAAGTCGATGGTTCTGGGTATCCGCAGCACCTCGTCGGCGAACTTGTCGATCTGAGGATCGTCGTCGTAGGCGAGCGCAAGGACGTGTGCCCCCCTCGCCTTGACCTCCTGCACGGCCGAGATCGTCTTGTCGTACAGGTGTTGCTGGGTGATGATGACCACGACAGGCGTCCCCTCGGTGACCAGCGCCAGGGTCCCGTGCTTCAGCTCTCCGGCCGGCATGGCCTCGGAGTGCATGTAGGAGATCTCCTTGAGTTTCAGCGACCCTTCCGTGGCAACCGCGTAGTCGAGCCCACGCCCGATGAAATACACGTCGGTAGTGTCGGCGAAGCGCGTGGCGATCTCGGCGACCGCGGCGTCGTGTTCGATGACCCGTCCCGCCTTGTCCCGCAGGGTCCACAGCTCGGCTGCAAGCATCTCCGCCTGCTCGTCCGAGATCGTCCCTCGTTCCCGACCGAGCGCGAGAGCCAGCAGGTACTCGCCGATGAGCATCGCCACATACGCCTTGGTGGAAGCCACGGCGATCTCCGGTCCTGCTCTCGTGTAGAGCACGTCGTCGGCATCGCGACTCAATGTGGAACCGACGACGTTGGTGATCGCCAGCAGGCGCGAACCACGATCCTGGGCGAGACGGCCGGCTGCCAAGGTGTCCGCCGTCTCGCCAGACTGGCTGATCGCGATAGTGAGCGTGCCCGGATCGATGAGAGGGTCGCGGTAGCGCAGTTCGTGGGCATACTCGACCTCAACCGGAATCCTGAGAGACCTCTCGAGTACTTCCCGAGCGACGAGACCGGCGTGGTAGGCGGTACCACACGCCGTGATCCATATCTTCGACAGTTCCTGCACGAATCCCTTGGGAAAGTTCACGTTGTCGAAACCTACGGTTCCATCACGGTTGAGTCGGCCGAGCAGGGTCTCGTCGATGACGCCAGGTTGCTCGTAGATCTCCTTCAACATGAAGTGTGGGAAGCCCCCCTTCTCCGCCTGCTCCACAGTCCAGGTGACCTGCTGTGGTTCCCGGTCGACCGGTGTGCCGTCCAGTGTTTCAATGCTCACGCCATCCGCGGTCAACGTGACCATCTCACCGTTCTCGACGATCAATATCCGGTCGGTGTAGGGAAGGATCGCCGGGATGTCCGACGCGAGCAGCATCTCGCCATCTCCAACGCCAACGATCAGTGGACTGATCATGCGGGCGGCGACGATCTTGTCAGGTTCCCTCGCACACATCGTCACCAGGGCGTAGGCCCCCTCGGCTCGAGACACCGCCCGCCGCACCGCCTCACCGAGATCACCGTCGTACTCATCGGCGATCAGATGAACGAGGACTTCGCTGTCGGTGTCAGATACGAACGTGTGACCGGATTCGGACAACTCGTCCTTGAGTTGCAGGAAGTTCTCGATGATCCCGTTGTGCACGACGGCGAACTCGCCGCTCTGATCGAAGTGCGGATGAGCGTTGGTGTCGTTGGGCACACCGTGGGTCGCCCACCTCGTGTGGCCGATCCCTACGGAACCCTCGAGAGGGTTGGCCTCCACCAGTTCGGCCATTCGGTCGAGCTTGCCCGCCGCCTTCCTGATCGAGATCGTCGATCCGTCCGACACGGCGACTCCGGCCGAGTCGTACCCGCGATACTCCAAGCGGCGAAGCGACGAGACAAGGACGTCTTGGGCTCGACGCGGACCCACGTAGCCGACGATGCCGCACATGTTGTCTCCTTTTCTGTTGGAGACCGGCACCAGATGGGTCCGACCCACCTCCCACTTCGAAACGGTCTCTGTTTCGGAGTTTCCCCCGGGTTTTGTCCCGTTTCGTCACGACCGTGGCGCCGAGAGGGCATCCGCCGAATGCTTCGATACTCCCTCTTCCTCGTCACCCCGAAGGGTCTGGCGCTGAAGATGACATGTGCCGATCTCGAGAATGAAGGATACCTGCCAAACACACTGTGGGCGTCGTCGGATTCAGCCGAGCTCCCTGCGGACGATCGCGACGAGCTCGTCGGTGATGGTGACCGCCTCGTCTCGAGTGGGCGCTTCGACCATGACCCTGACGACGGGTTCGGTACCCGAGGGCCGGATCAGGATGCGACCGTTGCCTGCGAGGCGCCCTTCGATGGAGGACACCGCTTCCCATAGGATGTCGGCTTCGGTCAGCCGGTTCTTGTCGGCGACTCGGACGTTCCTGAGGATCTGCGGGAACTCGGTGATCGTCTCCGCTCTCAGCTCCCGCAGCTCCTTGCCGGTGATCGCAAGGACTTCGAGCAGACGCACGGCCGTCAGGAGCCCATCACCGGTCTCGCCGAAGGTTGAGAAGATGACGTGCCCTGACTGCTCACCGCCGAGAACCGCTCGCCGCTCCCACATCGCCTCTTTCACATATCGGTCGCCGACTTGGGTCTCGATCAGCTCGATTCCCATCTCGTGCATGGCCTTGCGAAAGCCAAGATTCGCCATGACGGTCGCCACGACCACGTTCTTGCGAAGCTTGCCGGTTCTCTTCAGGTGTCGGGCGATGATTGCCATGATCACATCCCCGTTCGCCGGCACACCGTTCTCATCGACAGCGATCAGCCGGTCGGCGTCACCATCGAATGCCAGCCCGATGCGTCCCTCGCACCTGGCCGCGAGGAAACCAGGATGGGCGGCACCACAGCCGTCGTTGATGTTGGTGCCGTCCGGTTCGGCGCAGATGACCTCCACATCGGCGCTCATCCTGCGGAACAGCTCGGGAGCGACCCTGGTTGCGGCGCCATTCGCGCAGTCCAGGAGCAGCCTGAAGCCGTTCAACGAGTACGGCATCGTGTCCTTCAAGAACGTCAGGTACCGGTTCTCGGCGTCTGTCATCACGAAGCGCGTGCCGACCCGGTCCCCTGATGCGAGATGCCACGGGCTCCCCCTGCGGAGTCTGGCCTCGATCCGATCCTCCCGCTCATCCGCGAGCTTCGCTCCTCGGTGATCCAACAGTTTGATGCCGTTGTCGATGGCGGGGTTGTGCGATGCCGAGACGATTACCCCCATTGCGGCTCCCGTCTCCGCCACGAGATGTGAGATCCCGCCGGATGGCAGGATGCCAACGTCGAGGCTGTCGACACCGATGGAGTGCAAGCCGGCCTGGAACGCCTCCGACAGCATCTCTCCGGAGCGGCGCGTGTCACGACCGATGAGAACGGACTCGCGACGTATCTCCTCAGCGGTCGCACGGCCAAGTGCGAGGGCGAGGTCCGCCGTCAGCTCGGTATTGGCAACACCGCGGATCCCGTCGGTGCCAAATAGACGGCCGCCCCTATCGAGCATCTACCGCTTCGTGTACTGCGGTGCCTTGCGGGCCTTGCGCAAGCCGTACTTCTTGCGTTCGACCTTCCGGGCGTCGCGGGTGAGAAACCCAGCCTTCTTCAAGGAGGTGCGCAGCTCAGGTTCGAGCACGACAAGCGCTCGAGAGATGCCGAGCCGCAAAGCATCAGACTGACCTGTGGTGCCGCCACCCTGCAATGTGGCCTTGATGTCGTAACGTCCCTCACGGTTGGCCTCCCGCAGAGGAGCAAGAACCCGCAGGCGCAGCGCCATGGTTGGGAAGTAGGCCTCGAGCGGACGGTCGTTCAGGGTGACCGCCCCTGTACCGTCGTACAGGCGAACCCGCGCAACGGACTCCTTCCGGCGACCGGTTGCCTGGACCAGCATCTTTGCCATCAGGACTCCACCTTTCGGATGTCGAACGCAAGCTCCTTGGGCATCTGCGCCTCGTGGGGATGATCAGGGCCGGCATGCACCTTGAGTTTGCGCAGCATCTGACGTCCCAGACGGTTCTTTGGAAGCATGCCGCGGACTGCCCGCCGCACGATCTCCTCGGGGCGCCTGCCGCGCAGCGACTCGAGCCCTTCTTCGGTCAGGCCGCCCGGATACCCGGAGTGCCGGTAGTACATCTTGTCCCTGCCACTCACCCGGACCTTCTCCGCATTGACAATGATCACGAAGTCGCCGGTATCGAGGTGTGGCGCTTGAATCGGCTTGTGTTTGCCTCGAAGAATGCGGGCTACCTCGGACGACAACCGCCCGAGGGGAAGGTCGGCAGCGTCGACAACGAACCACTCTCGTTGTACGTCTGCGGCCTTGGGTGAATACGTCTTCTGCAGCCTCATGAAAACCTCGCGAGGGAAGATTCCGAGAGTCTCGGAGCCGCCACATAGTAAACGGCGACCGGGCCAATCGCCAATTGGAAGGTTCTCAGTTGTCGGTTGTCAGTTGTCGGTAAGACGCTCGCCCCATGATGGCGGAACGCGTTCGTTCGTACGAAGAGCGAGAACCGAAAACCGAAGACCGCGAGCGCAGCGGGCCGGCAGGTGCGGCTGCCGCGGCTCGCCTCGCGAGCGGCGGTAGCCTGACTCCGTGCAACTCATCACACTGGATGACATCACCGCAGCCCGGGAACGCATCGGCGACGCCGCCATCCCGACACCGATGCTGCACTCTGCGTCGTTTTCGCGCATGACCGGCAGAGAGATCTGGCTGAAGGCAGAGAACCTCCAACGGACCGGCTCGTTCAAGATCCGGGGCGCCTCCAACGTCATCGCACAGCTCGACGCCCCCGGCGGCGTGGTGGCAGGATCGGCCGGCAACCATGCCCAGGGCGTTGCGCTGGCAGCACAGCTCGCGGGGGTGCCGGCGACGATCTTCATGCCTTCGTCTGCTGCCATACCCAAGGTGGAGGCCACACGGTCATACGGGGCCGATGTGCGACTCGGGGGTGACGACATTCAAGCGGCGGTCGATGCGGCACGCCACTTCGCCGAGGAGACCGGCGCCCGCTTCATCCATCCGTTCGACGATCCTGGCATCATCGCCGGCCAGGGGACCCTGGGACTCGAAATTGTCGAGCAGCTGCCCGATGTCGGCACGCTCGTCGTCCCTGTCGGCGGCGGTGGCCTGATTTCCGGAACGGCGGTAGCCGTATTGGCGCTCAAACCCGACGTGCGGATCATCGGAGTGGAAATCTCCTCGGTTGCGCCGTATCTCGCTTCAAGGGGCCTGGATCGCCCCCTTTCTGTCCCCTACCACCCCACGGTTGCCGACGGCATAGCCGTGCCGGTCCCTTCTGAACTCGCGTTTCGGCACATAGAGCGCTATGTCCATGACATCGTCACCGTCGACGATCGCGAAGCGGCGCAGGCCGTCATGCTGCTCATGGAACGCGCGAAACTGGTCGTGGAGGGAGCAGGTTCGGTCGGAGTCGCTGCGTTGTTGGAGGACCGCCTCCCAGCATCACCGGATCCGATCGCCGTCGTTCTCTCCGGCGGCAACATCGATCTGCTGCTCGTCGGGAAGGTCATCCGGTACGGCCTCGAGGCAGCCGAACGATACGCCTGGTTCCGGGTGCTCATCCCGGACGCGCCCGGCCAGCTCGCGAGCATCCTGAATCTCATCGCCGATCTCGGAGCCAATGTCCTCACGGTCAACCACCGCAGGGAAGGTGCGGGTCTGCCATTTGGAACGACGGAGCTCGGTATCGCCGTCGAGACGGCCGGCCCCGAGCAGACTGCCGAACTCCGAGCGGCCCTGACTGCCTACTCGTCCGGGTAGGCAACGTCCCACAGGACGAGACCGTGTGGTGGCGCAGCTCCCTTGGCGGCAGCTCGATCGCGCATGGAGAGGATCGCAGGCACGTCTCCCGGGTCGATCCGACCTCGACCAACCTCGACGCACAGTGCCACCATCGAGCGCACCATTTGATGGCAGAACGAGGTGGCCGTCACCCAGAACTCGACGATGTCGCCGTCTCGGACCCACGATGCCTCGAGTACCTGCCGAACGGTGCTGCGTCCCTCGGCTCTACGACACAGCGACGCGAAGTCGTGCTCACCGACGAACGCCTCGGCGGCACGCTTCATCGCCTCGATATCGAGGGTCTCCGGGATGTGCCATGTTGTCAATCTCAGGAGTGGATCGGGTGCCGGCCGGTTGAGGATCGTGTACCGGTAGCTCCGTGACACTGCGGTGAACCGGGCGGAGAACCCCTCCTTGACCTCGCTGCATGCAGTTGCTGCGACCTCGACCGGAAGGAGGCCGTTGAGCGAACGGATCAACCGTTCGCTATCGACCGCCGTTTCGGTTCTGAAGGAGACAACCTGTCGCCTGGCATGCACACCGGCATCGGTGCGACCGGCGACGGTCGTTCCGACGGGGCCGACCACCCTCGCCAGGGCAGCCTCCAACACGCTCTGAACGGTCCGTACATCATGCTGACGCGCATAGCCGTGAAACGACGTGCCGTCGTAGGAGATGTCCAGCCGGTAGGTGGGCATCACCCAAGTCCAAGGATCGCCGTGAGGTCGAGGCCGAGCCCGATGAGACTCGCCGCCCACCAGACAGCGAACGCGAGCAAGGTGGCACTGACGGCGTGGGAGAAGTCGAAGTCGAAGAGCACCTTTGTCGCCGACACGACTGCCGCAAAGAACCACACGAAGCCCACGACGACGATCGCCGTGTCCACGGGTGTCAGAAGGAGGAGACCCACAGCGGACACCACGAGCGGCGCGTGGGCGAATCCGATGAGGCGCAGGATTGTCTGTCCACGCCCACGGCCGTTGAACAGCTTGACTCCGACGACCCACAGTGCCCCTCCGAGAATCAACCAGCCGACCAAGCCTCCCAACACCAATTTCAGCAGGCCAATCATGGAGAGTTGCAGAGGTCTGCCAACCGCAATCGTGAGCGCGATCAGCGCGTAGACGAGTGCGACGACGATCACCGCATTGCCGGTTGCGTAGTCGTCGAAGATCAGCTCCGTGAAGAACCGGCGATCGAGTCGAGCGGCGCGCACCATCTGGCGAAACATCCCCGGAGCGTACCAGCGGCCGTTTCTAGCTCGACCCGAGCAAGCGGAGCTTTGCAGCAGGACGCAGCAGTGAGGGGTCGCTGCGAGGCAGCCGGTCCAGATCGAACCACTTCGACTCGTCGACGCCGTCGCCGGCCGTGATCTTCCAGGTCCCGGCGACGAAGGCGGACCGAACGTCGAAGTGCTCGTGCGCGGAGTCAGTGCCCCTGGCAGGGAACTGGTGGATGTCCACGTCGAACAGTCCGAGCCATTCCAGGTCGGTCAGGCCGGTTTCCTCTTCGATCTCTCTGCGCTGGGCAGCGATCAAGTCCACGTCGCTTGGCTCTATGTGACCGCCCGGTTGAAGCCACGCGCGAAGTTTCCGGTGCCACACCAGCAGCAGAGACGTTCGATCCGGCGAGAGCACGAACCCGCTGGCGGTGATATGACCCGGCTCGAAGCAGGTTCTCGAGAAGAGGTCGGGCATTTCCAGTGACCTGATCCGGTTGAGGTACGACTTCTCGCGTTCGTCGAACGGCACGATGCCGTCGAGCAGCTCGTGGAGATCTGCCGCGTTCACCCGGCAACCGTATCAGTCCACGCTGAGTATCGTCTTTCCATGGAGCGAATCGCAGAGTTCACCCATAGAGCGGAAGCGGAGCTCGCTCGCGCGTCCTTGGAAGCAGACGGAATCCCGGCGCTTCTCGTCGGGGACGATGTCGGTGGCGTCTATCCGGGGGCACTGCCTGTCTACCTCCTCGTCGATCCGGTCGACCGGGATCGCGCGAGAGAGGTGCTCGAACCGATGCATCCCACCGGGGCCCCCCTCACCGACAGCCTTCCCGGTTGGGCGGTCCTCGGCCTGATCCTCGCCGTGCTGATCGCACTCAGCATGTTGGTGCTCACCCTCGCGCACTGAACGCTCGCTTCGCGAGCCGTGTTTCCTCCCCCAGGGAGCAGAGCGACCGTTGGGGGAGGTGGACTCGGCCGCAGGCCGAGGACGGAGGGGGCCGTTCCCACCAACGTAGCTCACTCGCAGCTCCCGGGGGCGAGTGCGTCCTACCGAGAACCGAAAACCGAAAACCGAGCATGGCGAGAGCAGCGAACCAACAGCCGGACACGTTCTCACACGTCGACTCACTGCACGAGCCGACGTCAGTCATCAGTCGTCAGTCATCAGTCATCGGCAAGACGCTGCCTGGGACCGCCACGAGGCCTCGGGGCGAGTGTCTTGCCGAAAACCCAGAACCCAAATCCGGCTCGCTGGGCGAGCCCTGTAGTGTCGGTCTTGATGGATGTCGAGCTGCGCAGAATTCGCGTGCCGTTCGCTGCCCCCTTCCATACGGCGTTGGGAATCCAGCATGATCGGGACGTTCTCTTGGTAGCTGTCGACACGGGCGACAGCACCGGGTGGGGCGAGTGCGTCGCCATGAACGAGCCGATCTATACATCCGAGTACGTGTCAGGCGCGCACAGTGTCATTCGGGATGTCCTACTCCCTTTGCTTTCGGGAAGCGGCGTCACCGCACTCACGCTCGGTCGCATCCTCGCATCGATACAGGGACATCGGATGGCCAAAGCCGCTCTCGAAATGGCCCTTCTCGACGCCGAGCTTCGATCGTCGGCCACGTCGCTGGCAACGTTCCTCGGTGCAGCCGGCAACCGAGTCGAGGTCGGCGTGGCACTCGGCATCGATCACGACACGGCCAGGTTGGTGGAGACCGTGCAGCGCTACCTCGACCGCGGGTACCGGCGGGTCAAGCTCAAGATCATGCCCGGGTGGGATATCGAACCTGTCGCCGCTGTACGCGAGGCATTCGGTAGCGACCTGGTTCTCCAGGTCGATGGCAATCGCGCGTATGGGCCTTCCGAGATGGCGCGCCTCTCCGCCTTAGACGCCTTCGATCTCGCCATGATCGAGCAGCCGTTCGGGGATCTCGTCACTCATGCCACGTTCGCCCGAACGATTCGAACGCCGATCTGCTTGGACGAATCGATCACCTCGACAGAAGCGACCCGCCTCGCGCTTTCTCTGGGTGCCTGCTCGATCGTGAACATCAAGCCGGGGAGGGTCGGCGGCTATCTGGAGGCGCGCCGCATCCATGACCTGTGCGTGGCTCGAGGCGTGCCCGTATGGTGCGGCGGCATGTTCGAAACCGGCCTGGGCCGGGCAGCGAATCTGGCACTCGCAGCGTTGCCCGGCTTCACGCTTCCGTCCGACATCTCCGAATCGTCCCGCTACTTCGAACGCGACATCACTGATCCGTTCGTGCTCGAGTCCGACGGGACGATCGGCGTGCCGGACGGTCCAGGTATCGGCGTCGCGCCCGATCCAGATCGGCTCGCAGAGGTCACGACCTCCGTCGAGCACTTCGACATCTAGGGGCTCGCGAAGCGAGCTTGTACCTCGCATCGCGGCTCGCACCGTTGGAGGAGGTACACGTCCGCACCGGGTACGGCTCGCCCCACGGTCGAAGGTGCACGCGGCTCGCGCTCTTACCCAGGACTCAGGACCGAAAACCGACAACGGCTGAAGGCCGTCAGTCTTCAGCCGTTCGTGGTTCCAGCTTTGGAAGCAGCGCCCTGAACGCGGCGGGCGCAAGTGTGCTGGTCACACCCGCGAGCAGGATGATCTGCGCCTCCAGCACCCGATCGATGATGCCGAGTTCCACACCAAGCTCGGCGACGGCGATGATGAGACTGAGCCGTGCGGACAGCAGCATCCCCGCGGCGAGAACCTCGCGAAAAGGCCGCCTCCTTCGAGCGAGGGCTAGGGCAGGGATCAACTTCACGAGTATCGCCAGGCCGATGAGGGCGGCCGAGTCGACGAGAACTCGGGCATCCCCAAGTTCGTGGAGGTCGAATCGGATGCCGACATTGATGAAGAAGATCGGAATCAGGAACCCGTACGCAAACCCGCTGAGCTTCTGCTCAAGGGCTCCCCGGTGAGGAAACACCACCGCGAACACACTGCCGGCAAGGAATGCCCCGAGAATGGGCTCGATGCCGAGGACCAGTGAGAGACCGACGAAGACCAGCATCAACGCGAGCGACCCACGAATCCCGACCTCCTCAGGATCGTCGGTGTCGAACAGACGCCCGAACCACTCGGGCCGCCACCACGCGGCTCGCCGAACGACCAGCAGCACGACGGTCACCACCACGAAGAACAAAGGGAGGTCCAGGAGTTCGACGGTCAGGCCGTGTTCGACCACGACCGCCATGGCGGTCACGCCGAGCAGGGTCAGGAAGTCGGCCAGCAAGGCGGACATCAGGATGATCTGTCCGAGCGGCGTCGAGATCCGTCTCGTAGTTCGCAGCGTCGGAACGACGAGCCCAACCGATGTCGTCGCGAGGATGAACATCACGAAGAGCCCGTGGCCAAGCACACGGGACGCGGCGAACGCCGTCACGACGGTGAGGGCGAACACGGAGAGCCCGGTGAGGAGCTGACGCGGGCGACGCCGATCGAACATACCGAGGTCGATCTCGAAGCCCGAGAGGAACATCAACAGGAACAATCCCAACTCTCCCAGCTCGTTCAGGAACGGGCCCTCCTGCACGATCTTCAGCACTGGACCGATCAGCACCCCGAACAGGATCTCCAGCACCACTCCCGGGGTCCGAAGCCGTCTGGAGAGCAGCGGTAACACGAACGCCGCCGACGCGATCAAGATGAGGGTCGGCGCCTCCCGCGCGACGAGCTGCTCGGGCGACATCGCTAGGTACCGTCCGACGGGACCAGCAACACCGACGTCCCGGCACGAAGGAGGTAGTGACCGGTGAGCCCGGGATTCGAACCGGTCGGCAGCCGAGCGGGCATCGGAAGCACCAGCAGGCCCTCGCCGTGGGTGACATCGGTGACGGTCCGAACGGGATTGCCCCTCCGAACGAGACGCTTCACCGCGACATCCTTGACGGCGGCCTCTTCTCTGATTCGAGAGATTTCCAGCCTCGCTTCGGTCAGTGCCTCATCGCCTGCCATGAACGTTGGGGCGACGGCCGCAACGGCGATGAGCCTCGTGTTGCCGTATGACGTCAGGTCGATCGCGGCGCGTCCAGCGGTGTCCGACGCCCCGGCTTCGACGACGATGTGCCTGTACGGCGCCCGTCCGGCGGCGAACAAGACCGGCTTGCGCAAACCCCTGATCCGCCTCGCACACCTCGAAAGCTCTATCCGACGCGACAGCCCCCCTCCTTCCGGGGCCCGCACCACAACGACGCCCACGCTCTCCGATTCGATCACAGATCGGAAGGACTCCCCTCGCTCGATAGGACGGATCCTGATGTGGACCTCGTCGGTGTATTGGGGGATCCTTCCGATGACATCCGCGATCTCCTCCATGCGTGCTCTGTGGGGAATCGTCTCGAGGCGGGGGTGCAGGACGAGCACCGAGTCGGCGGCGCTGTTGCGGGCCATCAGGGCCGCTTCAGGCAGCAGATCGGCGAGGTCTGCCTCACTTTCGATCAGAAGCGCGATCTGATGTCCGAAGCTGGCCGGGAACCGTGCCATGCCGGCGGTGAACACCCTCACGATGTCGCTGTAGTCGGCAGCGGCGGCGACAACCGTCACCAGGTCCCCGGCCTTCAGGACCGTGCTCCCGTGCGGGATGATGAGCTCACCTTCTCGGAGCACCGCGGCCACCAGTGAACGGGCCGTGTGGAGTTCCTGAAGCGACCGCCCGACCAAGGGGGAATCCTGCTCGATGCGGAACTCGACAGCCTCTGCCATGCCGTCGGCGAATGCGGCAGAGGCAATGCGGCGGGGTTCGAGGTTGATCTCGATGCGCCGTGCAATGAGGCGGTCTGGGGAGAACGCTGAGATGCCCAATGAACGGTAGGCACCAAGCTGTTCAGGGTCGGCAGCAACCGAGACGACTCGAAGAAGCCCCGATTCGTGAGCAATCCGGCACGCCTCCTGGTTGACCGGGTCACTGTTCGTCGCGGCCACCAACGCATCGGCCTCCGACAAGCCCGCCCTCTCGAGCACGACACGACTCGACCCGTCTCCGACGATCTTGGTGAGCTGCCGGATGCCCGCTGCGAGCGCGAGGCGCTGCGGGTCGACATCGATCACCGTCACGGACCAGCGCTCGCCCAGGCCGCGGAGCAGGTCTCGAGTGACTCCTCCAGCTCCAACCAAGATCAGATGCATTGATGCCGATCATATCGGGGGCTCGCTACGCGAGTCGTCGTCGGTTGTCAGTTGTCGGTTATCGGTGAGACACGTCACCCTGGGACCGGCGTCGTTGGCCGCCACACCGGAACCCAAAACGGCTGCTCGGTGCACTTCCTTCTGGAAGTCGAGAGCTACACGCGGATCCAGGGCGCGTTCCTACCGAGAACTGAGAACCCATGACCGCGACGGCGAAGCCGTCGCTAGACGAGTTCGATGACCGCCATCTCGGCGTTGTCGCCTTGGCGCGGGCCGATGCGGACGATGCGCGTGTACCCGCCCGGTCGGTCGGCATAGCGGGGCGCAATCTCGTCGAACAGCTTGGTCACCACCTCGGTGTTGCCGATCACCTTGAGCACCTGGCGGCGGGAGTGAAGATCACCTCGGCGAGCTTTGGTGATCAGCCGCTCCGCGAGCGGGCGCACCGCCTTGGCGCGGGTGACCGTCGTCGTCACCTTCTCCGCGTCGAAGAGCGACTGGGCGAGGTTGCCCAGCAACGCCTTCTCAGCAGACGGGCTTCCCCCAAGACGGGGACCCTTGCGAGGCCTCGGCATCAGACTCCCCCAGACTCGGAACTGCCGGTGAGGCTGAGCCCAAGCTCGTCCAACTTGGCGACGACTTCTTCGAGGCTCTTGTGCCCGAAGTTGGTGATGCTCAGCAGATCATCGGCCGTCTTCTGCACCAGCTCACCGACCGTTTCGATCTGCGCGCGGCGGAGGCAGTTGCGAGGACGCTCCGACAGATCGAGGGCCTCGATAGGCAGCTCGAGATCCGGCGATGTGGGTTCGGCGATCGCAACGTCGCCCAGTTCGAGTCCGACACCCTCTCCGATGTCGGCGAACAACCCGAGCAGCTCGCGCAGCGTCTTGCCGGCCGATGACACAGCCTCCGACGGCTCGAGCGACCCGTCGGTCTCGACGTCCAACACCAGCCGGTCGAAGTTGGTCATCTGCCCTACCTGCGTCGGCTCGACGTGATAGGTGACCTTGCGAACCGGCGAGAAGATCGAGTCGATCGGGATGATCCCGATGACCTCTGTCGCCTGATTCTTATCGGCCGACCGGTAGCCGACACCTCTCTCTGCGGTCAGCTCGATCTCCAGCCTGCCCGTCGCCGACAACGTGGCGAGGTGCAAGCGCGGATTGACGATCTCGACACCAGCCGGCGTCTTGATATCGCCTGCCGTCACTTCGCCGGCGCCTTTCGCCGACAGGTACATGATCTGTGCGGGCTCTGTCGCCTCCATACGCAACACCACCTGCTTGAGGTTCAGGATGATGTCGACGATGTCTTCGACCACACCCGGGATCGTCGAGAACTCATGCTGCACGCCTTCGATCTGTACGGTCGTGATGGCGGCACCGGGGATTCTCGCAAGGAGCGTCCGGCGCAGGGTGTTCCCAAGGGTGTACCCGAACCCCGGTTCGAGCGGTTCGACCACGAACTTCGAACGCGACTCGGAGACGGGTTGTTCTTCGATGTGGGGACGTTGAACGATCAGCACGATGATCTCCTACTTCGAATAGAACTCGACGATGAGCTGCTCTCGGATCTGCGTGTCGATCTGCGCTCTGTTCGGAATGTCCTGCACGACGATCCTTCGGGCGTCCGCGTCGATGTCGAGCCACTCGGGCAACGTGTGGGTGACCGTCCCGACCGAATGCTCCACAACGATGAGGTTCTGGCTCCGTTCGCGAAGAGTGACGACGTCGCCGGCACGCACCTGATACGAAGGGATGTCGACCTTCTCGCCGTTGACCTCGAAGTGCCCGTGGTTCACGAGTTGGCGGGCCTGAGGACGAGTCTGGGCCAACCCCGATCGATACACAACATTGTCGAGTCGACTCTCGAGAATCCGCAGCAGGTTCTCACCGGTGATGCCCTTCTGTCGCGCGGCTTCCCGGTAGTAGCGCCTGAACTGGCGTTCGAGCACCCCATACATGGCGCGCAGCTTCTGCTTCTCCCGAAGCTGGATCTGGTAGTCGGACTCCCTGATGCGACCACGACCGTGCTCGCCGGGAGGGTATGCCCGCCGGTCGAAGGCGCACTTCTTCGACTGACAGAGCGGCTGTCGCGCCCTACGACACAGCTTGTGTGTGGGTCCGGTGTAGCGCGCCATCAGCCCCTCCGCTTCTTCGGTCGGCAACCGTTGTGTGGGAACGGCGTCACGTCACGGATGAACGTGACCTCCATGCCCATGTTCTGAAGTGTTCGCACGGCGGTGTCACGACCGCCGCCGCTCCCAGACACGATCACATCGAGCTTGCGGACACCATGCTCGCCGGCTTGCCGGGCCGCCTCCTCTGCCGCAACCTGGGCGGCATAGGGTGTCGACTTCCGTGAACCCTTGAACCCCACCGTTCCCCCGGACGTCCACACGATGGTGTTGCCGTCGAGATCGGTGATGTTGATGATCGTGTTGTTGAAACTGGCCGTGATGTGGGCCTGTCCGTGAGCGATGTTCTTTCGCTCCCGGCGGCGCACCCGCTTTGTCTGCTGCTGTTTCGCCACTACTTCTTGACCTTCTTCTTGCCTGCGATTGCGGAACGCCGTCCCTTTCGGGTGCGTGCGTTCGTGTGGGTACGCTGGCCACGCACCGGGAGTCCCCGGCGATGGCGAACACCCTGGTACGTCCCGATTTCGATCTTCCGTTTGATGTTCTGCTGAACCTCGCGACGAAGGTCACCTTCGACCCCGTAGCTCTGATCGATGAAGCGACGAATCCGGACGACCTCGTCATCGGTCAAGTCACGGATCTTCGTGCCGGGGTCGATGCCGACGCCCTCACAGATCTGCTGTGCACGCGTCCTGCCCACACCGTAGATGTAGGTCAAACCGATCTCGGCTCGTTTCTCTCTTGGAAGATCGACTCCTGCAATACGCGCCATTCCTCACCCCTGCCGCTGCTTGTGCCGAGGGTTATCGCAGATCACCCACACGCGTCCATGCCGGCGGATGATCCGGCACTTCTCGCACATCTTCTTCACCGAAGGTCTCACCTTCATCTGTATCTCCACACGATCCGGCCTCGTGTCGGGTCGTACGCCGACAACTCGAGGTCAACCTTGTCACCAGGCAAGATGCGGATATACCGCATCCTCATCTTGCCCGACACATGGGCAAGCACTTCGAGCCCGCCTTCGATTTCCACTCTGAACATCGCGTTCGGAAGTGTCTCGAGGACGGTCCCCTGCACCCGGATTACATCATCTTGTTTTGCCACAGGAAACCTAGAAACTGGCCCCGACAGACCGAAGAGCAAGGCTAGCCGCCATGGGCGCCCTCACCCAAATCCGGTCGTTGCGTCAGCACCCGGACTCCGCCATCCGTGAGCGCGATGGTGTGCTCGAAGTGTGCCGACAGACTACCGTCGGCCGTTCTCACCGTCCAGCCGTCCGGGTCCACCGTGGTTCCCTCTTGCCCGAGGTTGAACATCGGCTCGATGCAGATCGCCATGCCTCGTCTGAGCTTCATACCGGTCCCCGCCGTGCCGAAGTTGGGGATCTGCGGGTCTTCGTGCATCTGGCGGCCGATCCCGTGGCCGACATACTCGCGAACGACGCCCAGCCCGGCCCGCTTCGCCACCTGTTCGACGGCATGCCCGACGCTTCCGAGTCTCGCTCCGGGTAGAACCTGCTCGATCCCGGCCCACAGGGCCGCTTCGGTGCTGTCGAGCAGACGCTGCACACGTTGTGGGATCTCCCCGATCGCAAAGGTCACTGCGGCATCACCGTGATACCCCTCGAAAATCGCGCCGGCGTCGATCGAAAGGATGTCGCCGTCTAGAAGCCGGTACTCGGACGGAATCCCGTGCACGATCACGTCGTTCGGCGAGGTGCAGATGTGCGCCGGGTAGCCGTGGTAACCGAGAAAGGAAGGCGTGCAGTCGCGGTCCTTGATGATCTCGGCGGCGAGTTCGTCGAGTTCCTTCAGTGTCACGTTCGGCGCTGCTGCAGCACGCACCGCGTCGAGAACGGCCGCGACGGTCGCACCGGCAGCAGCCATCTTCGCGAACTCGCGCTCGTTCTTGATCGTGATCACGAGCCGATCGCCTCAAACACCCTCGATCGGACCTCCTCGACCCTCCCCAGCCCCTCGACGTTCACGACGATGGAGGCGTAGTAGTCGAGCAGCGGGGCCGTGGACGCCTTGTACACGGCAAGGCGGTTCGTGACCACCTCTGTCGTGTCATCGCTTCGCTGGAACAGAGCAAGCCCGTCGACGTCACAAAGCCCTTCGACCTTCGGTGGATTGTCGGTGACGTGATAGACATGCCCGTTCGTGCAGCTTCGCCGACCCGTGATCCTCCTGAGGATCTCCTCGTCAGGAACCCACAGGGCGATGACTCGATCGAGCCCTTCGGGCAACAACTTGTCCAGGGAGATGGCCTGCGCGATGTTTCTCGGAAAGCCGTCCAGGATGAAGCCCGCCTCGGCGTCGTTTCGGGCTATGCGCTGCGCGAGCATGGCCACGACGAGATCGTCCGGCACGAGATCACCCGCGTCCATGATCGTCTTTGCATGCTCGCCGAGTTCGGTCCGATTAGCGACGTGCTCTCGAAGCATCGCACCGGTCGAGATGTGAGGAATCCCAAACTCGGTTGCGACGAGATCGGCTTGCGTCCCCTTGCCGACACCCGGAGGTCCGACGATGAGGTACCGCCTTGTCACGTCAGAAAGCCCTCGTAGTTGCGCATGGTGAGCTGGCTCTCGATCTGTTTCATCGTCTCGAGCGCAACGCCGACGACGATGAGGATTGACACGCCGGAGAAACCGACGGAAACACTGAACACTGCGCTCGCGATCGCCGGAAGCACCGAGACGATCGCCAGGAACAATGATCCAGGCAGCGTGATCCTGTTCAGGATGTGGCTGAGATGCTTTGAAGTCTGGCTACCCGGACGCACGCCCGGAATGAACCCGCCCTGCCGCTGGATCAGCTCCGCCTGACGGACGGGATCGAACTGGATCGCCGTGTAGAAGTAGGTGAAGAAGATGATCAGGAAGAACAGAAGCAAGATGTAGAACGTGCTCGTGCCCTGGCTGTTGCCGATGTTCACACTGATCCAGTTCCGAACCGCGGCGAGGAAAGCCCCCTTGTCGGCTGGAATGGCCGTCGCGATCAGCACCGGGAAGTACATGAACGATGTGGCGAAGATCACGGGAATCACGCCCGCCGTGTTCACCTTCAACGGGATGTAGGTGCTCTGGCCGCCGAGCACCCGCCTCCCGCGAACTCGCTTCGCGAACTGGATGGGGATGCGTCGCTGTCCCTGTTCGACGTAGATGATCCCGACGATCAGGACGAGGAACACGAGGATGAAGACCGCGAAGATCGACGCTCCGCCCGGACGACCCGACCCGAGCGTCCCAGCCCAGATCGCTGCGAAGTTGGCGGGCAGTCTGGAGGCGATGGCGATGAAGATGATGAGCGACATGCCGTTTCCGACCCCCCGCTCGGTGATCAGCTCGCCAAGCCACATGATGAACGCGGTACCGGCCGTCATCGTCAACACGATGAGAGCGACC
Organism: uncultured Acidimicrobiia bacterium; assembly: GCA_964594235.1. Classification (GTDB taxonomy): domain Bacteria; phylum Actinomycetota; class Acidimicrobiia; order Spongiisociales; family UBA4744; genus CAYLHS01. The sequence goes on from CAZQMF010000008.1 coordinate 33,164, forward strand.
CGCGCAGGCGTGTAGTTGGGAATGAGAGAGATGCCGTTGGTGAGCGTGCCCCTGCTGAACAGATAGGTGAGGCCCGTCGACTGAAGCAGTGCCAGCAGGATGGTCACATACCTGGTCCATTGAGTGATGACCTTCTGGCCCGATTCCCCCTCGTCCTGCAACGACTGAAGCTTCGGTATCACGACAGCGAGCAGCTGCATGATGATCGCAGCCGTGATGTACGGCATGATCCCCAGACTGAACACGGAGAATCGTTGCAGCGCTCCGCCGGAAAAGAGGTTCAGCAGGCCGATGATCCCCGCCTGCTGGCCCGTCTGCGCCAGGTCGTGAACAGCCTGAAGGCTGACCCCAGGCACGGGGATGGCACCGCCGAGGCGGTACACGGCGAAGATCCCCAGTGTGAACAGGATCTTTCCCCGAAGGTCGGGGATCTTGAACATGTTGCGGTAGATGGAAAGCATGACCCGATCAGCGCTCGATGACTCGTACGGTGCCGCCGGCGGCCTCGATCTTGGAAATCGCGGTTTGACTGAAGGCGTGGGCCTGCACCGTCAGCGCCTTGCTGAGGGCCCCTTCGCCGAGCACCTTCACCCGCCCACGTTTCTTGATCATGCCACGTGCACGCAGCTCGTCGGGCGTGACGGTCGTGCCCTTTGTGAACGCCTCGAGCGCCTCCACGTTGACCAGCGCGAAGTACTCCTTGTTCGGGTTCTTGAAGCCGCGCAACTTGGGGAGTCTGCGCGTCAGCGGCATCTGCCCACCTTCAAACCCGATCCGCAGCTTGCTACGGGCCTTCAGACCTTTGGTCCCGCGTCCTGCCGTCTTCCCGCGGCGCCCCGACTCGCCCCTACCGACGCGGCGCTTCGGCTGCTTGGACCCGGGAGCAGGTCGCAGGTGGTGGAGTTGAAGTTTCGTGATCTTCTCTTCGTCAGCCATTATCAGTCTCCAGTCTCGGCTTGCGTCGCTTTGCCGGGACTTCCTCCTACTTGCTCTCTTCCACCTCGACGAGATGCCGCACCTTGTGCAACATACCGCGCACATCCGGGGTGTCGTTGTGCTGAACCGTCTGATGCATGCGCCGCAACCCCAGGCTGCGAAGTGTCGCACGGTTCTTCGGCTTCTGTCCTATCGGGCTCTTCACGAGCGTCACATTGAGTTTCGTCATACTGCACCCCCGGCCTTCCTGAGTTCGGCCGTCCGGTACGCTGCCAGCAGTCCAGGGGGAGCGATGTCCTCGGGTCGCTTGCCGCGGGCGGCGGCGACCTCCTCCGGCCGCATCTGGGAGAGCAGTCCGTTCATCGTCGCCTTGGCGACGTTGAGGTGTGTCGGAGATCCGAGAGCCTTGGCCAGGGCGTCCTTGACGCCGGCCGCCTCGAGCACCTGGCGGACGGCCCCACCGGCGATGACCCCGGTGCCGGGCGACGCGGGCTTGAGGAGCACCCTCGATGCGCCGTGGACTCCGGTCACTTCGTGGATCAGGGTGGTCCCCGCCATCGGGATCGCGACCATGGCCTTGCGCGCCTCCTCGATCCCTTTCTGGATCGCTGCCGGCACTTCCTTGGCTTTTCCATAGCCGATGCCAACGTTGCCGCGGCCGTCTCCGACGACGACGAGCGCCGTGAACGAGAACCTCCGGCCACCCTTGACCACCTTGGCGACCCGGTTGATCTGTACCACTCGCTCGTCGAGTTGCTGCTGCACTTCCGCCATCATCCGCTCCTAGAACTTGAGTCCGGCTTCCCTAGCCGCGTCCGCCAATGCCTTCACACGACCATGGAAGGCGTACCCGCCGCGATCGAATACCACGTCGGTCACCTTCGCTTCGCCGGCTCGCTGGGCGAGCAGTGTGCCCACCGAAGCAGCGGTCTCCCTGGTCAGAGTCTTGTCACGCAACGCCTTCTCCTGCGACGAGGCGGCCGCGAGGGTGCGTCCTGCGTCGTCGTCGATCAGCTGCGCGTAGATGTACCGGTTGCTGCGGAACACGACCAGGCGTGGCCGGTCAACCGTCCCATTCAGCGTCTTGCGGACGCGTCGATGGCGGCGTTGACGTGCGTCTTCTCGTGAACCTCTCATCGGGCAACTCCTGCCTTGCCGGCCTTCCTTCGTACGTACTCGTCGACGTACCTGATTCCCTTGCCCTTGTAGGGCTCGGGAGGCCGAACCTTGCGAACGTCGGCGGCCACCTGGCCGACGAGCTCCTTGTCTATGCCCGACACGACCACGTGTGTCGGGTTCGGAACCTCGAACGAGATCCCCTTCGGCGCTTCGATCTTCACAGGATGGCTGAATCCGACCTGCAGTTCGAGAGCACTCCCTTGCAGATTGGCACGGTACCCGACACCGACGATGGAGAGCTCCTTGCGGAAGCCGTCCTTGACACCCACGACCATGTTGGCCAGCAGCGCTCTGCTGAGGCCATGCAGCGCCCTCGACTCCCGCTGGTCGTCGAAGCGTTCAACCGTCGCAACGCCACTCTCGACGCTGATGCGCACCCTGTCGCTGAACGTTCGCTCCAGCGATCCCCTGGGGCCCTTCACGGACACGTCCTGACCACGCACGGTCACATCGACGCCGGATGGAATCTGAATCGGGGCTTTGCCGACGCGACTCATGTCACCACACCTCACACATGATCTCGCCACCCAGGCGGCGTCGACGCGCCTCCCGGTCCGGCAGTAGGCCCTGCGAGGTCGAAACGACCAGCACACCGAGCCCCCCGTGCGACCGCGGGAGGTCGCCAGCACCGCGATAGACGCGTCGTCCTGGCTTTGACACACGCCGAATGCCGTTGATCACCGGGGTGCGGTTTGCTCCATACTTGAGATGGAGCGCGAGTTCCCTCTTGACACCCTCCTGCCGCGTCTCGAACCCCTCGATGAACCCCTCGGAGGCCAGAATGCCTGCCACCTGTTCCTTGAGCTTCGAAGACGGCAGCGACACCTCGGGCTTGCCGGACTGTCCCGCGTTGCGAATCCTCGTGAGCATGTCGGCGATGGGATCGGTCATCATGACTACCACGAGGCCTTTCTCACACCGGGCAGCTCGCCCTTGGACGCGAGCTCTCGTACGCAAATCCTGCACATGCCGAAGTCGCGCATGTATGCACGCGGACGGCCGCATCTACGGCACCGGTTGTATCCCCGGACCTTGAACTTCGGCTTTCTCTTCGACTTGGCAATCAGACTCTTCTTGGCCATGCGCTCCTCACACCCTCGCGTCCTGTCGACGGAACGGGAACCCGAAAGCATCGAGGAGCGCCCGCGCGTCTTGATTCGTCTCTGCAGTCGTGCAGATCGTGATGTCCATTCCCCGAATGTTCGACACCTTGTCGTAGTCGATTTCCGGGAAGATCAGCTGTTCGGTCACACCGAACGAGTAGTTGCCGCGCCCATCGAACGACTTCGGGCTGAGACCCCGGAAGTCGCGGATCCTTGGAATGGCGACCGCGATGAGCCGGTCGAGGAACTCCCACATCCGGTCACCTCGGAGTGTCACCGAGGCGCCGACAGGCATGCCCTGGCGGATCTTGAAGCCGGCGATCGACTTCTTCGCGCGGTTGAGACGAGGCTTCTGACCGGTGATGAGCCCGAGCTCCTCCATGGCCGAATCGACCTGTTTGGCATCCACGGCGCCCTCGCCAACACCCATGTTCACAACGATCTTCGTGAACTTCGGGACCCGCATCGGGTTCACCGTGCCGAGCTGCTTCTCGAGAGCGGGTACGACGTCGTTGAGGTACCTGTCTTTCAGGCGGGGACTCACAACTCACCTCCGCACTTGACGCACACCCGGTACTTGATGCCATCGTCGTCGACCTTGTAGCCGATCCGCGTCGGTCCGCAGTCCTCGCAGAGGATCATCACGTTCGAGGCATCGATCGGCATGTCCTTGTCGATGATGCCGCCCTGCATCGTCTGGCCCTGCGGTCGCTGGTGCTTGCGCGCGGTGTTCACGCCCTCGACGATCACCTTGTTCTTCTTGGTGATGACGCGGGCGACGCGGCCTTCTACACCGGCGTCCTTGCCGGTGATGACCTTCACCTTGTCACCTTGTCGCAATCGCATCACAGCACCTCCGGTGCCAGTGAGATGATCCTCATGAATCGTTTGTCGCGCAGTTCCCTTGCGACGGGTCCGAAGATGCGCGTCCCACGGGGCTGGCTGTTGTTGTCGATGATGACGCACGCGTTGTCGTCGAAACGGATGTAGGTGCCGTCCTTGCGCCGGTAGCCTTTGGAGGTCCTGACGACAACCGCCTTCACGACCTCGCCTCGCTTCACCGTCCCGCCTGGAATGGCGTCCTTGACGGTGCCGACGATCGTATCACCGAGGCCCGCGTAGCGGCGAGTCGAACCGCCCAACACGCGGATGCACAACACCTCCTTTGCGCCACTGTTGTCGGCGACACGCAATCTGCTCTCTTGCTGGATCATCTCGCGCGCTCCAGGATCTCGACGACCCGCCACCGCTTCGTCTTTGACAGCGGCCGTGTCTCCATGATGCGTACCGTGTCGCCATTGCGGGCATCGTTGCCTTCGTTGTGAACGTGGTACCGCTTGCGGCGCCGAACGATCTTGTTGTAGCGGGGGTGGCGGATCTGCTGTTGGACCTCTACGGTCACGGTCTGGTCTCTGCCATCGGAGACGACCACGCCGACACGCGACTTCCGCCGTGCTCGATCCTCCATCACTCACCCTCCTGATCAAGCCACGCCTGGATCTCCTGCTCTCGTATGACGGTCAGGATCCGAGCAACGTCTTTCCGTACCTCACGGATCCGTGAGGCATCATCGAGCTGATTCGTCGCCAGCTGGAACCGCAGGTTGAACAACTCGGCCTTGGTCTCCGCGAGTTTGTCGTGCAGTTCGTCCGCGGTCAGCTCACGCAAGTCGAACGCTTTCACGTGTCCTCCCGTGTCACGAACTTGGTCTTGACGGGCAGTTTGTGGCCGGCTCGGCGCATGGCCTCGCGTGCCAGGTCTTCGGTCACTCCCGAGAGCTCGAACATCACCCGTCCGGGCTTGACGACCGCGACCCAGAACTCGGGGCTGCCCTTCCCCGACCCCATGCGGGTCTCGGCCGGCTTCTGCGTCACCGGCTTGTCAGGGAAGATCGTGATCCACACCTTCCCACCACGACGGATCGTTCGGTTGATAGCGACACGAGCAGATTCGATTTGACGAGCGGTGACCCATGCTGCCTCGAGTGATTTCAATCCGTAGTCGCCGAACACCACCGATGTTCCGCCCTTGGCGGTGCCGGTCCGGCGCCCACGATGGACCTTGCGATACTTGGTTCGCTTCGGCATCAACATGGGCTACTCGCCTTCCTTCGCATCATCAACGGCGTCGTCGACCGTTGCTCCCGCGACGTCCTCGGCGACTTCGGGCGCCTCAGCAACAGCCTCTTCAACCTCAACGGCTTCAGACGACTCGCCAACAGCCTCTTCCACGACTTCAGGCGTCTCAGCAACGACCTCTTCAACCTCAACGGCTTCAGACGACTCGCCAACAGCCTCTTCCACGACTTCAGGCGTCTCAGCAACGACCTCTTCAACCTCAACGGCTTCAGACGACTCGCCAACAGCCTCTTCCACGACTTCAGGCGTCTCAGCAACGACCTCTTCAACCTCAACGGCTTCAGACGACTCGCCAACAGCCTCTTCCACGACTTCAGGCGTCTCAGCGACGATCTCTTCAGTCTCGGTGGCTGCGACTGCTTCGATCGCCTCCGTGTCCTCGACGCCGTCGACCGGCGCCTCCGTGTCCGCGAGATCCTCGTAGTAGGCGTCCTCTGCCTCTTTGCTCGAGAGTGTGCGGGGTTCGTCGGCAGGACGTTTTCCCTCTCTGCGCTTGCCGCCACCCTCGACAATTCGGCGGCCGCCGCCGGCCTCGATGACGCGGCGCTTGGGCTTGCCTGCGACCGCTTCTTCTGCCCTCGCCTTGGCGGGTGCAACACGGCTGGGCTTGCCTGAAGCCATCGCGATCTCGGCGGCGAGCTTCTCCCGGGTCGCCTTCAGAGAAGCGACCAGGTCACCCTTGTATGTCCACACCTTCACACCGATCGCACCGACGGTCGTACGCGCGGTCGCGGTCCCGTAGTCGATATCCGCCCGCAACGTATGGAGCGGCACCCGCCCCTCCCGGTACCATTCGCGCCGTCCCATGTCGGCTCCACCGAGACGGCCACTGCACTCGACGCGCACGCCCTGGACACCCGCCTTCATCGCGGCAGCCACAGTTCGCTTCATTGCCCTGCGGAATGACACGCGACCTTCGAGCTGATCGGCGACGCTTCGCGCGAGGAGCTGCGCGTCCTGGTCGGGGTCTCTGACCTCGATCACGTTGTACTTGACCCTGCGTCCGGTCAGCGTTTCGAGCCCTTCCCTGATTCGCTCGGCCTCGGCACCACGGCGACCGATCACGACGCCTGGTCGAGCGGTGTGCACCTCGATGACGACCTTGTCTCGCGTACGCTCGATCTCCACGCGAGAAATCGCACCGCGTTTGAGTTCGGACGTGATGTAGTCGCGGATCTTCCAGTCCTCGTTCACGAGGTCGACGTAGTCCTTGTCGCTGTACCAATGCGACTTCCAGTCCGTCACCACGCCGAGGCGGAATGCGTAGGGATGTGTCTTCTGGCCCATTACGCCTCGCTCTCTTCTGACACGACGATGGTGATGTGGCTGGTCCGCTTGCGGATGCGCGTCGCACGACCCCTCGCCCGTGGACGCCAGCGCTTGAGGGTCGGACCCTCGTCCGCATACGCCTGGGCGACGAACAGCTCGTCGGCATCGAGCGCGTGGTTGTGCTCGGCGTTGGCAACCGCCGAATCGAGTACCTTGCGCACGGTCGCCGCTGCCCTGCGATCTGTGAACGACAGCACGTGGCGCGCATCTTCGACCGGCAGTCCCCGGACGAGATCCAACACACGCCGCACCTTGTACGGCGACTGGCGGATGTACTTGGCTTGCGCTCGTACCCTCATCGTCTACTCGCTGCTTTCTCGCGTGAACCGGCATGACCACGGAACGTTCTCGTGGGGGCGAACTCGCCCAACTTGTGGCCAACCATGGCCTCGGTCACATACACCGGTACGTGCTTGCGACCATCGTGCACCGCGATGGTGTGGCCCACCATCTCGGGGATGACGGTGGAACGCCGGCTCCAGGTCCGGATGACCCGCTTCTCACTCTTGCGATTGAGCTCCTCCACCTTCTTGAGGAGGTGCTCGTCGATGAAGGGACCTTTCTTCAGGCTCCTCGCCATCGTCTACCTCCGTCCTCTCCGTGATCGCCGTCGCACGATGTCTCGGTTGCTTGCCTTGTTCTTCTTGCGGGTTCTGCCCTCCGGCTTGCCCCATGGGCTCACCGGGTGACGTCCACCCGACGACCGGCCTTCACCCCCACCGAGGGGATGGTCGACCGGGTTCATCGCCACGCCGCGGCTTTGTGGCCGGACACCCTTCCATCGGGAACGTCCCGCCTTGCCACCCTTGACGAGCTCGGCCTCAGTGTTGCCAACCTGTCCCACCGTGGCACGACAGTCGAGCGACACCATCCGCATCTCGCCTGAAGGGAGTCGCAGCAGCGCCCGGTCGCCCTCTTTGCTCATGAGCTGCACCGAGGCGCCTGCCGAGCGTGCCATCTTAGCCCCTCCTCCGGGGCGCATTTCTATCGCGTGCACGATCGTGCCTGCAGGGATATTGCGCAGCGGCAACGCGTTGCCGGGATTGATCTCGGCACCCGATCCGGACTCCAGTACCGACCCGACCTTCACACCGACGGGCGCGAGGATGTAGCGCTTCTCCCCATCGGCGTAGTGCAGCAGAGCGAGGCGTGCGTTCCGGTTCGGGTCGTACTCGATCGCCGCAACCTTCGCGGGGATTCCGTCCTTGGTCCTGCGGAAGTCGACAACCCTGTAGCGCCGCTTGTGACCGCCACCCCGGTGACGCGATGTGATGCGACCGTGGGTGTTGCGTCCGCCCGTGCTGCTCTTCTTGTCGAGAAGCGACTTCTCCGGAGTCGATTTCGTGATGTCGGCGAAGTCGGAGACGGTGCGAAAACGCCTTCCGGGCGACGTCGGCTTCTGTTTCTTCGTTGCCATCGCTACACCCCAAAGATGTCGATCGTGTCACCGGGCGCGAGCTTCACCAGCGCACGCTTTATGTCCTGACGCCGGCCGACCACCCAGCCGGTTCGCTTCTGCTTGCCGCGCTTGTTGAGGGTGTTGACCCGAAGCACGGTGACGTCGAAGATCTCGGCGATCGCCTTGGCGATCTCTGTGCGATTCGCACGCCGAACGACGTCGAACGTGTACGTGTTGTGTTGCTCGATCAGGTCGTACGACTTCTCCGACACCACGGGGGTCAGGATCACGTCTCGTGGATCCTTCATCAGGACTCACCTCCCGTGTCTTCTACGAAATCGGTCCCGGTGACGTCGTAGGTCTCCTGTCCACCGATGGAACCGACGGTATCCGTGGTGAATACCAGCGTGTCGGCCCACAACACGTCGTACGTGGTGAGCTGGCCGGGTTCCACGATCGCCACGCCTCGAAGGTTCCTGAACGAACGCTCCGGAATGCGGTCGTTGCGGCCCAGCACAACGAGCACTTTGCGCCCGGCGTCCACTGCATCGAGGAATGCCTTCGCCCGCTTGGTCTTCGGCTCCGACCAGTCGAACGTCTGCACAACCTTCACGTTGCCTTCGGCAACCCGAGCGGACAGGGCGCTGCGCAGCGCGAGGCGCTTCATCTTCTTCGGCGTGCGCTGCGCGTAGGAACGCGGGCGCGGACCAAACGCGACGCCGCCGCCAACGAAGTGGGGGGCTCGAATCGAACCCTGGCGAGCACGGCCAAGACCCTTCTGACGCCACGGCTTCCTGCCCCCGCCGCGGACTTCGGCCCGCGTCTTCGTCGACGCCGTACCGGAGCGAGCCCCGGCGAGCTGCGCGGTCACCACCTGGTGCATCACAGATTCGTTGGGTTCGATACCGAAGATCTCGGGATTCAGGCGTACGTCGCCGTCGCGAGTCCCGTCACTCGTGAACAGGGCCGCTGTGCATGTATCAGCCACGAGCCTTCACCGCCTCTCTCACGAGCACGACCGAGCCCTTGGGGCCCGGCACTGATCCACCGAGCAAGATCAGACCGCGGGCGGAGTCGATGTCGACGACGTCGAGGTTGAGCATCGTGACCCGTTCGCCACCCATCCGACCTGGGAGCTTGCGCCCTTTGAAGACTCTCGCAGGCGTCGCGCACGCTCCGATCGAACCTGGAGCTCTATGGACACGGTGCACGCCGTGACTCGCTCCCTGGCCGCTGAAGTTGTGACGCTTGATGACGCCCTGGAAACCCTTCCCCTTCGAAACACCTGCAACATCGGCCTTTGCGCCCTTGACGAGTACGTCGGCAATGGTGATCTCCTGCCCGATCTCATACGCATCAGGATCGTCGACCCGTACTTCGACGAGGTGGCGCGATGGGGCGACACCCGCCTTGGCGTAGTGCCCAGCGAGCGGACGGTTGACGCCGTTCGCCTCCTTGTACGCTATTTGCACCGCCGCGTATCCGTCGGTCTCCGGACGCTTGATCTGCGTCACTCTGCATGGGCCCGCCTTGATGACGGTGACAGGGATCGCCCTGGCGTCGTCATCGAAGACCTGCGTCATGCCGAGTTTCTCTCCGAGAATGGCTTTCACTGCTTGATCTCCACTTCCACGCCTGCCGGGAGGTCGAGCCTCATCAGCGAGTCCACGGTCTTGGGCGTCAACTCGAGGATGTCGATCAGACGCTTGTGGATGCGCATCTCGTAGTGCTCCCGGGAATCCTTGTCCACGAATGGCGAGCGGATCACGCAGTAGCGATGAATCTCGGTGGGCAGTGGCACGGGGCCCCTGACCTTCGCCTGTGTTCTGATAACGGTCTCTGCGATCTTGCGCGCCGACTCGTCGACCACCTCGTGGTCATACGCCTTCAGGCGGATTCGGATCTTGTGTCCTTCTGGCATCTGCTGCTCGCTTCGCTATTTGATGACTTTGGTGACGGTGCCGGCACCGACGGTGCGGCCACCTTCACGAATGGCGAACTTTTGGCCGTCGTCCATCGCGATCGGGGTGATCAACTCGACGGTCATCTCCGTGTTGTCACCAGGCATCACCATCTCGGTACCCTCAGGCAACGTCACCGCACCCGTCACATCCGTCGTCCGGAAATAGAACTGCGGCCGATACCCAGGAAAGAACGGGTTATGACGGCCACCCTCCTCCTTCGTCAACACATACACCTGCGCCTCAAACACCGTATGCGGCGTAATCGACCCAGGCTTCGCCAACACCTGACCCCGCTCCACCTCATCCTTACCTACCCCACGCAACAACACCCCAATATTGTCCCCAGCCCGCCCCTCATCCAACAACTTGCGGAACATCTCCACACCCGTCGCGACCGTCTTACGAGTCGGACGAATCCCCACAATCTCCACCTCATCGCCAACATGCACCACACCCGTCTCCACACGACCCGTCACAACCGTCCCACGACCCGTAATCGAGAACACATCCTCAATCGGCATCAAAAACGGACGATCCGTCGGACGCACCGGCTCCGGAATATACGAATCCACCGCATCCATCAACTCCAGAATCGACCCCTCAGCCTCAACATCCCCCTCCAACGCCTTCAACGCCGACCCACGAACCACCGGCAACTCATCACCAGGAAACTCATACTCCGTCAACAAATCCCGAACCTCCAACTCCACCAAATCCAGAAGCTCAGGATCATCAACCTGATCCGTCTTATTCAAATACACCACAATATACGGCACCCCAACCTGCCGAGCCAACAACACATGCTCCCGCGTCTGAGGCATCGGACCATCCGCAGCAGACACCACCAAAATCGCCCCATCAATCTGCGCAGCACCCGTAATCATATTCTTGATATAATCCGCATGCCCAGGCATATCCACATGCGCATAATGACGAGCATCCGTCTCATACTCCACATGCGCAATCTGAATCGTAATCCCCCGCTCACGCTCCTCAGGCGCCTTATCAATCTCATCAAACGACGTAAACACCGTCCCCCCACCACGCTCAGCCAACACCCGAGTAATCGCAGCAGTCAACGTCGTCTTCCCATGATCAATATGACCCATCGTCCCCACATTCACATGCGGCTTCGTACGCTCAAACTTCGCCTTCGCCATCACACACCTCTCTCTGTCCTTGTAGCGGCGGGCAGACTCGAACTGCCGACCTCTCGATTATGAGTCGAGCGCTCTCACCTACTGAGCTACGCCGCCTCGACTTCGTTCATGCACCCTCGCGGCCGCAGCCGCACCCAGAGGGCTGGAGTGCGAGCCTCCTTCCGGACTCGAACCGGAGACCTCCGCCTTACCATGGCGGCGCTACTACCAACTGAGCTAAGGAGGCCGGATTGTCAGCCCGTCGCGACGGAGGGCCGTCTCGGCGGTGGTGCCGGGAGAAGGATTCGAACCTCCGAAGGCATCGCCGGCAGATTTACAGTCTGCTCCCTTTGGCCGCTCGGGCATCCCGGCAAGCCCGAAGCCAGCTCGGGCGGCTCGTAGAATAGCGGTCTCCCGGCCGAGCGGAAACCTGGGTGGATCATCTCTCCGGGTGTGATGTCCGGTTTCGGGCTTGTCACCTGCCTGGGTTCTGGAGCATGATGGTGTCGGAGGAGGTGGGGAACATGCGGGATCTCGACGA
>CAZQMF010000009.1:0-42621 GCA_964594235.1 uncultured Acidimicrobiia bacterium
AGGCCGGCCGTCCCTGGCGGAGACGCTGTCTCCGGGCTGGCCGAGGAGGCCACCCGCGCGGGTGGCCTCCTCCCTTTTCGGTTCTAGAGTCATCGACGTGGACGATCTGGATCTCGCACTGGAGGCTGCCCGACTCGGCGCGGAGGTGGTCCGCTCTCGCCACGTTCACTCCGTGGTCTACAAAGGAGCGGTGAATCCCGTCACCAACGCCGACACGGAGTCACAAGAGCGGATCCTCTCGCTGCTGACACACCACCGCCCCGCGGACGCCATCCTGGCGGAGGAGCATCCACGTGTCGTTGGAACCGAAGGCCGGTGGTGGCTCGTCGATCCGCTCGACGGCACGGTCAACTTCGTCCATGGGATTCCGCATGTGGCAGTCTCGGTCGCCCTCTACGAAGACGGGGCTCCGCTCGTTGGAGTCGTCATCGACGTGTTCCGCCGCGAGGAGTTCTCTTCGGTCATCGGGGGTGGCGCCTGGCTCGACGGTCACAGGCTGGCGGTCTCGAACGCCGAACTCGGTTCGTCCATCATCGGAACCGGATTCCCCTATGACCGCCAGGAGCGCGCCCACGAACTCGGCGCCGTCGTCGGGACCGTGCTTGCACGCGTCCAAGGCCTCAGGCGCATGGGGACTGCCTCACTGGATCTCGCGTGGGTAGCAGCTGGACGGCTCGATGGGTTCTGGGAGATTGGCCTCAAACCCTGGGATGTCGCAGCAGGACTCATCCTCGTTCGTGAGGCTGGTGGAGTCGCCACCGATCTAGGGGGGGTCCCATCGACGCCGCTCGACTCTCTCTTCGTCGTGTCCAACGGGATCGCACATGAACCTCTCAGATCCCTTCTAACCTCGGTCGTGACCAATGGTTGAAGGAGACTTGATGGAACCCTACGAACTCGTCAAAGGCCTTCGCGTCACTCGCAACTTCGCGGCGGAATCCATCCCCGAACCGGACATCGCCAGGATCCTCGAAGCCGGGCGCTGGACAGGCAGCTCGAAGAACACCCAACGGTGGGCGTTCATCCCACTGCGTGACTCGGCCTCACGAGCGAGCGTCGCGGCCTGCGGCACCTTCTCCGTGCCAATGCTCAACGCCACCTTCGGAGTGGCACTCGTTCGCCTACCTGACGGCTACGAGTTCGACATCGGTCGCGTCGCCCAGAACATGATGCTCGCTGCATCGGCGCTCGGAATCGGCTCATGTCCCATCACGCTCCACGACACCGAGTGCGCCCACCGCGCCCTTCGCCTCCCGGAAGGGCACACATGCAGGTACGCGATCGCGTTCGGCTATCCGGACATCCAGGCAGAGAGTGCTGCGCGGACGCAGCGACGGTACGGCGGGCGCAAACCCCTCGACGAACTCATCTGGAAGTTCCCCGGTTGAAACGACTGATCGTCGCCGATTCGATCCGAACACCAACCGGCTCCTCCGCCACAGGACTGCTCATCGATGGCGGCCACGTCATCGAAGTCGGCGATGCCCGAAGCCTCCGATCGGAGGACACGCTGGAGGTCCACTACCCCGCTGCCGTGGTCATACCGGGGCTTCGCGACGCTCACCTCCACCCGCTCGGGCTGGCGTCGCCAGGCTTGGACCTAGGAGACATCGCCGACATCACGGAGTTGCGCGCGCTGATCGCCCAAACGGAGGGGACGATCATCGGGAGCGGCCTGGACGAACACACCCTGTCCGACGGTCGGCTCCCCACCCGACACGACCTCGATGACATCGACCGACCTGTCCTGCTGTACCGGGTGTGCGGGCACATCGCCATTGCCAACACTGCCGCTCTCGAGGCGGCCGGGCTGGATCCTGCCACTCCCGATCCTGTAGGGGGAGCGATCGACAGGGATCACGGCGGCGCTCCGACCGGCATCCTGAGAGAGACCGCCATCTCGCTGGTTGCTTCACGGCTCGAGACCGCTCCCGTCGAGCCCGGACGGCTCCTCGCCGTCCTACAGCACCTCAGCACGCTCGGGATCACCTCGATTGGTGCCGTTGTCACGTCTGCATGGTCAGAGCGGATCGAGCCGCTCATCGACCTCGCCGGTGACCTCCCTCTGCGAGTCCACGCCATCGTCGAGGCCCTCGATCAGCCTACGATCCGCGCGCTCGACCACTCTCTCTTGATGTTCGGTGGGGTCAAGGCGTTCGCCGATGGCAGTTTCGGAGGAAGAACGGCGGCGCTACGCGAGCCATACAATGATGACCCAACCACCGCCGGCGTCCTCCGCCTGGACCGTGCAGACGTGATCTCCCGGGCACGAGTCGCCCTGGATGCAGGTGGCATAGTCGCCGTCCACGCCATCGGCGATCTGGCCATAGACAAGGTGTTGGATTGCTTCGAAGAGCTCATCGACGAGGGGGCATCCCCACGCAGTCTCCGTGTCGAACATGCGTCGATCGCCGATGACGAGCAACTGGGACGCATGGCCGACCTGGGCGTGACAGCCTGCGTGCAGCCCGCCTTCGTACCATCCGACGGCCCCTGGCTCTCCCGGAGGCTCGGTTCCGACCGAGCCTCCCTCGTCTATCGATTCGCTGCGATGCACAGAGCAGGAATCCCGACATCCGGTGGTTCTGACGCTCCTGTCGAGTCGCCTGACCCGTTCGCAGGAATGGCAGCTGCACGAGACCGTGGAGGCTTCCATCTGGAAGAGTCACTCTCCGCGGAGCAGGCGTTTGCCCTCTTCACGGCGAGTGCCGCCGAATCACTCGGTGAACAGGTCCCTCTCTCCTCCGGCGCGCCGGCCGACTTCACCGTCGTCGACCGCGACCCTGTGCTCGCTTCACCGGATTCGCTTCGACGTACCCGAGTAGTGGCTACCTGGGTGGCCGGAAGCGAGATCTATCACTCCTGAAGGAGCCTTCCTTCCATGCCTCCCGCGACGACCACAATCTGTCCCGTCACGTGTCCCGACAAGTGATCCGAGGCGAGTACCACGATCTGGTGAGCCACATCCTCCGGGGTCCCGAGCTTCTTCAGCGCCATCGTGGCGGTGACGCGCCGTTCGAGCGCGGGATCCTGACGAGCCTCCGTCGTCATCGGAGTGACGGTCCATCCCGGCGCCACGGCGTTGACCCGGACACCGATCCGAGCCGCCTCGTTCTTCACACTCAACAGCAGACCCGTGAGGATCCCCCCCTTGGCGGCGGCGTAGTCTGCATGTCCCGCTTCCCCAAACACGCCTGCCGTCGATCCAACGAGCACCAGGCTGCCGGACCCAGTCGTGGCAGCGTGACGAAGGAACGCTCGCGCCGTGAGGAACGTCACGGTGAGGTTCGCTCGCAGCGTCGCCTCCCATCGTTCAACAGGCAGCTCCCACAGCGGACGGTCTTCCGACGGCCACACACCGGCGTTGGCAACGCACACGTCGAGCCGGCCGATACGTCGCGCTGCTTCTGGAATCAACGCGTCGGCCTGTTCTTCAACCGTCAGGTCGGCATGCAGTGCGAGACCACCTACGTCTTCGGCGAGGCGGTTCGCCGCGGTTTCTGACCTGCGGTAGTGGACCGCAACCCTCGCCCCCTCCGCCGCGAACGCTCGCACAACGGCCGTTCCGATGCCGCCGGCGCCACCCGTCACGATCACGCCGTGTCCAGAAAGCCCTGTCTCCACGGGCCACACGGTAGTAGCTCGCAGGCTCGCGGTTGTCGGTTCTCAGTCTTGAGTTCTCGGTAAGGCCCCCGGCCCCTCGGTCTACAGTCGCATGGGGTCGAGCTCCTACTGAGGACTGAAGACTACGGGCGGGGCCCACCGATTTTCACGATTTCTTTAAGGCACGTTCACGCCCCGTTCACCTTCGTCATGCACACTTGCTTGACAGAATGGTGATCAGGGAATAAAAACACCATTCAGAACGTCGAAATAGGTGCAATTCCTAACGGGGTCGGGTAACGTAGCCCGACACTCCATCTGAAGACGGAGGGCAGACATGGCAGACACACTGAAAGGTGCACGACTGAAGGGTGGACTGCGGCCGTCCCGGAAGTACGGCGAGGACAGGGTGTGCGCCGAAAAGGGCTGCAACACTCGTCTCTCCATGTACAACCGGCGTGAGTACTGCTACTCCCACGCCCCGGTTCGCTTCCCTCGCGTTCGCGGAAGGGTCGTTCCCGAAGGTACGTGAGACGCATCAAAGTCACGGCGCCCAGTTTCCCCCCTCCACCCAGGCGCCGGTTCGAGGCCCCGGAAGTCCCCTCCTCCGGGGCCTCACTCATGACCACCTACCCCACCCCACCCCGGGTGGGGTATACTGAGCGGGTCATGAAGGACGAACACAAGCGAAGCGCACTCACCCGCTTGAAGACGATACGCGGGCACCTCGATGGAGTGATCTCCATGGTGGAGGCCGACCGGTACTGCCCGGATGTGATGAAACAGGTGTCCGCCTTGCAGGCTTCCCTGGAACGGGTGAACCGGATCGTTCTGCAGAACCACCTGGAAACCTGCGTCGCCGAGGCGGTCCGGGAACACCGCGTCGCGGAGATCGTCGACGAGTTGATGGAAACGATGAAGTACACGGCGGCGGTCACCGGGCCGGCACCGAGACTCGACCTGGAGGTTCAATGAGCACTATGACTCTTTCTGTACCCGACATCTCTTGCGGTCACTGCAAGATGTCCATAGAAGGCGCGGTCCGTCCGCTCGCGGGTATCGACTCCGTGGAGGTTCACATCGATGCCAAGACCGTCGACGTGACGTGGGATGACTCGACCCTTCCCCTGGCGACGATCGTCGATGCAATCGAAGACCAGGGATACGAGGTCGATGGACACTGAAACCCTCGATCGGACATTTGACGTCGAGGGAATGACCTGCGCGTCGTGCGCCATCCGCATCGAACGAATTCTCTCGAAGCAGGATGGTGTTGACGAGGCCATCGTCAACTTCGCCGGCTCCGAGGCGCGCGTTGTCGCTGCCCCGAGCATAGACGTGGACCATCTGATCGAGGCTGTGCGCAAGATCGGCTACGACATGCATGAGGTCGTAGCCGAGCAGGAACGAATCGATGTCACCGAGCGGTTCAACGAAGAGGAACGAACCCAGCTTCGCAACTTCATCGGGGCTGCGGCGTTCACCATTCCTGTCGTGATCCTCGCGATGGTGGTGACCAGCGACTGGTCGAGACCTCTCCAGTGGATACTCGTCACCCCTGTCGAGTTCCTCTTCGGTCTCCAGTTCCACAGGATCACCGTCAAGCGACTTCGCACATTCGACGCGACGATGGACACGCTCGTGTCGGTGGGCACCCTCGCCGCCTATGGCTACTCGGTGTGGGCGTTCTTCGCCGACAAACCTCTGTTCTTCGACACCGCCGGGGCGATCATCACGTTCATCCTCCTCGGCAGATTCTTCGAGGCGAGGGCGAAAGGTCGAGCTTCACAGGCGATCAGCACTCTGATGGAGCTGGGAGCGAAAGAAGCAAGGATCCGGCGGGACGACTCAGAAGTCATGCTTCCGATAGCGGAGTTGCACAGAGGCGACCTGATGGTCGTTCGTCCGGGGGAGAAGATCCCAACAGACGGCGCCATCGTTGAGGGAACATCCTCGTTGGACGAGAGCATGCTGACCGGCGAGTCGCTACCAGTCGACAAGAGCGTCGGCGACGACGTGTTCGGTGCGACGATCAACCAGCAAGGGAACCTCCTCGTGAGGGCTACCCGCATCGGCACCGAAACGGCTCTGGCGCAGATCGTCCATCTGGTGGAGGAGGCACAGGCAACCAAGGCACCCGTACAGAAACTCGCGGACAGAGTGGCGGGCATCTTTGTTCCCATCGTGATCAGCATCGCCGTATTGACGTCCGTGGTGTGGTACATCGTCTCGAGCGGTGATCTCGCTCGCGCTCTCACCACAGGCGTCGCCGTGCTCGTTGTCGCGTGTCCTTGTGCACTTGGGCTGGCAACACCGACGGCGATCATGGTCGGAAGCGGTCGTGGGGCCCGGCTCGGCGTCGTCTTCAAGGGTGCAGAGCTGTTCGAACGCTCCCGGGCGGTCGACATAGTCCTGTTCGACAAGACCGGCACCTTGACGAATGGCGTCATGAAGGTGACCGATGTGGAAGCGCTCGATGGCGAGTCGACGCTCCTACGGCTCGCAGGTTCGGTGGAGTCTTCCTCCGAACACCCGATCGGCAGGGCGGTGGTGCTTGCGGCAGAGATGCGGGATCTCGACGTCGTGCGACCCACATCCTTCGAGAACCTCCCCGGGTTTGGCGTACATGGGATGGTCGACGGACGAGAGGTCTACGTCGGACGGGCACACCTGTTGGAGGACGCCGGTCTCACCGTCCCGAACGAGTGCGCCACGGCTTCGTCTCGGTTCGAACGGGCAGGCAAGACCGCGTTCCTCGTCGGCTGGGATGGGCAAGCACGAGGCGTGATCGCAGTCGCAGACACGCTCCGTGGCCACGCAGTGGGGGCAGTCTCGGATCTGACGACGATGGGCGTTCGGGTTGGCATGATCACCGGCGACAACACGACAACCGCCACGGCGATCGCCTCGGCGCTCGGCATCGGCGACGTCGTGGCAGATGTGCTCCCGGGTGAGAAAGCCAAACAGGTGCAGCGCTTCCAGGACGATGGCAACGTTGTCGCGTTCGTCGGCGACGGCATCAACGATGCGCCTGCCCTCACGCAAGCCGACCTGGGCATCGCGATCGGCACCGGAACGGACGTCGCGATCGAGGCCGGGGACGTCATCTTGATGTCCGGTGATCCTGCACTCGTGACCGTCGCCTTGAGGCTCGCCAGAACAACGTTCAGGACCATCAAACAGAACCTCTTTTGGGCGTTCCTCTACAACGCTGCGATGATCCCGCTTGCGGCCTTCGGCGTCATCAGCCCGATGCTCGCAGCTGCTGCGATGGCCACCTCGAGCGTGTCAGTGGTCACGAACTCACTCCGGTTGAGGAATTTCCAGGCAGACCCCGAGTCGACACGAGAGAGAAAGTGATCATGACCTACCCGGAGGGCTTCGGTCCGCCTATGCCGACCGAATCGATTCCCGTGCGCCAGGCGGCACAGCCACTGTACGAATCCAAGACATGGATGAAGCTCCTCGGTGCGATCTCGATCGTGAGCGGGGTGCTGGGAATCCTCTCGATCGTTGGAATCGTGTTCGCATGGCTGCCGATCTGGCTAGGTGTCCTCCTGTGGCAATCGGGAAAGGCGGTGGAAGCAGCGCACGAAACGGGAGATGCGGCTCGCTTCCTCGAATCACAGGGCAAACTGAAGACCTACTTCCTGATCACCGGCATCGTGTCGCTGATCGGGATCATCCTGATGGTCCTCGTCATCCTCTTCTTCGGCACGGCATGGGTGGCGTTCATCCGCAATGGGGGGACGCTCGCCTGATTCGACACCTACGCGAAGGAGGTCCGGCTGAGTCGGACCTCCCAAACCACCGGCCCCCTACGACTTCTTCTTATGGCGATTGGCCTTGCGACGCTTGCGGTACTTGTGCTTGGACATCTTCTTGCGTCGCTTCTTGATGAGGGAACCCATCCACACCTCTGCTCTGGGGCTAACACCACTAGCTTGCCCGGTCCGAGCCGGGTTCGCAAGCCGAAACCACTCAGGCGGTCAGCCCCTGAACGTCAACCCTTGGAGTGAGAACGGCTCCCTTGTCACCCAGTGCGATGCTCATCGCTGCTTCGACCGCCTCCCGTCTGTCGGGGTTCGTCAACGCGAGGATCGACGGGCCCGCGCCGCTCCAGCACACATGAAGGGCACCGGCATCGAGCGCCGCTGCCATCAGGGGTTCTGCGAAAGGGTTGAGGTGGACTCGAGGGATCTCATGGAGTTCGTCTCCACCAGCAGACCGGAGTGCGTCGGCATCACCCGTCCGCAGGCCCTGAACCAACGCCACCAGCCTCTGAAGGCTGCGGACGGCGACGTCGCGATCGACCCTGTCCGTGAGAACACTGCGAGCCAGTGCCGTCGGAAGAGTCTCGTCAGGAACGGCGAGCACCACCTCCAGGTGTGGAGCGAGTTCGAGCGCAATCACGTTGCCGCTGGTGGCGACCGACACCAACCCACCGAACACGGCGGCCGCAGCATTGTCGGGGTGGCCCTCCATACCGGCGACAGCGTCGAAGACTTGATCCCGCGCGACATCCTCGCCGACGGCGAGCACCGCGGCTGCGACGCCGGCCGCCATTGCCGCAGCCGACGATCCCAGTCCCCGACCTATCGGAATCTCGTTGCGAACGAAGAGCGAGAGCGGCCGGTGCGTGGTGGCCATAGCGGCGGAAAGCACGACATCCTCACCCTCGGGGATGTGAGGTCCCGCATGATGCACGGTCCACTCGCCGGCACGGACCGCCGTGACATGGCAGCGCAGGTCAAGTGCCATCGCCAGCGTATCGAATCCTGGGCCGAGGTTCGCCGACGAGGCCGGAGCTGACGCATCAGACATGTACAGACTCCACGAAGATGTCGCCGGCCTCGGGCAGCACGCCACGAATCGCATCTTCGATCTGCCTCACCACTGCGGTGGCTTCCTCACCGGTGAGGCCGCCCTGCAGATCCACCTCGACGTTGACCAGGACCTCCTGAGGCCCGAGGTGCATCGTCAGCAGACGCCCAATGGCTTCAACATCCCCTACAGAGAGCACCGCCGCGCGAATCGCGGATCGGTCGGCGCGGGTTGCCGCCTCGCCAACCAGCAGCTCCTTCGTCTCCGACGCCAACAGCACTGCGACCAGCCCCAGGAGGATGCCGATGAGGATCGAAGCTACACCGTCCCACACGGCCGTGTCCGTGAGGACCGTGAGCATCAGCCCTGCGCCGGCGATGACCAGACCGATGATTGCTGCGCTGTCCTCGAGCAGGACCACCAGAACCGAGGTGTCCTTCGTCGAATGCAGAGAGCGCCAGAGCCTTCTCGAGCCGCGCTCTCGGTTGAACTCGCGCCTCGCAACGCGAAGCGACAGTGACTCGAGAACGACCGCGATGGCCAGTACCACGAAGCTCGCTACGAAGTTGGTGACTTCATGTGGATGGCGTAGTGCGTAGATCCCTCGCTGCACGGCAAGTGCACCGCCACCGACGAAGAGCATGACGGCGACCATGAAGCTCCAGAAGTAGACCTCCTTGCCGCGTCCAAACGGGTGCTCCACCGAACGGCCCCTTCTCGAAACGGCCAATCCACGAAGCAGCAGCAGTTGATTGCCGGTGTCGGCAACGGAGTGGAATGCCTCGGCGAGCATGCCGGCACTGCCGGTGATCAGCGCCGCGAAGAACTTCGCGATTGCGATCACTGTATTGCCCAGTAGCGCGGCTATGACCGCCGCGCGTGAGTCGGCCATGGGAGGCATTGTACGACCGCCCTCCCTTCCGTTCCCGCCACCGAGCGAATCCCAAACGACGGCCCAGCAAGACCCGCCTCTGCGGGTAGTAGCGTGGCGCAGACATGGAGGGACTGTTCAGCCTCGACGAGACAGTCGCGTTGCTGGTGCTCGGCATCGGTGCCGCCATGATCCTCGGGAATCTCGTCGCACTCGTACGAGGCAGGCGACACGAGCCCGAGCGCCTCTACGTCGGAAGAGCATGGTTCCTCATGCTCACCGGAGTCGTCATCACCGCGTGGTCGATCGCCAGCTTGAGGCGGTGACGCGAGAGGGACACGGCTCTCTCGAGTCGTGTCCCTCGCCCCTGGAGCAGCACCCTGGATGCCCGCCCCGTCGGCGCTGGTCCGGCTGGGCAGTATTAAATGCTATCACTCCGTGGGGAGAAGTGCCCAGCGGAATTTGGAAGGGCCTAGCGCGTGCCTTGCCGCCGGGCTGCTGCGATCAGTTCCGCTTCGCGTCTCGGAGACAACGCCGCAGGGGGAAGCCCCTGACCCTCGAGCCACCTGCGTGTATCCCGCACCGTCACGATTGGATCGGTCACCTCGAGACCCCTCCCACGCGCGAGGTCGGCGCTGACATCCATCAGGCCGCTCCGCGCACCGTGCTCCGGTCGGTACAGCGGGAGTTCGAGAAACGACAGACGGGCGCCAGTGATGATCTCCTTCGGCACCCATACGGGTGTCTCCACACCGATCAGCTGCAAGAACTCGCTCCAGGTGAGGCGCGCGCCGGCCAGGTTGAACACACCGTCGATGTCCTGCTCGACCGCCTTCCGCACGAATCGGGCAACATCGCGAACGTCGATCACCTGCACGTGGTCGGTCCCATCGCCCGGAGCGAGAACCTCGCCGCCGAGTTCGGCCCGCTTGACCCAATAGGTGTATCGGCCGCTCGGGTCGTGGGGTCCCACGATGATCTGCGGACGGAGGATCGTGCTTCTCACGGGGAAGTATTCGGCAACGATGCGCTCGCAGGTGATCTTCAGCGGGCCGTAGGTTTCTCCGTTCACATCGGTGATGTCTTCGGCGGCGGGCCTGATCGTCGGGTGGGTCTCCCTGACCGGCCTGGTGACCGGGTCGCCGTAGACGCTCACGGCGCTGATGAAGACGTAGCGGCCGATGTGATCCCGCAACGCCGACGCGCTGCTCCGCACGTGCACCGCCGTGTAGCCGCTCACGTCGACGCAGGCATCCCAGGTACGGGAGGTCAGCGCAGCCAAACCTGAAGGTCCCTCGCCGCGATCGCCATGCAGGCGTTCTACCTCTCGTGGGAGGTCGTCGAATGTCACACCGCGAGTGAACGTACTCACATGGTGCCCCCCAGCCAGCAGTGCCTCCACGATGTGACGGCCCACGAACCGCGTCCCCCCCAGCACGAGCACGTTCAGCCGGTCTCGTGAGGGTCCGGGTCGATCCATCACGTCACGGTATCACCGCGCCACCCCCTCAGTCCTGCCGGGTCCAGATGGCTGTTGATGGTCGCTTGGGCAGCGAGCACTGCCTTGGCCCCTCTCCGGCCGATGCGGTAACCTCCCGTCCCCGGACCGCTGCGGAGCGAGCCGGTCCCGTGCGGGTGTAGTTCAGTGGTAGAACACGAGCTTCCCAAGCTTGTAGCGGGGGTTCGATTCCCCTCACCCGCTCCGACCCGCATGACGGGCAGGGTGGAACAGAGAAGCATTCCCTCGCGACCGCAGAGGCGATAGGCTGGCCGTGGAAGGAGATCCAAAGTGCCGAACGACTGGCCCGTTCCACTTGATCGTCCCGTCTACCAGATGAACGAAGCGGCACGCCTGCTTGGGATGCCCGACAAGACACTCCGTCGGTGGATCGACGGAGACAGACGCTTCGACACAGTCATCGAGCCGCTGATCAGATCGGAATCCACGAGGTCAATGGAGGTGACATGGGGTGAGTTCGTGGAAGCCGGCTTCCTGTGCCAGTACCGCTATCGATCGCTCCCCATGGAACGGTTGCGACCGTTGATCGCTGCGCTCCGCAAGGAACTCCACACGCCGTATCCACTCGCGCAGGCGAAGCCCCTCTATGCAGGCGGTCGACAGCTCTTGTGGCGCGAGCAACAGAACCACGGTATCGGGCCGGACCTCTTCCTCGTTGTCCAGGGGCCGCTGGAGAAGGGCTATCAACTGGTGCTCACGGAGGTCGCCACACAATTCGTCTCCCGCGTCGAGTTCGAGCCGCCCGAGACTGGGGCCGTAGCGAAGTGGTATCCACTCGGCCCCGATCGCAAGCGCATCGTGCTGGATCCCCGTGTCTCATTCGGGCTTCCCACAATCAGTGGCATTCGCACAGAAACTCTTGCCGAGCTCCATGCCGCCGGCGAGTCCGATGCTTCGATCGTGAAGGCGTATTCCACCTATGGGATTTCGCCGTCTGACATCGTCGAGGCGGTCCAATTCGAGCGCTCGCTCCGACCCGCGGCGTGAGTCCACGGTTCTTCTTCGACGCGAGCATCATCGGGGTAGCCCACGCACTCGAAGACGAGATATCCGGAATCTTGTATCCGCGCCACACAGACTGGCCATTCGATCAAGACACTCCCGATGAGATTTGGCTCTCCTACGTTGGGGACAGCGGCTGGTGCGCGGTTCTTCGCGACAAGCGGATCAGGTATCGACACTCGGAACGCGCCACTATGGAAAGGCACCGGATTCGTGCGGTCGTCATTGCGACCAACAGAAACCTCACCATTGAGCACAACGCCAGCCTTCTGAGGGACAGTTGGACGAGGATCGAGGCAACACTCGCGAGGCCTCCTGCCTTCTACCACCTGACCGCTGGAGGACTGAGGGAGATGCTGCGCTACTAGTCGGCTGTCCCGAGCACTAGTGGAACTCAAGGTAGATACTGCTCGACGACCTGCACTACGAGGTCTCCGTCGAGCGTCAGCCAGTAGGGCAGGTACCCACCTCCGTACCACTGCCATGAAACCACATCGGATCCCGGGTCCGACAGCAGCGTCGCCCACGTTTCGACATCCACCGCCTCCGTGGTCACGCACGGTCCGGGATCTGGGTAGCAGGCCTGGAGACCGACGTCCGTATCGTCCGCGACGTCGAGTGTCCGGAGCCGGGTGTTGTCGTTTCGGATGTAGTAGTCGTTGGGGACCTGCTCGTCGGGACCTATTTCCCCGTCTTCCCGTGCTGCCTCGGTGGCGGCTTCTCCAGTGAACCACTGCGCGTAGTCGGCGACGACCGTCCCTTTGGTCGCGTCGACGCTCTGCACGAACGCGAGCTGCTCCACCAGGCTCGGATCCACGATCACCTCGATCGTGAGCACCGATTCGACACCCGCCGGATTCGTTGCGGTCACGTCGAGCAGGTGCACTCCCGGATCCAAGTCGAGGCCCGCGACGAACTCCCTCCTTCCGAGCTGTTCGTTGACCCCCACGTAGAGGCTCGCGTCCTGGAACGTGACGTCGTCGGACCCTTCGGCCCAACCTTGGACCGTCACCTGACCGTCGACGGAGTAGATCCTGCTGGACCCATAGATGTGAATCACCGATGGAGGAGGCGCGGTGGTTGTGGAAGGAGTCGTCGTGGTGGTCGGCGTGGGAGCGGTCGTCGTAGACGAAGGTGCAGTGGTCGTGGTTGTCGTCGGAGGGGTCGACGGGGATACCGCCATCGTCGTCGTCTCTGGCCGCGTGGTGCTCGAGGCGGTCTCCTCGACCGCCGTAGTACATGCGACCAACGCGAGGCACGCGCCGCCGACCGCCAGCCTCCACCCATACCGTCCTATGCCCATCACTATCTCTCTGTCGAGGCAATTCGCGCTTCGAGCCTACGCTCTCGCCGGCGGCACTGACCCGTGCCTCCTTCGCCTAGTGTCAAGGTCATGCGACGAACCTTCCTCGTAGTTCTTCTCGCCATGGCGGCATGTACGTCCGCTCCCACACAAACGACGGATACGCTCCCTCCGCCCCTCACCACAACCACCACGACGCTCCCCGCAGGACCGGGGCTGTGTGGCAGCCCGTTGCTCACCGACGCCCGCATCCCGAGCAGTGAACTCGCCGACGAGATCATCAACCGCTTCGTCGCCGACCGGCTTGCCGGACAGGGAGCGTCGGGCTGCCTCACCGGAGACGCCGCCCAGGCGTACGCGTCCTCGGCGTTCCCCACCTGTCTGTACTCATGCACGGACCTCATCACACTCGACCTACCCGACCCCCCGGACATCCGCTCCGAGGGCGAGGTGACACTGGGTCCTCTGAGGTCGATCCTCGTCGATTACCACATCGACGACACGCTCACCCGGACCATGCGCGAGGTGTACAGCGTTCAGACAGTACGGGGACCCAATGACCAGCGACAGGTCTTGATCGCCGGCGTTACCATCGAACCCGAATCGTACGTCGATGACGTGACCGGCCGGCGAGCGATCGAGGACTTCCTCGCGGCACTCTCTGACGGCGCATGGGACGTCGCCTACGCGCTGATGGTCAACGAAGGGGCTTCGAGCGAAGTCGAGCAGCGTCTTCCGGATCTGTGGAATGCTTCGGCACCCGCGGACGTGTTCGAACCGTTCTGCCAGACGGCCATGTGTGGCGCGGCCTACGAGATTCTCGACAGCGAGGCCACCTCGACGCTCAGTCGTACGTATCGCGTGCGCTTCGCGAGCAGTGACGGCCCCGTCACCGTCGACATGCCGGTCGACATGTTCGAAGGGAAACTCAGCATTGGACAACTCCCGCCTGATGGAGCCATCGGAGAGACGGCGCCACCGCTCCGGGACCTCCTCTTCCCCGGTGGGTACGACGGTGCCCTCGCATTCGTTCGATATGACTCGGTCCAGCTGAACGGCTGGTACAGCTGGCCTGCCGCCCGGTACGAACGCGACACCGAGGTGATCTCCGACAACGTGGTCTTCGACGGCATCGGAGGAGTCGAGCTCGCCTCGCTCGGCGACGGTACCGTCGGCAGTCCGACCGTCATCGCCGCGGGAGGGTGGACGCTTGCCGGCGTCGCGATCGACGAAGGTGAGCCCTCCGTGCTCGTGACCGACGGACAGCGCCTCATTGCCTACCGACTGTCCGACAAGAACCTCCGCACCATCATCGAGAGCTCTTCAGGAGAAACGATCGCGTGCGCGTCGACCGGACACGGCAACGTCCTCGTGACGAAGGCACTCGGCGACTCCACGACCTATGACCTGTACTCGTTCGCCGATGGGGAACTGATCGCTCACTTCGAGCCCGACAAGGCAACAGGTTGTGGGGTACTCGCCCCCGACGGGTCCACGTTCATCTACTCGGCGGATGTCTCCTTGCACAATCCTCAAACGATCGTGCTGGCATCCGCTGTCGATGGCAGCGAGATCGACCGCTGGTCGGTTCTCGCCGAGTCATTGATCGGATCTCCGACCCACCCGGCACTCGTGTTCGATGGGCGATATGCCATCGCCGATCTCATGGTCCCCCTCGACGAGGCACCCTACGTTCAGAACCCTGACCTGGGCCGACGCTTCGTCGTAGACACCCAGACGGGGGACCAGTGGATGGTCGATACATCCGTGCAAGTGCTCTTCCCGCCGGGATAGCCGTCTCCTCCCCAGGGCCGAGAGCCGAGTGTCGGGGGAGGTCCCGTCGAGCTGATGCTCGACGCCGGAGGGGTTCCCGTCTCCTCTCCTCGCGAGGCCGAGAGCCGAGTGTCGGGGGAGGTTCCGTCGAGCTGATGCTCGACGCCGGAGGGCACCGTTTCCTCCCCCAGGAAGCGAAGCGACCGTTGGGGGAGGTGGCCGAGGCGGAGCCGAGGACGGAGGGGGCCGTTCTCACCAATGCAGCCCCAGTTTCCAGCGGCCAGCCCCAGGCTTGCAGGGAGTATCCAACCCGCTCCCCGGCCCCAAGCCACGATGCAAGGTACGAGATACGGTTCCTGGCGAAGCCGCTTTCGGTCCGCTAGGAACCTTGCCACACAGGTGGCCGCTTCTCCTTGAACGCCGCGACCCCCTCGGCGGCGTCGCCGGTGCTGCAGAGGGCGGCGAACGCCCCGTTCATGTACGACATCGCGTTGCCGAACGCGAGATCGGCCGCCGCGTAGAAGGACGTCTTCGCTGATCGCAACGCAAGCGGGCTCTTCTCGGCAAGCTTCCGAGCCCATACCCTGGTCTCTTCGTCGAGAGCATCGTCCGGGACGACACGGTTGATCAGCCCGATCTCGACGGCAGTCGTTGCCGAGATCAGCTCACCGAAGTAGAGCAGCTCGAGCGCCTTCTTCCTTCCTACCGAACGCGACACCGGGACGACCGGGCCGATGCAGTTGAGACCAACGTTGATCGCCGTCAGTCCGAACCTGGCGCTCTCGGCGGCGATAGCCAGGTCGGCGGCCGCCACCGTGCCCGCGCCGTTGGCAACCGCGACGCCGTGCACCTGAGCGATGACGGGTTTGGAGATCTGCATCATGGTGGCCAGTGGCCGTTCCATGAGATCTGTCCATTCCCGGTACTCCTGCTCCGACTTGCCGCGAAACTCGTTGAGGTCGATGCCCGCGCAGAAGACCCTCCCGGCACCCCGTAGGACGATCACGTGCACACGCCTATCTCTGTCGAGCTGTCTCAGGGCGGCATCGAACTGGGTGGCGAGTGGCGTGTTGAAGGTGTTGAGCTTGTCAGGACGGTTCAGAGTCAGGACCCCGACGGCGTCCTCGCCGACATCGACAGACACGGCATTGAACTCCACGACATCCTCCCGGCTCGATGGCGGCCCACCCTACCGCGCCCGAAGATCCCTGCAGCGGTGCTCCGATGCGCAGGTCATCTACCATCCTGGTAGGAGGACCACGTGATCTTTTCAGACCGAACGATCAAGGAAGCGCTCGCCGCCGGACGCATCGTCATCGATCCTTTCGACGAGTCCTTCGTGCAACCATCGAGCGTGGACCTTCGCGTCGATCGGTTCTTCAGAGTGTTCGAGAATCACCGGTATTCACAGATCGATCCCAAGCAACCGCAAGATGACCTGACCACCTTGGTCGAGACTTCCGACAGTGACCCATTCATCTTGCATCCAGGGGAGTTCGTACTTGGATCCACGCTCGAACGGGTCCGTCTCGGCGACGACGTCGTCGCCCGTCTCGAAGGCAAATCCAGTCTTGGGCGTCTCGGCCTGCTCATCCATTCGACGGCGGGGTTCGTCGATCCGGGGTTCGATGGCTACCTCACTCTCGAACTCTCGAACGTCGCCAAGTTGCCGATCGCGATCTACCCGGGCATGAAGATCGGACAGATCTCGTTCTACGAGCTGACGACACCGGCCGAACACCCGTACGGGAAAGTAGGCGGGAAGTACCAGGGTCAGCGGGGACCAACACCGAGCAGGATCCATCAGGAGTTCTGAAGAACAGTCTTCAGTCATCGGTCAGAACGCGACGCAGAGCAACACGAGACCGTAGGGCGAGTGTCTTGCCGAAAACCCAGAACCGGCAACCGAGAACGGCGAACCGGGAGCCGAAGGTTTCGCTGAACAGGCCCGGCTCGCTCTGAGAGCCCCAAGCCCTCAGTCTTCAGTCATCAGTCATCAGTCATCGGTGAGTTCGGCAGCAAGGTGAGATGGCATGTGTATGACTCCTCGACGTCAGCTCTACCTTGCGAGCATCACGGGGAACGCTGCGTGTTCGCTGCCGCCACGGACTCGCCGCCGTACAGTCAGGACTGGCGCATCTTGTTGGAAGGTGCGTCGAGGAGGTGCCGTGATGACAAGACCAACAGCCGTGGGCTTTCTGGCGGGTCTCGTCCTGGTGGCCTCCTGCTCTGGCGCACCGGCGCAAACGACGACAACGACATCGACCGAGCCGGCGCCCATCATCGGTATCTTTCAACCGTTCGACACCACCTGGGCACCGGCTGACGACTTCGAACAGGCGGCGGCGTTGGCACGATCCGCACTCGTCAGTCTGGGCGGTTCCATCCTGGTTCCGGTCTCGCTTCCCCCCAGGACGAGCAAGTCGGCAGGGCGTCTGGTCATCTACCAGACGTTCCCGACCAATCAGGTCCATGTGGACGTCAACATCACGTTCACACAAGACCAGCGTGAAATGGCCCTCTCACTATCGAGCTATCCGGCGGATGTGGGCTATCCGACCTGCGCTGAACGGTTGATGGGAATGGGTGGCTGGGAGGTCGGGGAGGCAGCAGAGGTCCGTTCCTCACCAGGCTGCATGTCCACCAATACGGTTGGGCTGTCATTCATCGAATGGGACGACGGGACCCGCTGGTACCACGTGGAGACCTACATGGACCCTCGTGACGTCATCCCGTGGCTTGCAGACTGGCGACTACTCCCCTGAACACACCAATGCGGGAGGCAATCACTCTTCTGCACCCATGAGAACAAGGGTCGATTCATACACATCTATCTCACCTTGCCGCCAAACCCAGTCATCGGTGAGAACGCGACCTGGAATAGCGCGAGACCGTAGGGCGAGTGTCTTACCGAAAACTCAGAACCGGCACCGCGCCCTACCGAAGACCCAGAACCCAGAACTGACAACGGCCTGCGTAGCAGGCCTACAGCACCGCGTGCGCGAGACGAACCGGTGTGACCGAGACGAGCCCTTTGGCAACCGCCTCGACATCCGTCCCCGAGAGGTCACCCTGCACGCGGAGCCCCGTCGAGAAGTCGTGGATGAACACGCCGGGTCGTACCTCACGAAAGATCCGGTCGTAACCGATCTTGGCGAGATCGGTGAGCACCCGCGGCGTGTCGACGGTGGCGTTCGTATCGAAGTTCACGTTCAACAAATCCACTCCTTCCGGAAACCCATCCCGTCGAGTGGTGGCGACGATATCAGCACTCAACCTGGCCGCTCTGGGCCACAGGTCGACGTCCTCCCCAGCCCACACCCGCTTCGACCAGCCTCGATGGTCCTGCGTCACGCCCGTAGAGAACGCTATTGCCGGAATTCCGGCAATCCAGCCCTCGGCCGCCGCACCAGCGGTTCCGCTCGACAAGAAGAAGGCAAGGCTGTCATTGAGACCCACGTTGATCCCCGACACCACCATCTCTGGAGGTTCGCCGAACAGCGAGTGCACACCGAGTTGGGTGCAGTCGGCCGGAAGCCCGTCGGAGACCACTATCTCTATCCCTTCACGAACGACCCGGGTGACCCTGATCTCGCCGAAGCGGGTAATGGCCTTTCCGATCCAGCTCCGCTCTCGATCCGGAACCACGACCTTCACATCGGTGACATCGCGTAGCACCCTGATGAATGGCAGCAGTGCAGGGGAGTCGATGCCGTCGTCGTTGGTCACCAGCAGATATCCCATAGCCGGAACAGGCTACCCGGAACGCCAGGAACCCCCGGTATCCCGGGGGTTCCTGAAGTCCTCGGCGAGTTGGAGGAAGGGGGGACTCCGTTGTGCTCTCTTCGAGGACGCTGCCGATGTCGGTATCGGTACAACACCCACGACACTTGAGGAGTTTACGAAGCACCCCCGGCCGGGAGGGAGTGGCTGAGGGTGCTTGCGTTCGAATTCGCCGGGTTGCCCCGGATGTTCCAATTGTATCATGTTATCACCCAAATGCCCCTGACCAGATACCCACTTATGTTCCGGATCGCTTCTGGTCAGAAGTGAGTGGCGGAATCAGGTAATGGTCTGATAGAGTTTGGTTATGCTCAACCCGAGAGAACTCCAGATCTTCCTCGCCGCCGCCGAAACCGAGAACTTCTCCGAGGCCGCCCGTCGACTGAACATCTCACAACCGGCGATCTCGATGCAGATCAGATCGCTCGAAGAGAAGTTGAGCATGCCTCTCTTCACGCGCACAGGGAGGCAGGTGACCCTGACGGACTCGGGTCGGGTTCTCGTCCCGATGGCCCGCGACGTCATCGACAACACCATCCGTCTCGAGGAGGCGATGGCCTCGCTCCAAGGCGACGTGGTAGGAGTTCTCAAGCTCGGCTGC
This sequence comes from uncultured Acidimicrobiia bacterium, assembly GCA_964594235.1. GTDB lineage: Bacteria > Actinomycetota > Acidimicrobiia > Spongiisociales > UBA4744 > CAYLHS01. The sequence goes on from CAZQMF010000009.1 coordinate 19,280, forward strand.
AGCACGGCCGCCGGCAAGTATGTGGTCCCTCGATTGATGGCCGGATTCCACACCCGCTATCCCAAGGTCGGGTTGGTCTGTGACGTCTCGGGTCGGCACGAGGCACTCCAGAAACTGCGCGACGGGGAAGTGCTTCTCGCAATGACGAGCCTCCGCGAACCGTACAAGGGCTTCGAGTACCGTCCCTTCCTGACGGACCGCATCGTGCTGATCGTCCCGCCGGATCACCCGTGGGCAGCGCTCAAACGACCGCTGAAACCGAAGGAACTGCTGGCGGGACAGTTCATCCTCCGTGAGTCCTTGTCGGGAACCCGTTCGGCCGTCGCCGAGGGACTGTCGTGGCACGACATGTCTCTCGACGACCTCGACCGTGTCATGGTCCTGGGCAACTCGGAGGCGATCTGCGCTGCGGTACAGGAGAAGATCGGCATTGCGTTCGTCTCGACCTCCGTCGCGTGCGAAGCAACCAAGGCCGGCACGGTCGTGCCCATTCCCATCGAGGGCATGGACCTGACCACCACGCTGTACCTGGCACGCGACACCGACCGGCCGGCGACGCGCTCTCAGGCTGCGTTCTGGGAGTTCGCGTTCGCTCCGGAAAACGAACACATCCGCACCAGGCCGAGCCTGCCAGCAGATCGAATCTGCTGACCGGATGAACCGATCCCGCCCTGTGCTGGTCGCCGTGATGGCGACCCTCGCCGCTGCGTGGGGGACCATCCCGTTGATCGTACGGTCCGTGCCCCTCTCTTCGCAGCAGCTCGCTGCGCTCAGGCTTTGGTTCGGCGCCTTGACGGTTCTGGGCATTCTCGCCATCCGAGGCGATCTACGGTTGCGCCGCACCGACCCGGTCGCTCGGATCGTGGGCCTCGGCGTACTCCTTGCGATCCACTGGGCGGCCTTCTTCTGGGCCATCGACACGACGACTGTCGCCGTCGCCATCGTTGTGGTCTATCTGGGTCCGGTGGCGATCGCCGCCCTCTCCCCGAAGATCCTCGGAGAGCCTCTCCGCGCGAGTTCGCTCATCAGCCTGGCTGTCGCCCTCGGCGGCGTGATTCTCGTCGCTCGACCACACGGCGGAGCGACGCTAGAGGGGGTGATTGCGGCCCTCGTCGCCGCGGCGACGTTCGCCGCGATGGTCCTGATAGGCAAACCCGCCGCGCAGGCCGTTGGGGGACTGAAGCTGGCAGGACTGCAGATGACGGTGGCGGCGCTCGTATCCACCCCGTGGGCAATGTCGGCCCTCCCGGAGATCGCCTCCCACTGGTGGCAGATCTCCATTCTCGGGATCGGCCTCACGGGGATCGGCCTGGTGATCTACTGGTCGCTGATCAGTGTCCTTCCGGTCACGACGATCGCCATCACCTCGTACATCGAGCCTGCGTCGGCGGTCGTATGGGCCGCCGTGTTCCTCTCCGAGCCCGGCGACCTGTGGTCATGGCTCGGTGTGGTGTTGGTGATCGGCGCGGGCATCTCGGCAGGAAGAGGCGACAGACTCACTTCGTGAGCCGTACCTCGTACCACGTACGCGACCACAAGGCACTCTTCGTCCGCGGGGCGGCCGTACCCATACGACGTACTAGATACCCGGTACGTGGCTGGCCCATGGGCCAGCCACTCCGCTGTCAGCTTCTCTTGAAGATCGCCGCGGCGCCCATGCCGCCACCAATGCACATGCTCACGATGCCGTACTCGACATCGCGCCGCTTCATCTCGTGCAGCAATGTCGCCGTGAGCTTGGCGCCGGTACATCCCAGCGGGTGGCCGAGAGCGATCGCCCCACCGTTGACGTTCACCTTCTCCGGGTCGATGCCCAGCTCCCGCACGCAGTACACGGACTGGCTTGCGAAGGCCTCGTTCAGTTCGATCAACCCGATGTCGTCCAGGTTCAATCCTGCGGCCTTCAACGCTTTGGGAATGGCAACCGAAGGTCCAATACCCATGATCGCCGGGTCGACCCCTGCGACCTGGAAGGTAACGAGTTCGGCGAGCGGTTCAAAGCTCAGCTCGCTCGCACGCTCCTTCGTCATGAGTAGCTCGATGGCCGCACCGTCGGACATCTGCGACGAGTTGCCCGCAGTCGATGTCCCATTGATCTTGAACGCTGGCTTCAGCTTGGTGAGTCCCTCCAGGGTGCTCTCGCGGGGCCCGTCGTCGGTGTCGTATGTGAACTCTTTGCCGTCTGCTCGAACGGGCACCGGAATGATCTCCTCGGCAAACCTGCCGGCCTTCTGTGCTGCGACGGCCCGCCGCTGCGATTCGAGCGCGAAGCGGTCTTGCTCTTCGCGGCTGACGCTGAAGCGCTCTGCGACGTTCTCGCTGGTCATCCCCATCGATTCGTAGGCGGTTGGCATATGGTCGGCAAGCCACGGGTTCGGTGCCGGCTTGTTGCCGCCCATGGGAACCATCGTCATCGACTCGACCCCACCGGTCAGCACGATGTCCGAAAAGCCGGCAGAGATGTGCGCTGCGCCGGTCGCGAGGGTTTGCAGCCCGGAGCTGCAGAAACGGTTCATCGTCATGGCCGGTGTCTCGAACGGGATGCCTGCTCTGAGTGCGGCGATCCGGCCGACGTTCATTCCTTGCTCGCCTTCCGGCATTGCACACCCGATGATCACGTCGTCGATCGACGCTGGATCGAGTTCAGGGGTGCGCTCCAGGAAACCTTGGATGAGCAGGGCGAGTAGTTCGTCGGGCCGGGTCTCTCGGAGCGACCCTTTGTACGCTTTGCCGACCGCTGTCCGGTAGGCGTGGGTGACGACAACGCTCATGTGTTTCTCGCTTCCTTAGTTCCTCAGTGGTTTGCCGGTGGTCAGCATGTGCTGGATTCGTTCGATCGTCTTCTCCTCGTGGCACAGCTCGAGGAACACCTCGCGCTCCAGATCGAGGAGATCCTGCTCGGTGCGTTCGGTTCCCTGCGGAACGTCGCCTCCGCAGATCACGTACCCGAGTCGGTTGGCGAGGTGCTGGTCGTAGGCGCTGATGTATCCGCCGCCCCGCATGCCGTGAGCGGCCACCTCGATCGCGGCCGTCCCGTCCCTTCCCGGTACCTTCACGGTGCCCGGCCGTGGCGGTCTGTAGCCACCCTCGACGAGTGCCAGCACGTCCTTCTTGGCGGCCGCGAGCAGCGTGTCGGGGTTCAGGTGAACCTTGTCCGTCGGTCGCACGTAGCCGAGATCTCTGGCTTCTTCGGCGCTGGTCGACACGGTCCCCAAGCCGATCGTTCTGAAGATCTTCTCCATGAACGGGAACAGATTGGCGTTGACGCCGGCAGGCACGCTGCCGTAGTAGCGGAACGCCATCTCCTTGCACCCGCCGCCGGCCGGGATGAGTCCGACGCCCAACTCGACCTGTCCCAGGTAGGTCTCGGCCGACGCACGGACGAGGTCACCATGCATGACCGCCTCACAACCACCACCAAGGGCCATCCCTCTCGGTGCCACGACGACCGGACCTTTGCTGTACTTCATCTTCATGTAGGCGTTCTGGATGCCGGCGATAGCCCCTTCGAGTTCGTCCCACATGTTCGACATGGCCAGCATGCCGACGAGCCCGATGTTGGCGCCGACCGAGAAGTTGGCAGCTTCGCTTCCGACGACCAGACCGACCAGCTCGCCGCTGTCCACCTTGTCTACGGCCTTGTCGAGAATCTCAATGATCTGTGCGTCAATCGCATTCATCTTCGTGTGGAACTCGACGAGCCCGACGCCATCACCCATGTCGTAGAGGGTCGCGCCGTCGTTCTGGTCCATGACTTCGAGATCGGCGATCGTGACCATGCCTTCCATCCCAGGAGCGGGCAGGTATTCGCTCTCGGCGACGTCCCAGTAGTGGAGGACGCCGTTGCGTCGCACGTACCAGGTGCCATCCGACTCGGCGAGCATCGTGTCGACCGCCTTCGGGATCGCCATGCCTTCTTCCCGCATCCTCTTGACAGAGGCTTCGACACCGATGGCGTCCCAGGTTTCGAACGGCCCGAGTTCGTAGTTGAAGCCCCACCTGATCGCGCGGTCGATGTTGACGGCATCGTCGGCGATAACGCCGAGGAGCTCAGCGGCATAGATGCACGTCTCGGCGGTCACCTTCCAGGCAAGCTGTCCCGCAACGTCGTCGTGCCATACGACCTCGCGGACCCTGTCCCGGACGTCGTCGAGCTTCCGAGCCGCCCCGATCGAGTCGAATCGAACCTTCGGCTGAGTTTCATACTCCATCGTGTCGAGATTGAGTACGAGGATCTCCCGGTTTCCTTCGGCGTCGCGTGCCTTCTTGTAGAACCCGGCCCCGGTCTTTTCGCCGAGGTCGCCACGCTCGATGAGCGCGGTGAGCGCCGCCGGAGGTACGAAGCGACCACGCCACGGATCGTCTAGCGATCCGTCGGCGACGGTTCGCAGAACATGAGCCATCGTGTCCAGGCCAACGACGTCGGCCGTGCGGAATATGGCCGACTTGGGCCGTCCGGTTGCAGGTCCGAGGATCGTGTCGACCTCGGTGATACCCAGACCCAACTCCGCCATCCAGTGAAACACTGACGTCATACCGAACGTGCCGATCCGATTGCCGACGAAGTTCGGCGTGTCCTTGCCGTAGACAATGCCCTTTCCGAGGGTTTTCGAGCCGAAGTCGGCCATAGCAGCCAGCACGGCAGGGTCGGTGTCGACGCAAGGCACCAACTCGAGCAGATGCAGATAACGCACCGGGTTGAAGAAGTGCGTGACGAGGAAGTTCCGACGGAAGTCGTCGCTTCGTCCTTCGACCATCGACGCTACCGACAGTCCGGAGGTGTTGGACGACACGACCGTTCCCGGCGAACGGTGTTCGTCGACCAAGGCGAACACCTTCTGTTTGATGTCGAGCCGTTCGACAACCACCTCGACGATCCAATCGACCTCTCCCAGCTTGTCGATGTCGTCCTCGTAGTTGCACGGCGTCACGAATGAGGCGAAGTCCTTGCGGTAGAGCAGCGCCGGTTTCGCACGCTGCATGGATTCCAGGCCGGCGGTCGATATGCGGTTGCGCACATCGGCGAGCGTGAGGCCGCGTGCCTTCTCGGCGTCGGTTAGCTCTGCCGGAGCGATGTCGAACAGGTAAGAGGGGATCCCTGCATTTGCGAGCTGGGCGGCGATGCCCTGCCCCATCACTCCCGATCCCAGTACTGCCACTCGGCTGATGCCCATCGGTCCTCCACGATCGGATACCTCAACTCTATCTGATGCGCAGAGCATTCTGTTCGCGGCAGCAAGCAAGCGGCGGTTCGCCAAGCGAACCGCCAGTCTTCAGTCTTCAGCAAGCAGTCTGGAACCACACCAGACCGCAGGGCCAGGCGCGCCTCTCTCAGCCAACAGCCCACAGCCCACAGCCAGAACGCTGCCGCACACAGCCTCCTACCGCAACGCCCCCCTACGCTGCACTCACTGAGGGGCCAACAGGCCCGTGCAACGAGCCTGTTTCGGTGTCGGTCGGTACCGATGGCCTCCAGCAGGCTGTGACCGGCCTCCCGCACGCGACCTCGGACAACACGAGACACCAGGACAACGGTCTTACCGACAACCCATGACCGAAGACGGCCCGCGAAGCGGGCCTACACCACGTCCCGACCGAGATCGGAAAAGAGGGTGAACTCTGGCAGGAACGTCATCTGCACCATGCCGGTCGAGCCACTCCGATGCTTCGCGACGATCACTTCTGCCAGCCCCTTCGTATCTTGAGCCTCCGGGTGGTAGTACTCGTGACGGTAGATGAACATGACGATGTCGGCGTCCTGTTCGATTGCGCCCGACTCCCGCAGGTCGCCGAGACGGGGCCGCTTGTCTTCCCGAGACTCCAGGCTGCGGTTCAGCTGCGAAACGGCGAGGATCGGCACGTCGAGTTCTCGTGCGAGATTCTTCAACGACCGGGAGATCTCTGCGATCTCCTGCTGACGGTTCTCCCTCGCCGAACCCTGCATGAGCTGCAGGTAGTCGATGATGATCAATTCGAGGCCGTGGGCTCGTCGTAGCCGCCGGCTCTTCGCGCGAATGTCGGTGACGGTCAGCTGCGGTGAGTCGTCGATGTACACGGGGATCTGATACATCTTGGACGCTGCATGAACGACCTTCTGCCACAGCTGCGGCCCCAGCTGCCCCGTGCGCAGCTTCATCGAGTCGACTCTGCCGGTGGAACACAGCAAACGCTGAACGATTTCCTCTCTGCTCATCTCGAGTGAGAAGATCGCGACGGTGCCGCCGGTCATCGCCACGTTCGTCGCAATGTTGGACACGAGCGTGCTCTTGCCCATCGATGGTCGCGACGCCACAACGACGAGGTTGGCCGCCTGAAGGCCGCCGAGCTTCCTGTCGAGGTCTCTGAAACCGGTCGCCAGCCCGGTGAGCTCCGACCCGCGAGCCTCCATCTCTTCGATGGTCTCGAGTGCGCCGTGCAGAAGCGGGCTCATTGGTACGAGGCCGTCACCGACACGACGTTCGGCGATACGCAGCACCGTCTGCTCGGCCTGGTCCAGAACCACCGAGATCTCTTGGTCCGTCATGACGGCGAGATCACCGAGCGCCCCACCCGCCTGGATGAGTCTGCGGCGCAGGCCGTGCTCCTCCACGATTCCCGCGTAGTACTCGATGTTTGACGCCGTGGGAACCGCGTCCATCACATCGGATAGGTAGCCGGCGCCACCGATCCGATCGAGCTCGCCCCTTCGGTGCAAGGCATCGGAAACAGTCAGTGCATCGATCGGCTGGTTCGCGTTGTACAGATCGACGATCGCTTCGAAGATCGCCTGGTGCGCCGGCACGTAGAAGTCGTCCGGTTCGAGTTTGTCCATGACGAGGTTTGCCGCCTCGGCGGACAGCATGATCGCTCCCAGCACCGACTCCTCAGCCTCCCGGTTGTGAGGGGCGACGCGCATCCTTCGGACTGATCCGCTTGGCGCGGGCGAGGTGAGACGATCGGTCATGCTATGCGGGGATCACATCCAGCGAGAGTGGGAACTCCACGTCCGGGTGAAGCTTCACTCGAATCTCGTACAGGCCGATGCTCTTGATCGGCTCAGTCAGGTCAATCTGGCCCCTGTCCAACTCGACACCTGTGAACTTCTTGACACCTTCGACGACATCGGACTGGGTCACGGAGCCGAACAGTCTGCCTTCGTCACCGGCGCGTGCTGCGACCACCACTCGCGTACCGACGAGTGCCTTGGCAATCGATTCGGCTTCTTCGAACGCACGGCGCTCCGCTTCCCTTCGAGTCCGCTGCAACGCCTCGGCGTTCTTGAGCGCGCCAGTACTCGCCTTGACGGCGAGCTGCTTCGGAAGCAGATAGTTGCGTCCATAGCCCTCGGCGACATCGACCACGTCTCCCTTCCCGCCCAATTCGGGCACATCGGTGATGAGTATGAGCTTCATCGCTTGATGTAGGGAAGGATGGCCATTTCACGGGCGTTGCGGATCGCGCGGGCAACCTTGCGCTGATGCTGCGCGCAGTTCCCGGTCACTCGCCGTGCCCTGATCTTGGCGCGGTCGGACATGTAGTTACGGAGCAGCGCTACATCCTTGTAGTCGATGTAGTCGATCTTCTCCTTGCAGAAGTAGCAGGGTTTCGGCTTGCGCTGTCGCAGGTTCGACTGTTGCGTCCTTCGGCGCGAGTCTCTTGCTTTCTTTGCCATATGTGTCCTCTCTAGAACGGCGCTTCGTCGGGGCCGTAGTCGTCCCGAGCAACCGGCGCAGCGGGCGCCGGCTTCGAGCCACCCCAATCTCCACCGTCCCGCGCGGTCTTTGTGACCGACGCGGTCGCCCAGCGGAGGGACGGGCCGATCTCATCGATACGAAGCTCAACGACCGAACGCTTGTCACCGTCCTGGGTTTCCCACTGCCGCTGCTCGAGGCTGCCGGCGACGATCACCCGAGCGCCCTTCTGCAATGACTCGGCCGCGTTCTCGGCAGCCTCACGCCACAGGGTGCCTCCGAAGAAACTCGTCTGTTCCTGCCACTCACCGCTCTGATCACGCCATCTCCTGTTGACCGCAATCCGAATCTTGGCCATCGCGACGCCGGATGGGGTGAAGCGAAGCTCGGGGTCCTCGACGAGGTTGCCGATGAGGGTCACGTTGTTGGTCGCCATTGGAATCTCTCTCCTTGCCGCTCGTTCCACCTGCATCGTGACGTGCGGGTGGGACAGAAAACGGCGGTCACTCGTCCGGTCGGATGATCTTGTGGCGTACCACCAGGTCAGCCAGCGACAGAACCCGATCGAGATCGTCGACCACGTCGGGTTCGGCCTCGAAGTTCAGCACCGAGTAGTAGCCCTCGTGGAGATGATTGATCTCGTAGGCGAAGCGCCGCTTGCCCCACAAGTCCCGCTTCTCGACCGTCCCGCCTCGGCTGCGAAGGAACTCCTCCATCTGCTCGACGAGCTTCTGGTAATCGGTCTCGGCCAGTTCAGGCCGATGAATGGTCATCAACTCATAGCTTCGCATTCCACCTCCTTTGGACATCCGCTTCTCGCGGAAGGCCCCGCCGTTCGACGGAGCAGGGTTCGGCGATACGCCGAGGGAAGCGGTCGGAGTGTAGCCAGCACGGCGGTGTCTTCGAAAGCGAGAGTCCGGCCTGGTTTTCCCGATCTGGTCACGGAACCAGAACCGCACCGGTCGAAAGCGTCGACAACGGACCACCGGCAGGGGCTTCGACCGCCCAACGGTACGGGTCTGATGGCCCGAACGTGGGACACGGGTCGGATGTGCAGATCGGCATGCTGAGTACCTCGATGAGGGTGCCGTCGCTCCTGAAGAAGGCGATGTCGAGAGGGAGCAACGTGTCCTTCATCCAGAACCGAGTCGTTGTGACCGCCCGGAATTCGAACAACATCCCTTCGATCCCCTCGAGCGACGTGACGCCACCGAGACCTTGCGCCTGCTGGGCGCCGGTCGAGGCAACCGCGACGGTCAACGTCTTGCCGGCAAGATCGATCTGCCGGACGGGGAACCCATGCCAGTCGGTCGTTGTTGGCGACGCGCACCCTGCCGCGATCAGCAGTGCAACCAGAAGTGCCTTCATCCTCCGAGTAGCTCGCCCGCGGCGGTGCTGCTCATGTGATAGCTCTCATCGTCGCTCGGGAACGCACCCGTGCGCACATCGTCCACGTAGTGCTGCATCGCCTCGACGGCGGTCCCATAGAGGTCGGCGTAGCGGCGCACGAACTTGGCAACGTGGCCTGTGTTGAGACCGAGCAGATCGTGAAAGACGAGTACCTGCCCGTCTGTGTCGCCCCCTGCTCCGATGCCGATCGTCGGAACCGTGACCTCTTTCGTGATGATCCCCGCGAGCAGGTTCGGGATGCCTTCGAGAACGATGGAGAACACGCCCGCGTCGGCGAGTGCCAGAGCATCGGCGATGAGCTCCTTGGCGGCCGATCCGAGTTTGCCCTGCACCTTGTAGCCGCCCATCGCATGGACCGATTGCGGGGTGAGCCCGAGGTGGCCCATTACGGGTATTTCGGCGTCGATGATCGCCTCTATGACCGGGACCCGCTTGCGGCCGCCTTCGAGCTTGACCGCCTCCGCTCCGCCTTCGCGGACCAGACGGCCGGCGTTGATCACGGCGGCCTCCCCCGATACGTGGTAGCTCAGCCACGGCATGTCGCCCACGACCAGGGCGTCGGGCTTGGCTCTGCTGACCGCTGCGGTGTGATGCACCATGACGTCGATATCGACCCGCAGCGTGTCGTCGAACCCGAGGACGTTGTTCGCGAGGGAGTCTCCCACGAGGATGATGTCGACGCCGGCGGCGTCTGCGATCAGAGCACCAGGGGTGTCGTAGGCGGTGACCATCGCGAGACGTTCGCCGCCCTTTCTCTCGCGAACGATCGGAACGGTGATCTTCTCGGCCATGGGTAGCTCCTCTCTCTCCCCACCGCGACGGGTTGGGGGAACGCTCGGTGGCCGCCACAAGACTACCGCTCCAGGTCGATCATGAGACGGTAGGGTTGCGGCGGGGGTGAAGGATGTTCGAGTCGGCGCTGATTGTCGAGGTTCCCGAGGCGGAGCCTGCAGTCGGGCGATGGCGGTCGTTGCTCGACCCGGTCTCCGTGATGGGTATTCCCGCCCACATCACGATTCTCTATCCGTTCTTGGACCACGTGACCGAGCACACCTTGCGGGTTATCCAGGAAGTCGTCTCGTCGGTGTCTTCCTTCTCGTTCACACTCGACTCAGTGGCCACATGGCCCGGCGTGGTGTACCTGGCACCGACTCCCACCGATTCGTTTCGGGAGCTGACCAAACGGGTGATGGAGCGCTGGAGCGGTCTCCGTCCCTACGAGGGTAAGTTCAACGACATCGTTCCCCACCTGACGGTCGCCGAGAATGTGGACGATGAGCATCTCGCAGCAACGATCACCGACGACCTGCTCACTCACCTCCCAATCGCGGCGCGGGCGGAGGAGATCGCTCTCTGGGCGACCGACGGCGCCTCGTGGACGGCGCACACGTCGTTCCCACTGGGCAGTGGCGGCACCCCGACAGAAGCCTGAGCCGCGCGTCAGTGGTCGTCCGGACCCGTCGCGACGGCACGGTAGTGACGACGCCAGATGAGCCGATACACACCCAGCCGTTCCGGCAGAGTACGAAGTCCGGGAATGAATGGAATCAGAACGAGTACGAGTGCCAGCAGACCAACGATGCCGAGCACGATGATGTCCCCGTTGTCAGACGTGCTCGCCGGCGGGAACTGATACCAGAACGAGACGGGCAGCAGCCAGATCTGACCCGGCCAGTTCCCGAGTGTCGCCGCCATGCCCCACTGATCACCGCCGAGGCCGTCCGTAAGACCGATGTCGTCGAAGTACTTGCCGTCTGCGATGTAGAGCTGAGACCGCGTGTAGTCCATCACAAAGAAGCCCGGATGGCCTGGTACATCGTCGATCAACGCGGCATCGACCGCGCCACTCTGAGCAAGGGTCAGCATGGTGTGCAGCATCGTCGGCAGTGGTCCCGCGGCGTCGGGAGCGACCGTCGCAGCCTGCAACCCTGCCGCATCGAGAGCCTTCCCGTAGGCATCAAACCACTGGGTCCGCTGTTCCACGGTCGCCGATTGATACTCGTCAATCGCCGATCGAAGGACCGACCCATCCGTGGCGAACGTGCCGAGCGGGTCGAGCACGAGATCCCGGGAAGCATCAATCGGGGTCGTCACGCCTGCGAGGCGCTGCGGTGAGAACCATCCGAAGAGCGACTGAGCGGCATCGAGGTTGTTCGTGTAGGGCGGACCGTACGTCGCTATGTCACTCGTTCCATCCAACTGGGCAAGCGCCGTCGAAAGGAAGTCTCCCGGGTCCTGGGTGGCCCACTCCTTGAAGGTCACCGCCTGGCGTTGGGCACTGCCGAACACGAATGCAAGGCCGACCGAGAGCAGGGCCATGACGACGAAGGCGATCACGATCTCCTTCAGAAGGTCATAGGAGCGGTACTCGCCGTTCCAGTCATGGACAGGTCGAATACTCACGAGGTCACCTCCTCCCGAGCTTCTTCACCGATGGGTGGGCAGACACCCCGCAGCCTGACGAGCAGGATGTGAATGCCCACCACGAGTGCCACTGCGAGCGGAAGGACCATCACGTGCATTGTCAGAACTTGCTGCGTGTCGAGAAGGTTGAGGAACGCTCCCATGCCCGTGGCGTTGAGACCATCTTTCGCCTGCGTTGCGATCCACTGGGCCTCGAAGTTCTGCTGCGACACGTACCCCGTGAGCGCGGTGATGATCGACGCGAGCAGGGCAATCGCGCCCATCGCCCAGGTGAGTCCCCTCCTGCCGCGCCAGGTTGCCAGAAGGAACTGGGCGACCAAGTGCAGGATCATGAAGAAGAAGAACAGCTGTACCGACCACATGTGCGTGGCGTCGACGAACTTCCCGAACGACGACGTGTGCCGCCAGCCCGGCCCTCCTGCCGCCAGCACGATTCCGGAGAGGATGATCACGCCAAGGGAGGACAGCGTCGCGACCCCAAACGTATACGTCCACGATGCCACGTAGGCAGGTTCCGAGGAGGGAAGCAGCCTACTCCACGGGATGTTGTGGAGCACCCAGCGTCGAACTGAGCCCGTCCAGCCGAGACCAGGGTCGTCGACGTCAGGCGCCGTATCGGGCTCCGCAGCACGTCCCTTCGGAAATGGCAGGGCGATCGCCAGGGCGAACACCATCACCATCATCAATAGGACGACGAGGTTTGCGACCGTGATCCGAAACCAACCGATCACTATCACGTGCTGAGCGCCACCCAAGTCGATCACGGCTGTCGACCTCCAGACTGCTGGATGATAGCAACCACGATGATTCGCTCGTCACGCGCCCGTGAGAGCGGTCACCACGTTCGCGTACATGCCCTGCTTGATGGAACCAAGCGTCGCGGCGTCTTTCTCGGCGAGCGACGCGGCGAGCTCGGTAGCTGCGGGGAGCACCTGTTCCTCGGGCACGGCCTGATCCACGATCCCTGCCTCGGCCGCGGCGCTCCCCCCGTAACGGCGCGCGGTGGTCATCACCGTGTGGGCGGCCTGTGGTGTCAACCGAGCTTGGATCAACGCGGCCATTCCATCAGTGAACGGGATGCGGATGTCGACCTCCGGCATCGAGAAGAAGCCCCGATCGGACCGCATCACCCGGAAGTCGTGAGAGAGCGCCCACATGGCACCGGCGGCGAAACAGTGCCCGTTGATGGCGGCGACGGTCGGTCGTGGGAACACGAGCGTCCGAGCGAGGAGCCGCTGGGTGGCCATGGCGAGCTCGACGAACGTCATATCGGCCTCGGCGCTCATCACCCAGTCGAGGTCGAGGCCGTTGGAGAAGAACTTGCCTGTTCCGGTGGTCACGAGTGCCGATCGAGGTTCGGCGGCGACCTCGTCCAACAGCTCGCCGATCTTTCTGAGAGAGGCGCTGTTGAATCGGTTGTCGTCGGCGTTCATGGTCAGTACGAACACCGCACCGTCGCGGGTCAACTCAAACCCCATGTCTTCTCCCCGTCATCGTTGGCATGGGATCTCCGCTCTCGGCCATCGTTCCGTCAGCCCACCGTCATGGACGACGTACAGATAGTTCTCGGTGTCGGCCTGTCCCTGCCAGATCTCTTCATCCTTGTGGCGAACCCCGGTCGGATCGATCCCTCCGGGCGGCGAGTCGAACTCTGCATACGTCAACACGGTCCCGTCGTCTGCAGTCAATGTACCGAGCTGCCCTTGAGGATCGTAGGCATACTGCCTGCCGAGGAACCTGATGAACACGACCGTCTCGGTATCGCACTCCTTGAACCCTTGGAACTCGACCATGATGCTGCTCGAGACGATGTTGCCGGCCGGCGTGTACCAAGGACCGTACTGATTGATCGAGCAGCCCGCGAGCGCCAACACGAGCGCACCGAGCAGGAGGCGCCGGCTCAGAACCACGCTCCCCGGGGTACCAAGAACACAACGATCACCAGCGACGCGAACAGGACGGCAGTCGGAGCGAACGCCGGCGCCGGCTGCCTTTTCAGTCGTGCGGCAGCGATGTGGGCGACCGCCGCAGCGGCCACCATTCCCAGCGGATGCAGGTAGGCCAAGAAGACGTTCAGGTCCCACCCCTTGTTCGTGACCCACACCAGGATGCCGAGCAGCACCTGCAGGTCGAAAAGGCCCACGGCCACGTCTACAACCCGCGAGTACCCCATCGACCAGGCTTCCTTGCGTGCCCAGAGGGTGGCGCCGGCCACGACCGTCGCAAGCAAACCGACGATGACGAACCAGCGGACAATGGAATGTGCGGTGACAAGTGCCTCAGCCACGGAGGACCTCCTCGCGTCATTGTGTGCGCGTTCCTGGATGAGGTCAAACCCGTGTGGACGCAACGCACAGCTCGTGCCAGAATGTATCGAATCGATATAACGATGTTCTCATGCTGGATCTCGCCATCCTCGGGTTTCTGAAAGAGCAGCCTCGTCACGGGTACGACCTGCGACGCAGGCTGAGTGAGCTGGGTTTGCGCTCCGTGTCGTTCGGGTCGCTCTACCCGGCGCTGAGGAGACTCGACCGCAATCGGTTCGTCGAGACGGTCGACGGCGCACGCCGAAAGAAGGTGTACCGGATCACCACCGCCGGCGAAGCGAGATTCAAGGAGCTCATCGAGAACCGAACGACGGAAGATGAGGACGACCGCTCGTTCAATCTTCGCGTTGCGTTCTTCAAATATCTGGACCCGGAGGTTCGTCTTCGGCTCCTCGAGCAGCGCAAGATGATCCTGTCGGATCGGGCCGACCAAGACGTGGCCCGACTTCGCAGGACCAGGGAGCGCATCGACCGCTACACGCTTTCACTGATCGAGCGGGAAGCCAATCACACAGCGGCGGATATCGATTGGCTCGACGAGCTGATCGCCACCGAACAGGCGGCAATCCGTAGGCGCAGACCCACAATCGGACGACTGAAAAGGACGATCACATGAGCACCATACGCGTTGCCATCGCCGGGCTCGGCAATTGCGCGAACTCCCTCATCCAGGGGGTCGAGTACTACCGAGACGCCGACCCCTCCCATTCGGTGCCGGGGCTCATGCACGTACAGATGGACGGCTACCACGTCCGCGACCTGGAGGTCGTCGCGGCATTCGATGTCGACGCAACCAAGGTTGGTGTTGACGTCTCGAAAGCGATGTGGAGTGGCCAGAACGACACATACCGCTTCGCGGAGGTGCGCGCCACCGGAGTCGATGTGCTCCGTGGGCCCACGCTCGACGGGCTGGGTGTCTACTACCGCAAGACGATCGAGGAGTCACCGGCCGAACCGGTCGATGTGGCGGTCGCGCTGCGTGACTCAGGAGCGGACGTGCTCGTCAACTACCTCCCCGTCGGGTCCGAGCAGGCGGCCAGGGCGTATGCCGAAGCTGCTCTGGATGCTGGGGTTGCGTTCGTGAACTGCATTCCTGTCTTCATCGCATCCGACCGGACCTGGGCACAGCGGTTCCGAGATGCGGGATTGCCAATAGTGGGAGACGACGTCAAATCCCAGGTCGGTTCGACGATCGTTCACCGTCAGCTCGCTCGCCTGTTCGAGGATCGCGGTCTCACTCTGGACCGCACCTATCAGCTGAACGTCGGCGGCAACATGGACTTCATGAACATGCTCGAGCGAGAACGGCTCGAGTCCAAGAAGCTCTCCAAGACCAGGGCGGTCACATCTCAGGTCGACCACGGGCTCTCCGATCGCAACGTCCACATCGGGCCGTCCGACCACGTGCCGTGGCTCACCGACCGCAAGTGGGCGTACATCCGCCTCGAGGGCAGCGGCTTCGGTGATGTGCCGCTGAACGTCGAACTCAAGATGGAGGTCTGGGATTCGCCGAACTCGGCAGGGGTCGTCATCGATGCCATCCGCGCGGCGAAGCTCGCCAAGGATCGCGGCATCTCGGGACCTCTCCTCGGTCCATCCGCCTACTTCATGAAGAGCCCTCCGGTCCAGTACAGGGACGAGCAAGCTCGGGGCTTTGTCGAAGAGTTCATCGCCGACGGAGCTACCGAGCGGCAACGCATCGACGACTACCTGTAGAGGCTCACTTCGTGAGCCGTCTTCGGTTCTCGGTTATCGGTATGACGATCCACGCCAGACCGCCGTCCGCCATCAACCATCGGCCCCCGGGTCCCGCCCCGTGATCCGAGAACGCATCTGGTCGCGCTCCTGAGGACTCAAGACTGCGAGCGAAGCGAGCCCCTAGAGGCGCTTCCGAATCCAGGCAATGTCGGCCGCCTGAGCCTCGTCCCCTTCGGGCGTCTCCACGACGACCGGCGCCCCGGCACCACGAATCACGTGGATCAGCAACTCCGTCGGGATCTGACCGTCACCGAGGTTCGTGTGGCGGTCCCGCCGGCTCCCAGAGCCGTCCTTCGAATCGTTGGCGTGTACGAGATCGATACGTCCCGTCGCAGAGATCACACGCGGGACGAGGGTCTGGAGATCCTCGCCCGCGGCCCACGCATGGCACGTGTCGAGACAGAACCCGACCCCGAGATCCCCTATCGACTCCCATAGTCTCGCCATGTCGTCGACCGATCTCGTCATCGCGTCATCGCCACCCGCCGTATTCTCGATGAGGATCGGGACTGGGGATCCGATGGGTTTCAGCGCCTTCTCCCAGCGCACCAGCCCTTCGTCGACCGTTGCCTCGCCGGTCGCATGGCCACCGTGCACGACCACGCCCACGGCGCCGACCCTCTTCGCGGCATCAACGGTCGCGGCGAGGAGTCTCCTACTGGAATCTCGCACCCTGGGATTCCCCGACACGATGTTGATCAGGTAGGGAGCGTGCACATAGATGGGGATGTCGGCGGTCCTCAACGCTTCTGCGTCGGTGCGTTGCAGTGGAGACCGCCACTGGTGAGGGCTCGACAGGAAGATCTGCACGACGTCGGCGGCGCGTCGAGACGCCTCCTCGAGAGGGCGGCCGTTGGGAACGTGCGCGCCGATCCTCACTCCCACGGCATGGATTCGTCGTGCGACGTCGCGGCCTCGCGGAGGGTGAGGAGATCGGTTGCGATCTCCTCTACCGGCCGGGACCAGTTGATGGCCTCGATCATCAACGTGTGGGAACCGACCCAGCGCGCCGACCATGGGTCGGAGGGCAGGCGAGAGGGATCCTCGAACCGAACGAAGAGAGCATGTATCGGCTGACCATCGTCATCTACGACTTCCGATGAGATATCTCCGACTTCCGACCAGGGGATGAGTGTTGCTTTGGTCAGCGGCCCTCCGACAGCCAACCGCACTCCTTCCTCGCCTGCCGAGACCAGCTTCCTGGGAGCGACGAGGTCGCGCAGACCCCACACGATCAGCACGAAGCCCCCGACAACGGCGAGGAGTGCGAAGATACGGTCTCTCGGCTCGAACGTGGGAACCTGCTCGGTTCCATAGACGAGTCTGCCGAACACCGACACAAACCTGCCTGAAGAGAGTACATCGAGTCCCATGAGTGCGAACACGATGCCGGCCAATGACAGCAGCCACACCCGAAGGGCGGAGCGCACGACTTCGACGCGTTTCATTCATCGACTCCCAGATCGGCAGGTCGCACGAGTGCGACATACGGTACTCCCCGCCGTGCCATGAGCGAGGCGACAGCGGTGCCGCTGCGATCGACGAGTGTGATCGCCTGCACCACGTAGAGACCGTGCTCGATGGCCACGTCGACGGCCTCCACCAGTGCTCCACCGGTCGTCGAAGTGTCCTCGAGGATCGCAACCTTGTCCCCAGGATCGACTGCTCCCACCAGACGACCCCCGACTCCGTGGTCCTTGGACTGCTTGCGGATCGAGAACGCGTTGAGGGTTCGACCGAGACCGGTAGCAACCACCGCCGCGGACACCGCGATCGGATCGGCACCCATCGTCATGCCGCCGACCGCCACGACCCGTTCGTCGAGCACGGCGAGGACCGCATCCGCGACGATCACTGCGCCTTCTCCGTCGAACGTCGTTCTTCGGGCATCCAGATACCAGGAGCTCACGGCGCCCGACCGAAGCGTGAACGGGCCATCGATCCGAAGCGAGGATCTCCTCAGAAACTCCGACAAATCGCTCAAGGTTTCGTCCCTCTCGACCGATAGGGGTGTCAGCCAACCTCCCAAGTTAGCCCGACCATAGCGACCGTCTCTCTTCCCCGAGGGACGGTCGTTTCGGTTGTGGAACGTGTAGCTTCTACCCCATGGCCGACCTACCGAATCCCGCCGATTTCTTCACCAACTGGACTACCTCTCCGCTTCCTTTCCGCGAGAAGCTTCGGGTGGCGATCCGCAACACACTGATCAAGGCCCGCACCGGTTCCCCGTGCTGCGGCCATCCCGGCGAACCCGGCTGTTGAATGGGTGCCGATGGGCCCGGTTCGGGCTCAAACCACCATCACGGTGATCACAACCACTGAGGCGCTACTTTCCGAACCGGCGTTCTCGCCTCGAGAAATCACGGAGAGCACGAAGGAAGTCGACTCGGCGGAATGCCGGCCAGTACACGTCCACGAATGCGTACTCGGCGTACGCGGACTGCCAGAGGAGGAACCCCGACAGGCGTGACTCACCGCTCGTGCGAATGACGAGATCCGGGTCGGGGAGATCGGCCGTGTACAGGTGGGTCGCGATCCCGTCGGCATCGATTCGATCTGCGATCTGGTTCGAGGGAACCCCATCGTCGGCCAGCGCCGCGACGAGGTCCCTGCACGCGTCGACGATCTCCTGGCGTCCTCCATACCCCATCGCAATCGTCAATCGCCGGTTCCCCGTCGACGCCTCCTCCTCCAGCGTCTTCGCCGCCTGTGTGAGCGGGTCGGGCAGCAGCGATAGAGAGCCGATGAACCGCACCCGAAAGTCGTATTTCCTCGCCAGCGTGGGAACGCGGTGGAACAGGTCGATCAGCACTTCGAAGTAGGGTTCGAGCTCCTCGCTCGGCCGAGAGAGGTTTTCTTTGGAGAGCAGCCATCCGGTGATGGCAGGGATCTGGATCTGCTCAGACCAGCCGATGAATTCCTCGAACTTGCGCATTCCCGCCCGGTAGCTGGCCGCGTAGTCGGAGAGGCGCTCGGCTCGAGCGTAGCGACGGTGGCCGTCCAGGATGATGCCGATGTGTTTCGGAAGCCTATCGGGCGGCAGCGCCCGAAGCAGCTTGTCTTCGTAGAGGCGGTAGAGGGGGCGCAGGACGCGCTCTGATTTCACGGGCCAATGGTAACTATGGGGCTCCCGGTAGGCTGGTGATCGTGGACCGACTGGTGCTCGGGAAGATGCAGAACCCGGTCCGAGGGTTCCTCGATGGCACGGCCGCGCTGCTGTCGATCGTGGCCCTGGTTACCCTTGTCAAACGCACTTCGTGGGATGTTCCCCGCATGATCTCGATGATCGTGTTCGGAGTGAGTGCCTTTGCGTTGTACACCACCAGCTCGCTGTATCACTCGGTGCCGTGGAAGGCCCTGTGGAAGCATCGGATGCAGCGGCTCGACCATTCGATGATCTTCCTTCTGATCGCCGGCACGTACACCCCGATCGCGTTCAATGTGCTCGGTGGGACGATGCGGTGGTCGACCCTCGGCATCGTGTGGGGAGCCGCCGTCGGTGGCATCGTGCAGAAGGTCTTCTTCCCACAGATTCAGAACTGGCTGGGCATCGCCCTCTCGATGGTGATGGGATGGCTCGCCGTGCTCCCGCTTCCCCGCCTCGTCGACCGTCTCGGAGTACGAGCCGTCGCGCTCCTGCTTCTCGGGGGACTCTTCTACAGCATCGGAATGGTGATGCTCGTCACCAAGCGGCCCCGAATCTCGCCAAGGATCTTCTCCTACCACGAGGTGTTCCACGTCTTCGTCGTGTCGGGGACAGTCGTTCACTTCCTGGTCATCACCTCGTACGTCGCACCGATCGCTCGACTGTGAACGAGTTCGATCCCTTCATCGTTGCTCGGACCGTCGACCTGAACCTCGACGACGGGACACCCGTGAGAGTCCGCCCGATCGTTCCCACCGACAGAGAGCGAATCGAGGAAGGCCTACGGGAGCTATCGCCGGAGTCCCGCTATCTGCGATTTCTGAGGTCCATCGACCATCTCACCAGTAGCGAACTCTCCTACCTCACAAACGTCGACTACTTCGACCACTTCGCCTGGGTGGCGCTCGATACATCCGACAATCGCGGGATGGGAGTGGCGCGGTACGCACGATTGGAGGGCGAGACGGCGGAAGCGGCGGTCGTCGTTCTGGATCGCTATCAGCACCGCGGCTTGGGCGCCATCCTGCTCCGCCTGGTTGCGGAGACGGCGTATGCACACGGCATTCGGAGATTCCGGGCGTGGGCCGCACCACGGAACACCGTTGTCATGCGCCTCATCGAGCGCTGGCATCTCGACCGACGCGCCGAAGATGGCACCATGGTCATCGACATCCCCCTCCCACTCCCCGAGACGCCGCTCGCCGAATCATCGCTGTACGAGTCACTCAGAGAAGTCGCCGCCGGAAGAATCGAGCCCTATCTCTGACGGGAGAAGCCGCGAGCGGCCAGAATGGGGACTGAGGAGCACCATGGAACCCACCGCCGAGTCGAAGAACTGGGCCACCATCGCCCACTTCTCCGCCCTTGTCATGTTTATGGGGATTCCGTCGTTCATCGGGCCCCTCGTCGTGTGGCTGATGAAGAAGGATCAGGACGAGTTCGTTGCGATGAACGCGAAGGAAGCCCTGAACTTCAACATCTCGTTCTTCCTCTACGGGATCATCTCGGTCCTATTGATCGTTCTCGCAATCGGACTTCTCCTGCTGGTTGCCGTCGGGATCACCTGGCTCGTCCTCGTGATCGTCGCAGGAGTGAAGGCAAGCTCGGGCGAGCCGTACGTGTATCCCTTCACGCTGCGCCTCGTCAACTGACCTGCAGACTGGTCAGCTGCGGGATCGTGGCGGAATCACATCGACGGCCGCATCGCTGAGCTGGCTGCGCGATCAACTTCTGCATCGTGGGTGTGTCTCTCGCTACGAATATGTGGCACCTCCGACCGGGCGGCACGACAGGCACTCCACCTGGAAGACCCCTGCCGACGAGGCTGGCTGCTGGCTGTCGGCCGTTCGCTGTCAGCGGTCAGCTGTCAGCTATAGGCGAAGCCGAATAGCATCGGCGGTGGAGGTGACAACATGTTCGCAGAGTACGACAGGTACGACGCCCTCGGGCTCGCCGAGCTGGTCAGGGACGGAGAAGTCCACCCCAGGGAACTGGTCGAAACGGCCCTCTCTCGCATCGAGATGACCAATCCACGGGTCAACGCAGTCGTTCACAAGATGTACGATCGCGCCCTCGAGACAGCCGACAGCCCCCTCCAAGGACCGTTTGTCGGAGTCCCGTTCCTTCTCAAAGACTTCGGGCCAATGTTCAAAGGGGAACCGACGACTTCGTCATCTCGGTTCCTTCAATTCCATATCCCGTCGGAAGACTCGACGCTCGTCACGCGCTACAAGGATGCCGGCCTGATCGTGCTCGGCAAGACCAACACGCCCGAGTTCGGTCTCGTCGCGACAACCGAGTCCGACTTCCGTGGACCCGCAAGGAACCCGTGGAATCTCGATCACAGCACGGGTGGATCAAGCGGCGGCTCCGCCGCGGCCGTCGCCGCCGGCTACGTCCCGATGGCACACGGAAACGACGGCGGCGGCTCTATCCGCATTCCCGCCTCGGCCTGCGGGTTGTTCGGACTGAAGCCTTCGAGGGGAAGGAATCCTCTCGGACCGGACTTCAACGGGACCTGGCTGGGACTCGTGCAGGATCACGTCATCAGCCGGTCCGTACGTGACAGCGCCGCCATGCTCGATCTGGAGTGTCCACCGAGCCCCGGCGAGCCCTACATGGCGCCGGCGCCAGACCGGCCGTTTGCCGACGAGGTCGGTCAAGATCCCGGCAGGCTGCGGGTCGCCGTGTGTGCCGACTCGTTGTTCGGCACGAGCACCCATCCCGACTGCGTCGAGGCGGTCGACAACGCCGCGGAGCTGCTCGAGTCCCTGGGTCACCACGTGGAGCGAGCCTGCCCGCCCTTCGACAAGAAGCTGATGGTGGAGGCGTACCTCCGAATCGTGGCCACCGGACTCGCATCCGACATCGACGCGGCAGCGCGGGTCGTCGGAAGAGAACCGGCTCCCGAGTACTTCGAGCCGACCACGTGGCTTCTGCAGCTCATCGGACGAAAGACCGGCGGCGACCATCTGAGCTCCCTGCTCGTCGCCACTCAGGAGACGGCATACCAGATGGAGTTGTTCTTCCACACCTACGATGTCCTGCTCACTCCCACACTCGGGCGCCCCCCAGTGAGGATCGGCGAGCTGAAGCCCACCAAGGCGCAGATGATCGCCATCGCTGCGCTCCGCAGGTTCCCGATCAAGAAGGCACTCGATATCGTGCTCGGGCAGATGGCAGCCGAGAACATGGATCCGGCTCCCAACACCGAACTGTTCAACCTGACCGGCCAGCCTGCGATGTCGGTTCCTTTGCATTGGAACGCAGACGGGCTGCCGATCGGCACGCAGTTCGTGGCCCGATACGGTGACGAGGCCACCTTGCTTCGCCTCGCGGGACAGCTGGAACAGGCACGACCCTGGTTCGACAACCGACCATCCATCTAGACCTTCGGCTTCGATGGTTGACCGGCCTCTGGCTGTCAGCCGTGGGCTGTCAGCTGTTCGCTTCCGTCACTTCCCGTTCGTGACTCTGGTCGTACGGAGGCGCCGCCAGCGATTCGTGAGGTTCTCGTCGTCTGCTTCCTCGGCCTCGTCGACCGGTTCGTCCGTTACCGCGTCCGTCCCCGTGTCCGAGTCCGTGTCCGAGTCGGTCTTGGAGCCCGACAACGCAATGAACGAGCCGAGAAGCTCGGCCGCCTCGTCTTCGGTCATCGCGTCGACCTCGGATTCGGGCGCCGCGTCTTGCGGGCCGGGCACCTCATCGATCACCGGCACCCCAACGCTGTCTTCGACGATCAACCCGGCCGCGACGAGGCCGGAGAGCTGTTTCGCCGCCTCGAACTCGAAGATCTTGAGCGACACGGCGAGGCCTCTCGAGCTTCGAGCCTGTGGCAGCATTGCCAGCAGGGCCCACTGCTCCGGATCGATGGTGATCGTTTCGTCGATCTTGTCCGCCATCCGGAACGACGTCTCGACACTCGGAATGAGTCGTCTGATGTCATCCCATTCGGCCTTTCTGTCAGAAGCGACAGAGAGGGCGGCCTCGACGTCGAACCGGAAGCCGACAGGGTGGGTCATCATCACACCGTGGGCAAACGAGAATTCCCCGTCGGGAAGGCTGAGAAGCCGCACGAGGACTTCTGACACCTGGTGTCGGAAGAACACATCGAGGACTTCCTTGCGTGTGCCTCTCACATCCTCGAGAGAAACAGTCCGACGTTCGATCGCATCGCGCTCTTCGTCCGTGATTCGCTCGAGCCGGGCCAGATCGTCAATCAGGTCGTCGCCGGACCGCGTCGTCGCGTAGACGATCGCCCCGTCCACGACAAACACACGGCCCGCGAGCGCGGGCGACTCCACCCGGAGCAGGCCGGTTTCGCCGGAAACACCGACGAGTCGGAGCACATCGGTCAAGGCAAAGCTGGCGAATGTCCCATTGAGGGTCGACAGGCTCATACCCTCAGTTATCGGCAGCGTTGCCCTCCAGTGAAGGGGCAATCCAGGCTTCGGCGATCGCTACCGGTATTCGGGATTCGGCTGGTCGAACCTGCACCCGGCGTCCCAGAGAGATCGCTGATTCCCATGCGCTGGAATTCCACCGTTCTCGCGGAGCATTCGTGCCAGGTGGATGAGATTCCAGGTCATGAACGTCGTGTTGCGGTTC
>CAZQMF010000010.1:0-41360 GCA_964594235.1 uncultured Acidimicrobiia bacterium
CGGCAGAAGGGCACCCCGCCGACGTCATGGACATGTCCTTCGCCGATCAGGCGCTCGCGGCCGAGTGGCTCGTCCAGAACCACGAAGCACTCGTGCCCGGCGTCTACACGATCCCTGACGAACTCGATCAGAACGTGGCGCTCATCAAACTCGGCCACCTCGGTGGCGCTGTCGAGCAGCTGACCGACGAGCAGGTCGAGTATCTGCGATCCTGGCAAGAAGGCACGTAGCGGGGGGCCGTCCGGCTGTTGGCGGGTGGATCCTGCGCCACCGGCGCGTCAGGTCGCGTTCTGCGGCGAGTCGGCCGTTTCGCCGGTAGACCCTCGACGGATGTCGATCACGACGTCACCTGGTGCCCGTTCGATCACCTCGATGATCTCGCGGTCGATCAACTCGTTGCGTTCGATCAGAGCGTCTCTCAGTGCCTCCACGATGCGACGGTTCTGTGACAACAGCCTGGTGGCCTGCTGCTTGGCGTGATCCAGGAGACGCTCGACGTACTCCCTGCCGGCCGGGTCCCCGAGCACACGCGCCGCGAGGTTTCCACCGAGCGGACCATCGTCGAGCGCCCGGTAGGAGACGAGTGATCCGCCGAGCCCCAGTGAGCCGACCATCTCCGCCGCGAGCTGGGTGGCCGCCGCCAGGTCGCCGGCAGGGCCCGTGCTCGAGTCACCGAAGAAGAGCTCCTCGGCGGCCATCCCACCCATCGAGATCTGAAGGAGTGCCCTCAGTTCGCTTTCTCGCTGGGTTCGGCGCTCCTCGACGAGGCGATGCGCGAGGAACCCAAGTGCTTCGCGCCGCTTGATGATCGAGAGAACCTCGAGACGCCGACCCTTTCCAACGAGATACGCGATCGTTGCATGGCCGGCCTCGTGTGTCGCGATCGCTTCACGCTCATCCGGCGGGTAGTCGACCGGCTCGGGGAGACCCAACTCCATCTCGATCCTCGCGCGATCCAGATCGCGCATGGTCAGAGCGGTGCGTTCCTCGCGCAGCGCGAGGAGGAGCGCTTCGTCGAAGAGACGTTCGAGGAACGCAGGCGTGTACCCGAGCGTCGCTGCCGCGAGGTCGCTCCGAGACGACTCGAGCTCCATCTCCGGCACGTGGGCCTTGCGGGTGAGGAAGTAGTCGATCAGCTCTCGCCGGCCCGTTCGTCCCGGAAGGTCGAAGTGGAACACCCTGTCGAAACGGCCGGGTCGCATCAGGGCAGGGTCGAGCGAGTCCGCCCTGTTGGTCGCGCCGATCAGCAGCACGTTTGCATACGAGGTCGATGGCGCCCTGAGCTGGCGATGTTCGGGCAGAAACAGGTTGATCCGATCTCTGAACCAGCTTGCGATCTTCGTGCGGGTGAGCGGCTCGTCGAAGCTCTGCATCTGGATCAGCAGTTCGTTGACGACGCCGCCTGTGTCCGTCGCCATAGATCGGTTGATCCGCATGTTTACCGACGATGACATGTTGGGACGCGCCAAACCGATCGCGTCGATCTCCTCGATGAAACCGATCGCGCCACCCTCGGCCCGAGCCGCCTTCCTCAGGGCATTGAAAAACGAGCGGATCCTCTTGGACGTCATCCCGTACCACATGCTCTGGAACGCCGTAGCGGACACGAAGAGGAAGGGAACGTTCGCCTCCTTGGCGAGCGCCTTTGCGGCGTGTGTCTTTCCGGTTCCGGGGGGGCCCTCGAACAGCACACCGCGTCTCGGGCTACCCCCCATGCTGGCTCTGAGTTGCTCGTGATCGAGGAGGATTTGGAGCGTATGACGAATCTCTACGAGGAGGTGTCCGAGGCCCTTGACGTCGTCGAAAGAGACGTCGATCTGATCGGGTCGGAACACGGTGTGGGGCGATCGGCGATTGCCGAGCATCGGCGCGACGAGCGCAAGACCGATGAGGATGATGATCAGCACACCCGGAAGCCAGAACATGGCATCCGGTGGGAGTGTGGGGAGTGATGGCCACGGACGGTGGCCTGTCAGGATTCGATACCACATCCAGGCCGCGACCGGCGCGAGCAGATACCCAAGCCTCCTCAGCCTTCTCCGTCGCTCAGCCTCCCGATCAACATGAACGTTCCCAGCCGCCATGTGTCTATCTAACCACAGAGAGTGGTATCGCGCCACTAGTTCTGTCGCTATCGCGGCGTACATTCGGACCATGCTGTGTCTCGTGTGCTGCACACCGACCCGTGCCGCTCTCTGTCGACGGTGCTCGTCCGAGCTCCGTCAAGGAACCGATCGTCTGGTCGGGTCGAGCCTGCCGGTACACGTTGCGCTCGTACACGAGGGTCCTGCTCGGGTGCTCGTTCGCCGCCTCAAGTACGAGGCGATCCGTGCTGCCGCCGGACCACTCGCAGAAGCGATGGCAAGGAGGGTTCCTGATCCAGGCGGAATCCTGGTGCCGGTTCCCCGAGTGCCTACTCGCACCTGGCGTTATGGGATCGATCCTGCCAGGGAGCTGGCACGAGCGTATGCCGCACTCGTCGGTGCGACGGTCGTAGATGCGCTCACTCCGGTCCTATGGGCGCCACGACACGCCGGGCGGGCACGTGGCGATAGAGCACCGGTTCGATTTCGTGCACGGGCGGCGAAAGAACCGGCCGTCCTCGTGGACGATGTGGTGACGACCGGCTTGACGTTGGGGGCCGCCTCGACGTCGGTTGGAGCTGTCAGGGCCATAGTGGCGACCGGCGCAGGTAGAGTGAAAGAGTGATTCTGCGACACGCAGCACCGCCGATCGCAACACGTGCGATCGCGCACCGCAGAGACTCAACCCCAAGGAGGTCATTCTTGGACGTCAACCTGCAGAGCAAAGACTTCCAGCTGCCAGATCGTCTGGCCGAGTCGGCGATCGAGAAGATGTCGAGGGCCACGCGTTTCTTCGGAGGGGTGACGTCGGCGGATATCGAGGTGACGAGGGCGAAGAACCCCAGGGTCAGTGATCCTTTCACGGCCGAGATCACTTCCAGGGCTGCCGGACAGACCGTTCGCGTCGAGGCCAACGGCTTCACTCCGGAATCCGCGATCGATGCGGCGATCGAGAAGTTCGAGGCGAGGCTGCATCGCCTCAAGGAACGGTTGATCGATCGGACGAGAAAGGGAACCGACAAACACCTCAATCTCGCTCGTGGGGGTGTCGAAGAAGAGACCAGTGACCCTCGCATCGTGAGAGTGAAGCAGTTCGTCATGAAACCGATGACTCCAGAGGAGGCCGCCTTGCAGATGGACATGCTTGGGCACGGGTTCTTCTTCTTCCAGAACGCCGAGAGCGACTTGCCGAGTGTCCTCTACCGTCGTCGCGACGGTTCGTTTGGACTGATCGAGCCCGCATGATCTCCGTTCTCGTCGTGGACGACTCTCCCTTGTTTGCTGCAGGACTCTCTGCGGCCCTTGGCAACGCCGGCTTCAACGTCGTCGGTGAGGCTCGGGACGCGATGACCGCTCTGTCGATGGCTCGCGGGTTGCACCCCGACATGGTTGTTCTCGACGTGCTGATGCCGGGGATATCGGGTCTGGAGGTCGTCACGCCGCTGAGGGAGGCGTCTGGTGGGGCAAGGATCGTGTTGTTGACGTCCAGCGAGTCCGAAGAGGATCTGCTGGTGGCGATCAAAGCCGGAGCCAGGGGGTACGTGGTCAAAGACACCCCGTTCCCCGAGCTGGTCGAGGCGATGAAGGCCGTTTGGGAGGGAGGTGCGGTCGTCTCGCCGAAGATGGGGGCAAAGCTGTTCGACACGGTTGCATCACTCCTTCGGCACCGGGAGATCATCTCGAGCCGGCAGCCGGAGCTGACCGGTAGAGAGATCGAGGTGCTCGAGCTGATTTCTGAGGGCATGACGAGCAAACAGATCGGAGATCGGCTGTATATCTCCGAGAACACCGTGAAGAATCACGTTCGAAACATCCTCGACAAGCTCGGATTGCACTCTCGAAACGAGGCTGTGCTGTACGCTCTGCGAGAGGAACTCATCCAGATCGACAGATAGACGTGAGCGAGCAGAACACCGCCGCGACGATCATCGAGGGGCTGGCTGGCGCCTGGACGATATGCAACCTGTACCCGGACCCCGAGTCGCAGCCGGCTCTTCAGCGAATCGGACAGACCATCCGGGAGGCGGCCGCCTCCGGGGAGACATGGCTCGATGTCGGTCCCGGCTTCTTCATGTACGACGACGACGAGGTCGAAACCGTCCGTGATTCGGTATCTCGGCTCGCTCAACGATGCTTCGTCCACAACATCGCTTCACTCGGAGTCATCGGCCCGGTAACGGATCACGACATCGCAGCGTTCATGGGCGTCCTCTCGGTCGATGAGCCGACGATCATGGAGGAGGGTGGTATTTCGGCATTCCTGGGACGGCACGGAATCACCGAAATTGCCGTGGTGGCGAGGGTTCCACTCAAGATCGAAACCATGGAGCAGACATTTGAGCGACCAGACGACGTGCTGGCGGCCATGACTGGTTTCGCCGACCCCGAGCGGTTTGCTCAGCGCCTCGTCGAGGAGTCGGGTGGGGATCCGCAGAAGCTCGGAGAGCTGTACCACGAGCGATTTGCCTCGACGTTCGGTTCGATCGACGAAGGTGACGTGGCGGCGCAGGAGCAGGTCGTCCAGGCATTCGTCGAGGCGTTCTTCCACCTCGACGAGAGGTATCAGGTCGCTGTTCTCGATCCGTTCCTGCGATCCGCCGAGGAGCCTCTCCAAAGACTGTTCCTCGACCAGTTCGCTGCCCACGAACTTGCAAGGATCGCGCCGAGACTGGACTCCCACGGGTTCGCACTTCTGATGGACTACGCACGGATCGCGACCGATGATTCCGATCGCAGGCCGGATGAGCTCCTTGGATGGCTCGGCGTTCCCGACGGCGGGGCGACTGCGGTGCAGACGGTCGCTGCTCGGGTACAGGACCGCCTGGTGCAGGGTGAGGATCGATATGGCGAGCAGTCGGCGTACGCGGAGCTCCGAGCGCAGTTCCCTGATCCTCGGCAGTACTTCTATCAGACGCTCGACACGTTCAGAGGCCTGGTTGCGGTGGAGGATCGCAACGATCGCTATCGGCGATTGATGCGTCTCCTGACCGGCAAGATCGTCGCGAGCATCAGGAGAGAGTGGTTCAGGCGCGCCGAACTGTGGATGCGCAGTGTCATCGACTCGCCGACGTTTCCTCCCGAGCGGGCCAGGGAGGTAGAAGAGGCGCTGAGACTCGCCTGCACGCCCGAGGTGTTGGATGTGCTGGTCACACAGCTCGCCACCACCGATTCGAGTTCTCCGATGTATCTCGCGCCTCGCCTCGTCGGTCTGAACATGCGCGTTGGCTTGGATTTGCTGGCCGAGGAAGACGACCGCGCCCGGAGGAAGGCGCTCATCGGCGTCCTCGGCGAGGCGGCCAGTTCGAACCCTGAGCCGGTGATCTCGGCGCTCGAGGACAGCCGGTGGTATGTGGTACGCAATCTCGCGATCGTCCTGCGTACCTCGGGCAGCGACCAGGCGGCGCCCGAGTTGGCTCGACTCACTCGTCACGACGACCATCGGGTTCGTGTCGAAGCCTTGCGGGGGCTGGCGATGATCGCTCCGAGTGCAGTCTCCGACATAGGGGAACGACTCGCCGACGATCACGAGATGGTTCGTCGGACGGCCATCGGTGTGCTGGCGGTACGTCCGGGACCCGAGGCCGAGGCAATGTTGATCGACGCGCTCGACGGCAGACTCACGATCGATGAGAAAGCCGATCTTCTCCGATACCTGGGCGAACGTGGAACTCCCCGGTCGATTGAGGTCCTCGAGAAACTCGCAAAACGACGGTTTGCGTTGACGAGCGGTGCCCGAACGTTGCGAAGCGCCGCACGACAAGCCTTGGGAGTGACGAAGTGATCTCCGAGAACGCAGCACGTGTCACTCTCCGATCGATCCAGGCCCTCTCGCGCCAGATGAGCCTGTACCCGACGGGTCATCCGTCTACGGGTGAGGCGCTCAGCGTTGCCACGGCGGCGGCTGAGGCGCTGTCCGTGAACGAGGGTGGGGCAGCCGTCATCACGCTGCTCGGGGACTCCATCTATCTCGGCAAGGCGATTCTGCCGCACACGTCGCTCGAACTGAGTTCCTTCCTGCGTACCCTCCAGTCAAGGGGAATCGAGTCGATCTCTTTCGCCTCACCGGTCGCGGGAGCGGACATCGCCGACCTGGGTGCGTTCATAGCGGGTCTGAGTGGAGACGTTCCGGCCGAGGCCACGATTCGGCTCAACGAGTCTCCGTACTCGAGGTCCGATCTGGAGAGCGGAGAGTCGTCGGGTGTACGAAGGTCATACACGAGGTCGCTCGATGTACTCCGAGGGATGGCGGCCGCTCTCGAACGTGACGAGCACTTCGATCTGTCGGGCGCGGCGTGGGTCGTCGAACAGCTTGTCGAGCAGACGATCTCCCAGCCGGCGGCATCGTTGCTGCTGTCGACGATGAAGAGCCACGACGAGTACACCTTCTTTCACTCGGTCAACGTGTGCATCCTCTCGATTTCCATGGGACGCATGGTCGGACTTCCGACCGATCAGCTGTCGGCGCTCGCGATGGGTGCGCTGCTCCACGACATCGGCAAGGTCCGGGTCGCCCCGTCGATCCTCCAGTTCCCTGGACGACTCGACGCTGCCCAGTGGCGACAGATCAAGCTCCACCCCCAGGAGGGTGCCGCGGCGATCCTGACGGCGGCAAGCCCGATGCAGGAGATCGCTGCGACGATCGCGTTCGAGCATCATGCCCGATTCGATGGCTCCGGGTATCCGCCGCCCCATCGAAGCGACAGGAGCCTTCACTTCTACAGCCGTCTCGTGGCAACGACCGATACGTACGACGCGATCACGACACGTCGGTCCTACCGGCGTGCGGAAACCCCGAATCGCGCGCTTCATGTGATCCTCAATGGTGCGGGAACCATCTACGACCCCGATTTTGCGAGAGCGTTCATCGAGATGGTGGGTGTATATCCGGCAGGGTCGCTGCTTCGGCTATCGGATGGGGATCTGGTAATGGTGACCAGGGCCGATGAGCACGGTGAGTCCCCCGAGGTCGTGCTCCTCCAACCGGCAGGCGACGAGATCCTCGAGCAGCCGATCAGGACGGAGCTCGGCGAGCGGGCGATCGTCGATCAGGTGCTGCCGAGCGAGGTCGGTATCGAGCCTGCTGCCCTCCTCGAACAGGTTGGCGTCATCGTTCAGCCCATCTAGACAGCCAACGGCGAACAGCTGATGACTGACGGCCGCCGGCGGTTTCGCGGCTGCCTGTCGCTCGGTGCTGGCGGCTGGAAACTGGTGACCGTGAGCGAAGCGAGCCCATCTCGATAAGATGAGCAGGCTATGTCGCTCATCAACAAGGTGCTCCGAGCCGGTGAGTCGCGGGTTCTCAAGGATCTCGGATCGATCGCGGAACTGGTCGGCGAACTCGAGCCGGAGATGGAAGCGCTCGACGACGCCTCTCTCGCAGCGAAAACTGACGAGTTTCGGAACCGCCTCGCCGACGGAGAAACGCTGCACGACATCCAAGTCGAGGCGTTCGCCGCCGTCCGCGAAGCATCGAAGCGGGTGCTGGGCCAGCGGCACTTCGACGTGCAGGTGGTCGGCGCTGCCGCCCTTCACGCGGGGATGATCGCCGAGATGCGAACCGGCGAAGGAAAGACGCTCGTGTCGACGATGCCGGCTTACCTGAACGCGCTCAGCGGACAGGGCGTTCACATGGTGACGGTGAACGACTATCTCGCCGCTCGGGATGCAGCATGGATGGGGGGAATCCACAGGTTCCTCGGCTTGGAGGTCGGACTGATCCAGGCGGCGATGACCCCCGAACAGCGCAGACCCGCCTATGCCGCGGACATCACGTACGGGACCAACAACGAGTTCGGATTCGACTACCTGCGAGACAACATGGCGATGCGAACCGCCGATCTCGTGCAGCGCGGCCACCACTTCGCCATTGTGGACGAGGTCGATTCGATCCTCGTAGACGAGGCTCGAACGCCTCTGATCATCAGCGGAGTAGTCACCGACACGGCGAAGTGGTATCGCGAGTTTGCAAAGATCGTCAAGCGTCTCACGAAAGACGAGCACTACACGGTGGACGAGGGGAAACGCCAGGTGCTCACGACGGAGGAGGGTGTGGCTCGGGTCGAACAGATTCTCGGCATCGAGAACATGTACGACTACACGAGCGTCGACTTCGTCCATCACCTCGATGCCGCTCTGCGGGCGAAGGAGTTGTACCTGAAGGACGTCGCCTATCTCGTCGACCACGGCGAGGTGAAGATCGTCGACGAGTTCACCGGTCGCGTGCTCGACGGGAGGCGGTACTCCGAAGGCCTTCACCAGGCGATCGAGGCGAAGGAGGGCGTCCGGATCAAAGAAGAGAACCAGACGCTGGCGACGATCACCCTCCAGAACTACTTCCGCATGTACGACAAGCTCGCCGGAATGACCGGCACGGCCAAGACCGAGGCAGCCGAGTTCGCGCAGATCTACAACCTCCAAGTGGCAGAGATCCCGACGAACATGCCCGTGATTCGCATCGATCAGCCGGATCTCGTCTACAAGTCGGAGGAGGCCAAGTTCAACGCAGTAGTGGCCGACGTGGCCGGTCGGCACGAGAATGGTCAACCGGTGTTGATCGGCACTGTGTCGATCGAGAAGTCGGAACGACTCTCGACGGCGTTGCGCAAACGGGGTGTGCCGCACGAGGTGCTCAACGCCAAACAGCACGCACGTGAGGCGGTCATCATCGCCCAGGCGGGTCGCAGAGGGGC
Organism: uncultured Acidimicrobiia bacterium; assembly: GCA_964594235.1. GTDB lineage: Bacteria > Actinomycetota > Acidimicrobiia > Spongiisociales > UBA4744 > CAYLHS01. The sequence continues at coordinate 8,774 of CAZQMF010000010.1, forward strand.
CGTGACGGTGGCCACCAACATGGCCGGTCGCGGAGTCGACATCATGCTCGGAGGCAACCCCGAGGGCCTCACACAGATGGCGCTCGAGAAGGCCGGCTTCGAACCCGGATCGGATGAGTTCGAGAAGGCGCTCGACGAGACGGCCGCCGACTTCCGAGCCAAGACCGAAGGGGAGCGCAAGGAGGTGCTCGACGCCGGCGGCCTCTATGTCGTGGGCACGGAGCGCCACGAGTCCCGCCGAATCGACAACCAGCTACGAGGCAGGTCAGGACGGCAGGGCGATCCGGGCGAGTCCCGCTTCTACCTGTCGCTGGGTGACGACCTGATGCGCAGGTTCGCGTCTGACCGTGTCGAGCTGATCATGGACCGGCTACGGATACCGGACGACGTGCCCATCGAGGCCAAGATCGTGTCGAAAGCGATCGAGCGGGCCCAGGGGCAGGTCGAGTCCCAAAACTTCGAGATTCGCAAGAACGTGCTCAAGTACGACGAGGTGATGAACCGCCAGCGTGAGGTGATCTACGAGTGGCGCAACGGTCTGCTGAGACAGGATCGAAGTGAAACGCTCGTGCGCGAGTGGATCGAGGAAGTCATAGGCAGAACGGTCGAAGGTGTACTCGGTGAGGGCTCACCCCGCGACTGGGACTGGGATGAGCTGATCCGGCAGCTGACCGTGTACTACCCGACCGAGCTGGATCTGGAAACGCTCGATGACGGCAGGGGTATCGATGCGACCGATGTGGCGGACGCCGCCATCGATGAGGCTCTCGCCGTGTTCGACGTCCGCGAGGAAGAGCTCGGTGTCGACACGCTTCGTCAGATCGAGAAGACGGTCGTGCTCGCGGTGATCGACGCGAAGTGGCGTGAGCACCTTGCGGAGATGGACTACTTGCGTGCCGGAATCGGGCTGCGGGCCATGGGCCAGCGGGATCCTCTCGTCGAGTACCAGCGCGAGGGGTACGACATGTTCGCCGAGATGGTCGATACGGTGAAGAGCGAGACAACCAGGTACATGTTCCATGTCCAGGTCGCGCAGCAGGCGGCGGAAGCACAGCGACAGCAGGAGATTCATCAGCGCGAGGCCGCGGCTGCCGGCGGGCGCTCTACCGCACAGGCGACATCCACCAAGGTGGGGCGAAACGAGCCGTGCCCTTGCGGGTCCGGGAAGAAGTACAAGCACTGCCACGGAGCCAGGGCGTAGCCCACGCTTCGCGGTTTTCGGTTCTCGGTTCTCGGTTCGCGATCTCGGGTGTCCAAGACCACGGGGCGACACGGCGATGGGTTTGCCGACAACCGATGACCGACAACTCATGACCTCGGGCGTAGCCCGACTACCATTCCCCGCCCATGGATATCGATCCCCGATCACTTCTGAACGAACTGCGCGCCCGGCTCTCAGATGCCCGGAGGTTCCTTTGACCTCGATGGCAAGCGTGAGCAGCTCCCGAAGCTGAGAGAGGCCGCGGCCTCTCCGGATCTGTGGTCGGATGCGTCGAGAGCGGCGGACGTCAACCGAACGCTCGCCCGATACGAGGGTCTCATCGCGCACGTCGAACGCCTTGAGAGCATTCTCGACGACGCCGACGTGATGCTCGATCTTGCAGCCGAAGAGCGCGACGAGGCAACGGCGAACGAGACGCTGTCCGAGTTGAGGTTGGCGGAGAGCGATCTGGGCGCACTGGAGACGGAGTCGCTCTATTTCGAGGAGTACGACGAAGCCCCGGCGATCATGAGCGTCCACGCGGGAGCCGGCGGTGTCGACGCCCAGGATTGGGCTGAGATGTTGCTGCGGATGTACCTGCGCTACCTGGAGGGCAGGGGCTACCGGGTCGAGATCGATGAGGTGACACCTGGTGACGAGGCCGGCATCAAGTCCGCCACGCTGACCGTGCACGGTGAACACGCTTACGGAGTCCTCGAGGGGGAGCGGGGCGTGCACCGTCTGGTCCGCATCAGCCCGTTCGATGCCAACAGCCGGAGACACACGTCTTTCGCCGGCGTTGACGTGATACCGGAGGTGGAGGAAGAAGAGGTGGAGATCGACCAGGACGACCTCCGCATCGAGACGTATCGCTCACAGGGAGCCGGTGGTCAGCACGTCAACGTCACCGATTCGGCGGTACGCATCACCCACCTGCCGACGGGCACGGTCGTGACATGCCAGAACGAACGGTCCCAGCTCCAGAACAGGGCCAGGGCGATGGTGATCCTCAAGGCTCGCCTTGGCGAGTTGGCCCGCCAGGAGCGGGCGAAGGAACTCGACGAGATCAGAGGCGACCAAGAAGCCGCCGCGTGGGGTCGCCAACTTCGCTCGTACGTGCTCCAGCCGTACCAGATGGTGAAGGATCTGCGGACCGGCGTGGAGGTCGGGAACGTGCAAGGCGTACTCGACGGCGACCTGGACGAATTCGTCGACGCCTACCTGCACTGGCGGAGGGGGAGGCAGGAGCGTGAGGGTGGATGATGCCGTTTGTCCTCTCACCGTTGCTATCCTTTGCAACCGCCCGGTGCGGAGTTCGGGGCGAACATACGGCCGGCAGTTCCACAGACGGGGCCGCCGCTGAAGTGAGTGGTCCATGATTCTTCTCGAAGGTGTCACAAAGGTGTACGAGGGGGGAACCGTCGCGCTCCGTGACATCGACTTGGACGTGAAGAAGGGGGAGTTCGTCTTCGTCGTTGGGCCTTCGGGGTCCGGTAAATCCACCTTGATAAGCCTGCTGCTCAGAGAGCTGCGCGCCACTCGTGGCAAGATCTGGGTTGCGGGCAAGGACATCACCAAGATGCCGGCATGGAAGGTCCCGCACCTTCGCCGGTCGGTCGGAACCGTGTTTCAGGACTACAAGCTCCTGCCGAACCGGACCGTGACCGAGAACGTCGGGTTCGCGCTCGAGGTGCTTGGTCGGCCGCGTGCGGTGGTGACTCGGCAGGTCCAACAGGTGCTGGAACTCGTCGGACTCCAAACGAAGGGCGACCGATATCCCCGGCAGCTCTCGGGTGGGGAGCAGCAACGCGTGTCCGTGGCGCGGGCATTCGTGAACCGACCGCCCATCCTTCTGGCAGACGAGCCGACCGGCAACCTCGATCCCGCAACATCCGTGGGCATCATGCGAGTGCTGGACAGGGTCAACAGAACCGGAACCACGGTCGTGATGGCCACACATGACCATGCGATTGTGGACGCGATGCGCCGACGTGTCGTTCAGCTCGACCGTGGCAGGATCATCCGAGACGAAACACGGGGCACATACGAGAGTGTGATCGGCAGGCTCGACGGCGATGCGTAGGTTGATGTTTCTCGTTCGCGAAGCGCTCTCGAGCCTCCGCCGCAACGTTCTGGTGGTGGCCGCCGCGGTCGTGTCGGTGTTCATCAGCCTGACGCTCGTGTTCGGCGCTCTCGTGCTCAGTGAGCTCGTCCGAGAGAACACGGCTCGCTGGCAGGAAGGTGACCACATCATCGTGTTCCTCAACGATGTACCCGACCAGACCGAGCTGAGTCTCCAGGAGGAGGTCCAGGGCTGGTCTGAGGTTGCCAGCGTCACGTACTGCAACAAGGCCTGTGCGTATCAGGAATTCAAGGAGATGTTCGCTGATCAGCCATCGCTGCTCAACGTGGACCCCTCGGTGCTTCCCGCGTCGCTTCGCATCAAGCTGCACAACATCGACACATACAAGGACGTCACATATCGATTGATCGGGAACCCGGCCATTCGGAGGGTGGTGACGGCAAGCGAGCAGTTCGACCAGTTGTCCGCCGTGACGAAGGCGTTGAACTGGTTGGCGTTGGGTCTCGCGATCGTGCTCGGAGTGGCATCCATCGTGCTGATCGCCAACACGATCCGCATGGCCATCTACGCGCGAAGAGATGAGATCTCTGTCATGCGGCTCGTCGGAGCCTCGAACTGGTTCATCCGAGTTCCTTTCCTTCTCGAGGGGATGGTTCAGGGGTTTGTTGGTGCCTTCCTCGCCGTTGTCGCCGTGTGGATCGGCCAGAGCTACGTGACCAACCACATCAGCCCGACCTTCTTGATCCGGCTCACGGTCGACCGTGGCTTCCTGATCTCATGGAGCCTGGCGATCCTGGTGTTCGGTGCGCTCGCCGGCGTCGTGGGGAGCGCGACCGGTGTCCGCAGGTTCCTCAAGGTGTGACGTGGTGAGGAAGCTGACTCTCCTCGCCGTGGTAGCGATGATGGTGGTGCTGCTGGTCCCCGCGGCGACGCCCGTGTTCGCCGCCTCGAGCCCTGAGCAGAAGCTGTCGGACCTCGAAAAGCAGATCAGCGATCTGAACGGTCAGATCAAGGCTCAGAAAGGTGAGCGGACAGCGGTCCAGCAGGATCTGGCAACGGCTCAGGAGCGGCTGGCCGCGGTGATCGCCGAGCTCGCCGCCGCAGAGTCGAGGGTGCAGGAGGTCGAGGCGACGATCTCGTCGACGGAGGATCATCTCGCGCTCGTCCAGCAGGACCTGGACACTCTCGAGGGTCAACTCGCCGACACGAGGGTGAGCATTCGTGAGACGAGCGATCAGCTCTCGGACCAGGCGATCGAGATGTACATGGGGGGTGTTCCAGAACTCCAGTCGGTCGTGTTCAGCGCCGGGGACTTGACCGCGGCGGCGGTCGGGGTCAACTACGCCAAGGAGATCGTGGCGTCGAGCGAACTCCTGATCAACGATCTCGCGACGCTGGAAACGGTCGAGGCTCGTCAGAAGGAGGCCGTGGAGGAGCGCAAGGCCGCCGTTCAATCCGACTTGGCGGCGCTCGATCAGCAGCGGCAACAACTCGAGGCCGACCGCGTCGATGTCGACGTCCGCCGCCAGGAGGCCGAGGCTGAGGCTGAGCGACAGCAACAGCTGCTGGACAAGGTCAACAGCCAGATATCCACCTTCCAGGGAGAACTCACCGCTCTCGAGAAGGACCAGGCGCAGATCAAGGCCCAGATTGCAGCCGCGCAGCAGAAGGGCGGCACCAAACCATCGGTGTTGTTGTGGCCTGTGAATGGGCACATCTCGTCACCATTTGGATGGCGCGTGCATCCCATCTTCGGGACCAAGAAGCTCCACACGGGCATCGATATCGGTGTTGCCTACGGCACGCCCATCAAGGCGGCAGCCGGCGGAACCGTGATTCTCGCCCAGACCTACGGTGGGTACGGCAACGCCACCGCGATCGACCATGGTGGTGGGCTGTCCACCCTCTACGGGCATCAGTCGAAGATCATCGTCAAGGTCGGACAGAAGGTGACGATGGGCCAGGTGATCGGGTACGTCGGGTGCACCGGCTACTGCACCGGCCCGCACCTGCACTTCGAGGTGAGGGAGAACGGGACGCCGGTCGATCCGACCAAGTACCTCCCGTGAACGTCGTCACCACAAACCGGAAGGCGCGACACGACTACGAGATCGCCGAGGCGGTCGAAGCAGGCATCGTGCTCGTCGGCTCGGAGGTGAAGAGCCTGCGTGCAGGTCTGGCCAACCTCAAGGACTCATACGTGCAGTTCAGGGACGGCGAGGCGTGGTTGGTCGGCTGCCACATCAGTCCCTATTCGTTCTCCAGAGGGGGTGGGCACGATCCTGACCGTGACCGGAAGCTCCTGCTGCACCGTAGGGAGATCGACAGGATCTCCGCGAAGGTGAAGGAGCGCGGGCTCTCACTGATTGCGCTCCGCATCTACTTCAAGGACGGCATCGCCAAAGTTGAGCTGGGGCTGGGGCGCGGCCGTGCGAGATACGACAAGCGGCAGGCGATCAGGCAGAAGGAACAGCGTCGAGAGATGGACCGGGCCGCCCGCCGGACCGGCCGGATCTAGGACGCCTGTGACCCCATCGCTTCGAGTTGTTCGAAGAACGCTGCGAGCTGCTCCTCGGGGAGCAGACCGGCGGTGCGACCCAGCACGGTCCCATCGGGTCCCGTGAACACCCAGAACGGAAACGCCGATACTCCAAACTGGGCGCTCAGTGATCCCGACCTGTCGACGATGACCGGGAACGGGAAGTCCTGCGCCTCCAGGTAGGGGACGAGTGGGTTCGATGCCGAGTCGTCGATCGCCGTCGTGATCGACACGATCTGCAAGTGCGGGTTGTTGGATGCGTTCTCCTCATACCAGGACTTCACGATGGGCAATTCCTTCTGGCAGTAGGGGCACCAGTGCGCCCACACGACCCAGGCGCGCGCGATCCCGTCGGCGGGATCGATCGACTGGATCTGACCGTCCGGGTACCACGCGCCGGTCACGGGACCCAGCTTCATGCCGAGCGCGGTGTCTTGACCTGAGTCCGGGTAGCGGGGGAGATCCTGCGCGACGATGCTCTGGCCGTCTGAAGGCGCCGGAGACGACTCGGCCAGTTGAAGTCGAGCCTGCGTGTCGGCGAGGGACGCTTGCAGCGTGGCGAGCTGGTACTGGAGGTCCGTGACCTGCGATTCGAGAGAGGCAGCTCGCTGATCGGCGCGGTCGGCTGCGCGGTAGACCGCGTAGTTGGCGGCAAGTGCGACGACGGCGATCAGTGCCGCCAACAGGGCGATCCCGTTGCGCGGTTGTGGTTTCTCGCGGGGACCAAATGGGTTCTCGAGCTCGGTCATGTCGACAAACACAGTACCGGCTGGGGTGGCGATGCGGTATCGTGGTCAGCGACAAGGGGCTGAATGGAATCGACTTGCGGTGTCGAAGCCATGCCCACCATCCGAGTTGCTCAGACTCGCTAAACGGGGCACCAAGAGAACTGCCGATGCAGATCTCGCCTACGCCGCGTAAGCGGTAGTGGCACTCGCACCCTGAAAGGGGAGACGGGGCCGGATCGCGCAGCCTGGCACCAGAAGCGTGGTTGACAGCAGGCAAAGACCGCCGGACCGCTCGGAAGAGACGAGCTGACGGCCGGCAAAGACCGGTAGGCCGCAAGGCCAACGGGCACCTCCCCCGCGAGTGAGGATGATGGTCAGGGTTGGCATGAAACCCGTGAGGACCCGGGTTCGAATCCCGGCAGCTCCACCGGGGGGTGTTGGTAGTCGCGGGCGCGGCTTGTTCGCAGTTGTGGCGTCGGGCCTCCCTTTTGTGGATGATCCTGCGTTCTTGTGTGTTTCTGGGGGTTCGCAGGCGTTCGTGCCTGTGCCAGCAGGGTCGAGGCGACCTACTCGGACGTGTCCCCGTTTGGCCACACGATGATGACCGGCACTCCGTGGTATTTCGCGTACTGCACGGTCGATGACAGGGCTTTGCGCACGGATCCGGGCCATGCCGGTGCCGCGATTAGCACCGCCGATGAGTCCACGATGCTGCGGCGGGCTTCCCTTGGTGACACCTTGGGGAGCTCCGTGGCCCGACCGATGGGTGCTGCCAGACGCGGCGTCGAGGGATGCACGACCGCCTCGCGGCCCTGATCCAGGACGAGCGTATGCATCTGTGCGTCCGCGCCGACCCGTCCGCCGTGATGTACCGTCATCCACTCCGGGTTCTCCTCGAGAAGGCGTTGGATCGCGCCGAGCTGCGACGGGGTCATTCCGCGCCGTGTACCCGTAAACCCGATTTCTCGAGGGGAGCCTGTGTCGTTCATGGCATCCACTGTAGGGGAAGCTGGCGACTTCGAAGGTCACGACCGGCAGACCCAGTGGCGAGGTGATCCCGTCCGACCGGATCCGTGGGGGCCGCTCGGGGCTTGACGCCGGCGCGAGCCGATCGGCCGTGGTTGCCTGGGTTCCCGTGCAGGCGCGCGGAGCCTCAGGTGCCCGTCGCGTGGAATCGCGGAATCACGTCATCAGATCCCCAATGGTCATCGAATGGATAGCGAAATGCGCACATGTCGCCGACACCGAGGGACGATCGCGAGCAGTTGGACGAGACCGTGGAGCGAGTCTGCCCGACTACGGTGTACAAGGATGGAGCATACCGAGCCCGACCCGGACCGTGAAGCCCTCGAGACCGTGTTGGTCGGCCGAGGCGAGTACGAGCTGTTCGCGTGCGACCCGGCGCTTGCCGACACGGCCGCCTTCTGCGAGGCGTACGGGTTCGCACTGGAGGACTCGGCCAACACGATCATCGTGGTCGGCAAGAGCAAACCGCCCGTGTACGCGGCATGCGTGGTGCTGGCCACACATCGCCTCGATGTGAACCACATGGTGAAGGCCCGTTTCGGCAGAAAGTCGTCGTTCGCTTCGGCGGAAGAGACCAAGGAGCTGACCGGGCATGAGATCGGGGGCGTGACGGTGTTCGGACTGCCTCCGAACCTGCCCGTATGGGTCGACGGTGATGTCATGCACCGGGAACGTGTCGTTCTCGGAGGTGGGAGTCGCCGGTGGAAGGTCATCGCTCCTCCGTCGATCCTGCTGACGCTGCCCAGCGTGGAAGTGGTAGCAGACCTCGCAAAGCGAGCACCGGCGAAGGCGTGACCATCGACCTCTGATCGGCAACGACGTTGCTGGGAGATTCCGGCACGACGTCGTAGGTGCTATGCTTACCAGTGAGTGGAAATCTATGTAAATCCGCAGATAGCAGAAGTCACACCGCAGGAAACCTTGTCAGGTGTGACCAACACCGGCGTGTTCTCGGTGGCGGCGGCGTCGCTGGAGGGCCCGGGACTCACAATGGTGTTCCAGCCGATCGTCGAGCTGCGAACCTGGGTTCTGGGAGGCGGCGGGATCGTCGGCTACGAAGCACTCGCGAGGTTCGAAGCCGGGCATGGGCCCGACGAGGTCTTCGCGGCGGCCAACGCCGCCGGTTTCGGGATCGACCTCGAAACCAAGGCGCTCAAGGCGGCGCTGGAGTCCTTGAGCCTCTTGCCTTCCGGGACGTTTCTCTCAATCAACGTGTCGCCTCAACTGGTCGCCTCGGGCAGGGTAGGGGAAGTACTGTCCGCCTCCGATGCCGGCCGAGTGGTGTTCGATCTCATTGGAGGTGGCGACCTGGCCTGGTCCGAAGCCGACGGTTGGGTCGATCAGTTGGCTGGATCGTTGACCGAACTTCAGACGATGGGCGCCAGAATCGCCCTGGACGATACGGTCGAAGGATCCGGCGGTTCGATCGAAGAGTTCGTCGTGCTGCCATTCGACACGATCAAGATCGACCGTCTGATGATCCAAGATGTCGACAAGCATCCTGATCGCGCCGCGGGCATCATGGCGCTCGTGGACCTCGCGAAGACGTCGGGAGCGGACGTGATCGCCGAAGGGATCGAAACCGCTGATGAGCTCGCCGCTCTGATCAACATCGGAGTGCGCTACGGGCAGGGCTACCTCCTCGGGTTCCCGGCGCCACTCGAGCAACAAGCACCCATGGCTTCCTGACTGAGTCAGGAAGCTCGACGCACGAGGCACACCTCGACTGGATCCTCGAGTCCTTGAACCGATGCAGGCCGCGGGTAGCCGAACACGACGTCGGGGAGCCGCCCGGCAGCATCTCGCAGTCGGGAGGTGACCAGTGACTGTCCGCCTTCGGCCAGATCGGCGACCCTCGACGCGACGTTGACCACGTGCCCCAACAGGTCGGCACCTGTGGGAATCACCGACCCGAAGTGACCGCCGACTCTGAGTGGGAGAGGAGTCTGGTTCCCTTCGACCAGATCGACGCAGGCCATGACGGACGCAGCCGGTTCATTGAACCGGATCATGTGGCCGTCGCCGAGTGTCTTCAAGACCCGCCCACCTCGCGACCGCACGATTGCGTCGACTGCGTCGTAGTGGTCGGTCAGCATCGACTTCGTCGAGGTATCTCCATGATCCTGCGTGAACGAGGTGAATCCTTCGAGATCTGAGAACACGACCGCGAGATCGATTGTTTCGTCTTCCGTGCTCGGGCCCGCGCCGGCGGTGAGGACGTCGAAGGGCCTGATCTCTAGTTGACCGAGCATGGAAGGGGCCTCAGCCACTACTTCGGCGATCTGATCGCGAAACCGGCGGATGGCGTCTTCGTAGGAAAGGTCATCGGGAAGGCGTGTCAACGCCCGGTCATCGATGATCCCGATCTCGACAAGACGCTTCAGCTTCTCGGGTTCCAAGCTGCCGGCCACCCGCGCGGTGATGACTTCCCGCAGTCCGCTCGTAAGGGCGCGAAGTGACTCTCTGAGGCGATCCTGGTCCACGAACGAACACTACATCTCAACGGGCGCTCTACAGCGCCTGGATGATCCACAGTGCCGCCATGCCCGCGACAATCGTCAGAAATACGTTGCGTGTCTTCCACGCAACGAGAACGGCGACGAGACCTGCCGCCATTCGCGGGCCGATCTCGAAGTAGCCGTCTGAAGTCGACACGGCCGGAAGCACCAGCGCGCTCAACACCGCCGGTGGAATGAATCGCAGGCCCCGCTCGATGCTGTCGGGTACCGTCCCGATCTTGCCCCACAGGGCGATCACTGACAAGCGCAGCAGGAAGGTGCCCATCGCGATGACCAGAAAGAGCAACCAGACTCTCACGATCGGTTCCGTTCGACGACGATGCCGACGACGATCCCAGTGGTGGCAGCCAGGGGCAGCCCGAGGTTGTAGGGCAGGCCGACGAAGAGCACGGCCAATACCCCGGCGGCTCCCGCGGCCGTGGCATCCGCGCGGTCGCTGATGGCCGGCACCAAGAGCGCAATGAACACGAGGGGGATGGCGAAGTCGAGCGACCAGGCGTCCGGGACGGACGTTCCGAGGAACGCTCCGACGGCGGTGGAGATCTGCCAGGTCACCCACAGGGTGATCGCCGCGCCCAGGTAGTAGGAGAGACGTGCTTGAACCGTCTCGTCGCGTAGGGCGTAGCGGCGGATCGAAAACGCGTAGGCCTGGTCGGTGAGGAGGTAGGAGAGGAGTGCCTTGCGTCCTGTGGACGCCTCCTCGAAATGCGGCGCGAGCGAAGCCGAGTACATCACGAATCTCGCGTTGATGATCAGCGCCGTGGCTGCGACCACGAGAAACGGAGCGTTCCTTCCAATGAGTTGGAGCGCTGCGAGCTGGGAAGCGCCGGCGAACACCAGGATCGACATGCCCACTCCGTGGAGTGGGGTCAGGCCGACGGAAACCGCCGAGATCCCGGCGATCAGCCCGAACGGCACGATCCCGAGCAGGATCGGCGCCATGTCGCGTGATCCTTGGAGCAGTACAGGGCGGTCGATCCGAGGATCGTACCGGGTCCCGGAAGGCATCGCTGGCGCATGTCAGATCCGGCACCTGGTCATGGACGCCTGCGTCGTGTGAGGTTCGGGTTTGGGATGCATGTCGGTGGCCATCCAGTGCTGGGCCAAGCCTGGAGCTGGTTTGTCGGAATCTGGAGTATCGTGCCGGCAGCAAGCGACGAAGAGGCAGCATGGCCAGACTCACCCGTGTCACAGTGACTCTCGCTGTGCTGTTGGGAGCCTGCTCGAGCGGTCCGTCGATTCACGTGAGCGACGCCCGACTCTCGCTGCCAACCGGCCCGAACGCGGCTGTCTACTTCCAGCTCGAGAACAACGGCGACCACGAAGTGAAGCTGGTGGGGGCGGAGTGCGACATCGCCGTGGCGGCGATCCACCAGACGACGGTGGACGGGGACCTGATGCAGATGGAGCCTGTCGACCAGATCACAATCGCTCCGGGGCAGACAGTCGAGTTCGCTCCGGGTGGTCTCCACGTCATGCTCATGGATGTTCCGGCACTCGAGCTCGGCCAGGAAGTGAACGTGACCCTGGTGTTCAAGAATGATCAGTCCGTGACGTTCGCTGCCGAGGTGCGCCCGATCGAGACGCCCTGAGTCAGGAACTGGCAGTTCTCGATGTGACATAGCGAGGGGGCTCACCTAGGGTTCCGGTTCGCGCCGCTTCGATGTGACGTCAGTTCCGAAGTAGGTCGCAGTCTGGAGTTACCCCTATGCAACACACGCGTCTGTCTGTTCGTCTCGTGACGACCGCCGTGCTCGTGGTCGCGACGGTTCTTGCCACCGTCGCACCGGCGCTCGCGACGGAAGGAGACGCCACCCAGGTACAGCAGACACTTCAGCAGCTTGGCTTCTACCGAGGTCCGATCAGCGGTACGTACGATCAAGCGACCGGAGACGCCATCCTCGCGTTCCATAAGACGGTCGGCGCTGAAAGGACCCGTGACTGGGTTGATGCCGACTGGGAAAACGCTCGTGCCCTCGAGTCCGTCGGCTATGAGATTCCCGACCGCCCCTACGAGCCGTATCGCATCGAGATCGACCTCTATCGACAGATCATGTTTCTGGTCGAGCGCGGATCCGTCGTCGCCGTATTCCCGATCGTCTCGGGAAAGGGAGACACGTATCAGCGGCTCGGTCACGCGACGGCGGCACCGCACACTCCTGTGGGCGACTTCCGGCTCCTCCGGCATGTCGACGGTTGGAGGACAGCCGAACTCGGCCGCATCTATCGGCCGTGGTACTTCGTCGGCGGGTATGCCATCCACGGAGGAAGGGTGGCGCACCCGCAGCCAGCATCCCACGGATGTGTGAGGGCACCGATGGCAGATATGGACTGGCTCGAATCGCACCTGGAGCTCGGAGTGCCGGTTCACGTGTGGGTGGGGGAGGGCGCCGTGGGCGTGTCGACGTATCTGCTCGAACACCTCGCTGCCGGGTTGAGCTACGACATCATGTGAGTCGGCGACGCAACCGACTGAGCCGAAGCGCGCGGACGCGACAACGGGCGCGGTGACCGAAGTCGAACTTGGGGGCCGTCACCGAGTGCGCATTCGTCCCTCTCGAGGATGTGCAAGACTCAGCGCCACGGGGATCAGACCAGTGACGGAGGAACTTATGGACAGACTTCGTTGGGGGGTCATGTCGACGGCAAAGATCGCGACCGACAATGTCGTTCCAGCGATGCAGCGGTCGATGCGGGCGGACGTCGTCGCGATCGCGTCCCGGGACGCCGAGGTGGCACAGGTCGTCGCCGACCGGCTCGACATCCCGACCAGCCTCGGATCCTATGACGCGCTGCTGAACCACCCGGACGTGGATGCCGTCTACGTGCCGCTCCCGAACCATCTCCACGCGGAGTGGACCGTCCGCGCTCTCGAGGCCGGCAAGCATGTGCTCTGCGAGAAGCCGCTCGCGCTCAGCGCCGCCGACGCCGAGCGCATGGTCTTGACCGCCGAGCGCACCGGCCGGGTGCTGGCCGAGGCGTTCATGTACCGTCATCACCCAACCTGGGTGACGGTGCAGGCGCTGGTGTCGTCGGGCCGGATCGGAGAGCTCACGGCTGTGGACTCCTGGTTCTCGTACTTCAACGACGATCCGGCCAACATCCGGAACGTCCTCGCCTACGGCGGGGGTGCGCTGTGGGACATCGGGTGCTACTCGGTGAGCCTGTCGCGGTGGCTGTTCGGGGCTGAGCCGGAGTCTGTCGCCGCCAGCATGATGCGCGACCCGGAGTCGGGGGTCGACGTCCTGACGACCGGATTCTTGTCGTTCCCAGCCGGACGGGCCAGTTTCACGTGCGGCACACGGGTCGAGCCCGACCAGCGCGTGCATGTGTATGGGACGGGCGGGCGGATCGCCATCGAGATTCCGTTCAACATCCCGCCCGACCGGCCGACTCGGGTGTTCCTGACGGCAGGAGGTGATCCACCAGTGGCGCCGGCCACCGAAGTGATGGAGTTCGCTCCGGCCGACTCGTATGAGCGCGAGGTGGACGCGTTCGCGGCGACGGTTCTCGACGGCGTCCCGCCCGTGGTCCCGCCGTCGGATGCGGTCGCTGGGGCGCGTGTGATCGAGCGGCTCTTCGCTGCTGCCGCCGGGTGAGCACGCGGGTTGAGATGAACCGGGCTACGTGCCGACGGGGCTACCGGACGGGCGCTATGCCGGAAGGCCGACCGAGCACATTCGCACGAGCCTACGACCTCGAGTGAGTCGGCCGGTCGAGTCTGACAACGGGTCGAGTACCCCGCCGCTCTACTTCGGTGAATCCGGCCGCGAGAAACATCGAGAGCGTGCCGGGGAAGAGCGTTGCCGCGCCCGGTTTGGATTCCTCTGCATCAATGGGGTGACCCACCAGATAGGTTGCTCTCCGATCGAACGCGAACTCCACAGCCGCACGCAGGAGTCCCGCAGCGATTCCGTCACCGCGGTGCTCCCGGGGAACGAAGAAGCAGTTCACGACCCACCCGGGGTTGTCGAAGTCGAGGGGGCCATTGACCCAAGCTCGGGGCGACATCATGCGGGCGTATCTCGTCCTCGGGCCGACGGAGACCCAGCCGACCGGCGCCGGGCCGTCGTAGGCGAGTATGCCGGGTTCCCTGCCTTCGGCGGTCAACTCGTGAAGGATGTCCCGACGCTCTTCTGGCTTCGCAGCCTCCCAGGCTCGGGAGGGCAGGATCCACCAGGTGCACCAGCAATTCGAGTATGCACCGCTTGGCCCGAAAAGCTCGACGAGGTCGTCCCACGTGTCGGGGGTCGCCGGCCGGTAGATCAGAGAAGACATGTCGCAGATTCTCGCAGCTTGGCAACGTCGGGAAGGTCAACTACTGTCTTGGTCACATGGTTAAACCAGATGACCAAGACAGCTCGCGCGATCGCCTCATCAGGGCGGCGGGTGAGCTGATCATCGAAGTCGGATGGGCAGGCATCACCACTCGACTGATCTCCGAGCGAGCGGGCGTCAACAACGCCCTGATCCACTACTACTTCGGGTCGAAGGATGATCTCCTCCTCGAGGCGGCGGGGGCAGCATTCGCCGCAGAGGCCGAGGGCCCGTTTTCCGCGATCACCGAGGCGGAGTCGGTGAGGGAGGGGCTCCGCGGCATGTTCACGTGGCTTCGTACGATCGAAGCCGATTCGCCCTCGATGATCATCTCGATGGAGGCCGCGCATCGTGCCATCCGCGACGAGCGGGTGGCCGAGTTCCTCGAGGGAGTCTGGTCACAGGCATTCGAGATGTTGGCGTCGCTCATCGCCCGGGGACAGTCCACCGGGGAGCTGCGCGATGATCTCGACCCTCTCGACACGGCGGTCATGTTGGGGGCGCTCTTGGACGGCCTGTTCTTGTATCGGCTGGTCGCACCGAATCTCGACATCGAAGGCGCCGGGGCAGTCGCGGCAATGCTCATCGACTCACTGACGAAAGGACAACGATCATGATCGACCTCACAGGCGTGGCAAGGACGTACGGGGAAGGTCCGACTGCCGTACGTGCCCTCAGGGGCATCGACCTCCACGTGGATCGAGGCGAGTTCGTCGTGGTCCTAGGGCCGAGCGGATCGGGCAAGACGACCCTGCTCAATGTGATCGGTGGAATCGAGGAGGTGACGTCCGGGAGGCTCGTCGTCGACGGCATCGATCTCAGCACGATGGATGAGGACGAACGGACCGAGTTCCGGAGGAGCCACGTCGGGTTCGTCTTCCAGTTCTTCAACCTCATCCCGACGCTCACCGCGCTCGAGAACGTGCAGCTGATGGCCGAGCTCGTGGGCAAGAACCACGACGACAGCCTGACGGCGCTCGACGCCGTCGGCCTGGCCGACCGTGCCGACCACTTCCCCGGGATGCTCTCGGGCGGGGAGCAGCAACGCGTCGCCATTGCCCGAGCCCTCGTCAAGCAGCCACCGATCCTGTTGGTCGACGAGCCCACAGGCTCACTCGATCTCGACACGGGGCGACAGGTACTCACGCAACTGCGTGCGGTCAGCGATCGTGACGACCGGACCGTTCTCCTCGTAACGCACAACGCGGCGATCGGAGGCATGGGTGACAGGGTGATCCGGCTCCACTCGGGTGAGATAGCGTCCATTCAGCCGAACGCTCGACCGCTGAGCGCCGCGGAGGTGGAGTGGTGAGCATTCTCCACCGCAAGCTGCGCAGAGATCTGCGCCAGCGCAGGAGCCAGTTCGTCGCCGTCATCATCACGATCGTGCTGGGCGTGGCTCTCTTCGGCGCCACATACGACGCGTACCAGAACCTGACGGACTCGTACCACCAGATGTTCCAGACGCTCAACACGGCCGACATGACGATCGCCGGCGGTCAGACCGACGCTATCGTCCAAGCGGCCAATGGAGTCTCTGGTGTGGCTGAGGTGACGACGCGCACTGTGGCCGACGTTCCCGTACAGGTGAACGGTGACCACAAAATGCTCGGGCGACTCGTGGGTATACCTGCCGGCGGCCAGCCGCCGATCGACAAGATCGACATACTGTCGGGCTCCTATCCGGATGCCTCTGCCCCCGTTCTGATCGAACAGCACATGGCCAAGCACTTCGGCCTCGGTGCAGGCGATAGCATCCAGGTGCTGGGTCCGGATGGATGGGTGAACGAGAAGATCGCCGGTGTCGCGGCATCCGCTGAGTACCTGTGGCCGGCGCAGAGTCGCCAGCAGGTCATCCCATCCTTTGATGACTTCGGGATCGTCTTTGCCGACGAGTCACTCCTCGCCGGTGTGCCATCTACCGACGCTCACAAGGAAGTGCTCATCACCTACGAGCCGGATGTGGACACGACGGGTCTCGATCGATTGCTCGAAGACTTCGCCATGAACAATGGAGCCTCGAACGCGACCCCGCTCGCCGACCTCCCGTCGAACGCTGCACTGAGTGAAGACCTCTCCGGCTTCCAGGAGATGTCGCTGATGTTCCCGCTCCTGTTTCTGGCCGCGGCAGGAATGGCTACCTACGTGCTGCTCACCCGTCTGGTCCTCAGTCAGCGGGGTCAGATAGGGCTGCTGATGGCGAGCGGCTTCCGCAAGCGGACGATCTTCGGCCACTACCTGGAGTTCGGCCTTCTCGCCGGAGTCATCGGGGCCGTCTTCGGCGCTCCGCTCGGCGGGTTGCTAGGCAGCGTGATCTCCAAGATGTACACCGGCGCGCTCTCGATCCCTGCCACCGTGACCACTGCTCGTCTGTCTACCGCACTGATAGGTGTGACGTTCGCGCTCGTCGCGGGCGCGCTCTCCGCGCTTGCACCGGCGATGAGGGCCACCAGACTCATTCCGGCCCAAGCGATGCGGGGACTCATCCCCGCCGGCAAAGGAGGGGCAACCTGGATCGAGCGTTTTGTGCCTCCGTTGCGACGGCTGCCTGCCCGCTGGAAGGCCGTGCTTCGAGGAGTCGGAAGGAACCGCAACCGCACGATCTCGACGGTGGTCGGGGTGGTGCTGGCCGTGACCCTCATCCTGACGTTCTGGGGAATGATCGACTCTATCCAGGTGCTGCTCAGCCGCCAGTTCGACCTGGTCAACCGCCAGAACGCGCAGGTCTATCTGACGGGCCAGGCGACACCCGAGGTCGTCGCGCAGATCGCGGCCGAGTCCGGCGTCGCGCACGCAGAAGCGGTCGCCGATCTCCCGGCATCGATCCAATCGGCAACCTCCCAGTACCACACCGAGTTGGTCGGGTTTCAGCCGGACACGAAGTTGCACAGCTTCATCGTGAAGGGCCACGACGTTCCGTTGCCATCGAGCGGGGTGTACCTTGGCACGTCCCTCGAGAAGGATCTGGGCGTCAAGGTGGGTGACACCGTGACGATCGACGTCCCCGACGCCAATGTCCACACGACCCAAACGGTCGCCGGTTTCGTGAACGAACCTCTCGGCACCTACGCGTATATCTCGCTTCCCGAACTCACCACGCTCGCCGGGGGCGCCAATGTCGCCAACACCGTGTATCTGACCTACGTGCCCGGCGCCGTGCCGGAGACGATGCGAAACGAACTGAGTGCCCTGCCGGTTGTGGGAGCGTTCATCGACTCGCAAGCGCTCAAATCGATGGCCGAGCAGTTCATGGGCCTGTTCTACGCCTTCGTGGGGGTGATGCTGGCACTGGGAGGACTGATGGCATTCGCTCTGATCTACAACACGATCTCCGCCAATGTCGCTGAGCGAGCGTCGGAGGTGGCGATGATGCGCGCCGGTGGGATCAGTCGGCACACGATCTCGAGACTCCTCACGTCCGAGAACGTGTTGTTGACGCTCATCGGTGTGGTCCCCGGACTGCTATTCGGGTATGTGTTCGCCTACTACGGGCTGTCCGTGTACTCGAGCGACCTGTTCAAGTGGGACCTGTACATCAGACCGACGACCTACGTGTTCACCGTGATTGCGATCGTCGTCGCAGCGCTGCTCTCGCAGCGACCGGTGCTGCGCGCCGTGCAGCGTCTCGACGTCGCAACCGTGGTGCGAGAACGGTCGCTGTAGCGGCCTCTTGAGAACGGCGGATTCCTGGCGCTACTTCTGTCGGGGGTGTGGGTGTGCGATCAGGCGCTGTCTGAGGAGGTAGGGCGACGGTCCTACCGAGAACTCGTGACCGAGTACCGGAGGGCGAAGCCCGCTTCACCACCTCTGGTGCACGTGCGTCTTTACCAAGCGCTCGTAGATGTCACGGACGTGCTTCATCGTGTCGACCGAAAGCGGCGGCACCGCGCCCGCGGCAGCGTTGTCGGTCGCCTGGGCGGGTGTCCTTGCGCCGGCGATGACCGTCGACACGGCTGGAAACATGAGGATCCATCGGAGCGCAAACTGGGCCATCGTGACACCTGACGGCACGAGCGCTCGGAGTTCCTCCACGGCTGCGAGGCCGATCTCATAGGGGACACCTGCGAACGTCTCGCCGACATCGAACTGCTCACCGTGGCGGTTGAATCGGCGATGGTCACTCTCTGAGAATCTGGTGTCGGGCCTGAGCTTTCCGGTGAGGAGCCCACTGGCTAGCGGTACCCGGACGATGACACCCACGTTGCGGCGTGCCGCCTCGCCGAAGAACAGCTCTGCCGGGCGGTGGCGAAACATGTTGAAGATGATCTGAACGGTCTCCACGCCCGGAAACTCGATCGCCTTGAGGGCCTCTTCTACCCGCTCGACGCTCACCCCGTAGTGACGGATCTTGCCGCGCTTGACGAGATCGTCGAGGCGCTCGAACACCCGCGGGCGGTAGTAGACGTCGGTTGGCGGACAGTGCAGTTGGAGCAGGTCGATGGTGTCGACACCGAGGTTGCGCAGACTTCGATCGACGAAGTGTTCCAGGTCCGCATAGCCGTCGGCGGTGTGCGGGTCGAGTCTTCTTCCGGCCTTGGTCGCAACGACGAGATCGGGGTGATCACGCAGGAGTGTCCCAATCAGACGCTCAGAACGGCCGTCCCCGTACACGTCGGCGGTGTCGATGAAGGTGACCCCTGCCTCGATGGCGGTGTGGAGCGCGGCAAGCGACGTGTCGTCGTCGACCGGCCCCCAGCTTCCGCCGATTGCCCACGCGCCGAATCCGATCTCCGACACCTCGAACCCGGTCCTGCCCAATGGTCTGTGATGCATGGTCGTCTCCTCTGGCTGAACGCTACCGCTGATGGAGCGGAACCAGGGAACTGATGGGGAGGCAGGGGATAGGATTCCCCGGGGTGATTGCCTCATGAACTCCAGTGTGGAGCGATCGAATGGCCGCTGGTCAGGTGGTCTGCCGGTCGATGCGGCGAAGGTCGCCTTCGGCGTCATCGTCACGTGCCTTCTCGTCGATGCCGTGTTCGAGGTTGCGGGGGTGCGTTTCTACGGTCTCGATGGCCTCGACGGTTCGGGCAACTTCCTTGGCATGTGGGACCTGCTCAAGGCGATTGTCACCGTCGGTGCCCTCGTTGTGGTTGCGAGGCGGTTCCGCTCGATGTCGATTGCCGCGTTCGGGATCGTCTACTTCCTTCTCGAGGCAGAGGACCAGCTCGACCTGCATATCGCCATAGGTCATCGAGCGGCCCGGCTGATTCGCTCGATCGCCCACAGCGGTGGATGGGATACGGCCCATGCACAGGCGTTGGGGAAACTGCTCGCTCTCACGCTCTTCGCAGCCATCGGGCTTGGCCTGATCTGGGTGTGGAGGCGACCACCGACACGCATCGCGCGGCGAGCGCGACTCGTGTTCACCGGGCTGCTCGTCGTCTTGTACGTGTTCGCAGGGGGAGTGGACTTCCTTGGAGCCATGTTCACCAGCAGGTGGTGGCCGGCAATCGAGGAGACGGGCGAGCGCGTCGTGATGACCCTCTCGTTGGGGTACGCTCTAGGGCTCGCAGCCGTTCGCGGTCCGACAATGATGCGCGTCCCCGGATGAGGGATTGCGGTCTGCCGTCCGGCCGGTGATAGCCGGTGAGAAAGGGGTCTTGTGAACCAGGCTGATCGGTCAGAGGCTGCTCTCGATCGGGTGATCTCGGTCAAGTCCGGCGGGCACCGACGCGCCGGCCAGGTCGAGATGGCGAGGGCGGTCGCAGAGGCGATCGAGGCCGGCACGCACCTGGTGTGTGAAGCGGGCCCTGGAACCGGAAAGTCGTTCGGGTACCTCGTTCCCGCCATCCTCTCTGGCAAGAAGGTGATCGTCGCCACGGCGACGAAGAGCCTTCAGGACCAGCTCGCGACCAAGGACCTGCCCTTTCTCGCCGTGTCGCTGGGAGTCGACTTCACCTGGGCGGTCGTCAAGGGACGCCAGAACTACCTGTGCAAGTCCAAACTCGCCGAACGGCTGGAGGCAGAAGGAGTGTTCTCCCGGCAGTTCACCCTCGAGGGCCTCTCCTATGACATCCCCGAGGAGCTTCGGCTCATCGCCGAGTGGGCGGACGTGCACCCAACCGGCGATCGCGACGACCTCCCTGACCAATTGCCCGAGGGTCTGTGGGAGAGCGTTTCGGTGGTCGGCATGGAGTGCCCTGGCAGAGATGACTGTCCCCACGGTGCGGAGTGCTTCGCCATGGCTGCGCTCGATGCCGCTGCGGATGCGGACCTGGTGGTGGTCAACCATCACCTCTACGGCAACGACCTGGCGCTGGGGGGCGGGGTGGTTCTTCCCGACCATGACGTGTTGATCGTCGACGAGGCACACCGGTTGGAGGACACCATGGCTTCAGCGCTCGGCATCGAGCTTGCGGAAGGGCGGTTCTGGCAGGTGCAACGGTCCGCAGGGACCTACTTGCGCGGCCAGGGCGTCGGGAGTGCCGACGAAGTACTCCGGCCACTCAGCGAAGGAACCAGGCGCGTCCAGCAGACGCTGGAGCGAGCAGACGGCGGTCGGATCACGGCGCCCGGGGACATCGGTGCCGCCTTCTCGTCGGTGTCATCGAGCCTTGGAGATGTCACGAGGGCGATACGGTCGAGTGAACCGACCTCACCGGGTGCGCTCGGTGCACGAGCCAGAGTGCTACGGCTCTCCGGTCACCTCTCCGGCGACGTGGCCATGGCCGTCGATCCTCCGGATGGGTACGTATCGTGGATCGATCAGGAGGCGTCGAAGGTCTCGTACCGGATCGCGCCGGTCGAGGTTGGGCCGCTCCTCGCCGAACTCCTTCTGGCGAAGCTTCCGGTCGTGCTGACGAGTGCCACGTTGTCGATCGCCGGTTCTCTCGAGCCGTACGCGCGACGGCTCGGGTTTGGTGATGCCGGCAGCTACCGGGCACTTCGGGTGGCTTCGCCGTTCAACTTTCGATCCCAGGGACTCGTGTACGCCGCGGCGCGGCTACCGGAGCCACGTTCACCCGAGTATCAGGACAGAGCGATCGCGGAGATCGAAGCGCTGGTCATGGCGTCGGAAGGCCGCGCATTGATCCTCACGACTAGCTACCGGATGCTGAACACGATCAAGGACCGGCTGGATGTTCCCTTCACCTTGCTCACCCAGGGGGATCTGCCGAAACGGCGCCTCGTCGAGCAGTTCGAGGAGGACGAAACGTCTGTGCTGCTCGCGACCATGGGGTTCTGGGAGGGTCTCGACATCCCCGGGCGGGCCCTGGAGCTCGTCATCATCGACAAACTGCCGTTTCCTCGACCCGACGAACCGCTGTGGCAAGCAAGGCGAGAGGCTGCTGAGGCAGCCGGCAAGTCGGCCTTCGTGAGCGTCGATCTTCCGCGGGCGGCGATGCTGCTCGCCCAGGGAGCCGGCAGACTGATTCGAACCACCGAAGACCGTGGCGTCGTAGCGATCCTCGACTCGCGACTGTACAAGCGCCGCTAT
The DNA here is from genome assembly GCA_964594235.1 of uncultured Acidimicrobiia bacterium. Taxonomy (GTDB): domain Bacteria; phylum Actinomycetota; class Acidimicrobiia; order Spongiisociales; family UBA4744; genus CAYLHS01. The sequence continues at coordinate 30,628 of CAZQMF010000010.1, forward strand.
GGCCGCACGTTGCTCCAAACACTGCCGCCCATGCCGAAAACGACTTCTCGAGCGGCCGCCGAAGCGTTCCTTCAGGGGATCAATCGCTCCGCCAACGCCGTCAACTCGCCGGAGATGCCTGCGACGTAGTCGTCGGCGATGTGGCGGAGAGCGATCATGACCTCACCCGAAGCGTCATCGAGGGCGATATCGGTGGGAAGGATCGGGTCAAACCGGTGGTAGCGATCGCCGAGCAGGTTGCGAAGCAGAGCGTCGTCGAGCGCCGACCGTCCTCGGTTGCCCGCCTGAAACATCTCCTCGGCAAGGTGGACCCACGATTGGCCCGTGAATTGCTCGTACGTGACCCGGCCCGGCTTGCCGACACCGGTGCCGACCGAGACCAACTGCATCGACTTGATGCGCAGACCCTTCCACCCGGCGAGGTCCATCGCCTTCGTGTACCCGACCATCGCAGGGTTGTTCGCGAAGACACCACCGTCGATGTAGATGTGCTCTGATCCGTCGGCGACGGTGAGTCGCATCGGAGGGAACACGGTGGGAGCTGCCGATGTGGCTCGTGCAACGTCGCGCATCAAGTGTGTATCGGTCCGTGAGCTGAAGAGTGCCGGTCGACCGGTTGTCACGTCGTATGCGACGACGATGATCGGCAAGATCGCGTCGGAGATCCGTGCGTCGCCGAACTGCTCGCCGAGCGCATGCTCCAGTGGAGTGGGGGAGTACCTCGCATTGCCGATATCGGGATTCGATCCGAACATCGCAGCCTGCATCCCTACGCGTGCGATCAGCTCTTTGAGGTCCTCTCGTGTGCGGGGAAATGAGAGCGCTGTCTTGGGGAAGATGAGCGGCCCGTGCTCGAAATAGAACTCCCCGATCTGTTGGGCGGTATCCGGCGAACCGTCTTCTCTCGGCAGTGCCAATCCCATCGCAGCGATGCCACCGATCGACGTGCCCACGATCACGTCGAACAGCTCGCAGACGGGTCGTTCCGCGATGGCTTCCAGCTCCGCGAGCACACGGGCAGGAATGATTCCGCGGATTCCTCCTCCGTCGATGCTGAGCACCCGGATCGGTCTCATGGGGGAAGCGTACCCGGGTAGCGTGGAACGACAGGAGGTGGCCACTGCGGATCCCCGACCAGATCTACCACGCGATCCTCAATCACGCCGAAGCCTGCGCACCCGAGGAGGCATGTGGGCTTCTGGCTGCGGACGCGTCCGGCACCCTGAAGATGGTGTACTGCCTGACGAACATCCAACACTCCACGGTGGCGTACACGATCGACCCGGAGGAGCACTTCAAGGCGATGCGGCATGCGGAAGCCAACGGCTGGCATCTCGCAGGAGCGTTCCATTCACATCCGGGCACTGAACCGTACCCGTCGGCGACCGATCGGGCGCTGGCCCCGGAGCCGGACTGGGTCTACGTGATCACCGGCAAGGGCAGGATGATGCGCGCGTACCGGCTCGAAGGGGGTAGCGTCATCGAAGTGCCACTGGAGATGTAGATGGCCACCGTCAGGATTCCGACACTACTCCGCCGCTACACAGACGGGCAGGCCACCGTCCATGCAGATGGGGGAACGATCAAAGACGTGTTCCTGTCGTTGGAAGCTCAGTACCCGGGCCTCTCGAACAGGCTCATCGATGTGAACGGTGGCGTTCATCGGTTCGTCAACGTGTTCGCAGGAGACGACGACGTCCGCTACCTCGAAGGTCTGGCGACGAACATCGAAGCGGACGAAGAGATCACGATCCTTCCGGCCGTGTCGGGCGGCGAATGAACGGTCTGGACACACCACCTACACTGCCCACGATGCGCCTCAGCGTTCTCGGTTCAAATGGCTCCTTTGCGACGCCCGGTCGCCCGGCATCCGGCTACCTCGTAGACCATGCCGGCACGACCCTGTGGGTCGACGCCGGTCCCGGGACGTTCGCCGCGTTGCAGGGGATCGTCGACTATCGAACCGTCGACGCCGTTGTGATCACGCACGGTCATGCCGATCACAGCGTCGACCTCTTCGGCTACTACCACGCCATCAAGTACGGACCGGGGGTCAGGGCACCGGTCCCGGTGTTCTGTTCGGCCGGCTTCGAGGAGGCGTTCACGTCCTTTCTGGGGGGTCCAGGACACGAGCCGGCAGGCACGCTCGAGTTCATCGCGTCGGGTGAGGGTGACGAAATGGCAGTCGGATCTGTCGCGATGCGTTTCACCATGACGGACCACAGCGTCCCCACGCTCGGGGTCCGCTTCGAAGCAGACAGGAGGACCTTGTTCTACTCGAGCGATACGGGGCCCGAGGGCACGTGGATGAACCTCGCCGAGCACGCCGATGTGTTCCTGTGCGAAGCCACCTATCAAGGCAGTCCCGACCGGAAGCCGTGGGGTCGGCACCTCACTGCAGGCGAGGCCGGCCGGATCGCCAGGGACCAGATGGTGGATCGGCTGATGATCACCCACATCTGGCCATTCCTCGATCCGGGAAGGTCCGTCGTCGAAGCAGAGGCCACGTTCGGTCGGCCGGTGGGACTGGCCGCGCCGGGAATGGTCGTGAAGGTGTAGGAGGGGGAGTGGAACAGCGACAGAGAACGCGCGCAGCCGATGAGCTGAGACCGGTGAGGATCACTCAGGGGTATACGGAGATGACGCCAGGGTCCGTGCTCATCGAGGTGGGGAGGACTCGTGTGCTGTGCACTGCATCCATCGACCAGGATGTCCCACGCTGGCTGAGAGGCGGGAAGAAGGGTTGGGTCACGGCCGAGTACGCGATGTTGCCCGGTTCGAGCACGGAACGAATCAGGCGCGATGGCTACATGGGAGGACGGGCGAAGGAGATCTCCAGACTCGTTGGACGGTCCCTACGGTCGGTCGTCCGCCTCGAGGCGATGGCCGAGATGGTGGTGCGGGTCGACTGTGATGTGCTCCAAGCCGACGGAGGCACGAGATGCGCGGCCATCACAGGCGCCTGGATCGCTATGCACGATGCATTCGAGGAGGCAATCGTGCGGGGCCAGATGGGATCGAACCCGATCATCGATCGTGTTGCCGCGATCTCCGTCGGACTCGTGGCCGGGGAGGCACGACTCGACCTGGACTACGAGGATGACGTGGCTGCAGATGTCGACATGAACGTCGTGATGACGGGTCAAGGTTTGCTGGTGGAGGTCCAGGGGACCGCCGAGCGCGTGCCATTCTCCCGGCGGGACCTGAACGACTTGCTCGACCTCGCCGAGTCGGGTATCGCCGAACTCCTCGATCTCCAACGGCAGGCGGCTGAGGCGTGAAGCTCGATCGTCTCGTCGTAGCCTCCAAGAACCCGGACAAGATCGGCGAGATCGAAGAGGTTCTCTGCGGGCTCGGCCTCGTCGAGACGATCGTGCGAGATGCGGAGTGGCCCGACGTCGAGGAGACCGGCGAAACCCTCGAGGAGAACGCAGTGCTCAAAGCTTCCACGGTCGCGCGGCTGGTTGGCTTGCCGGCGCTGGCGGATGACACCGGACTGGAGGTCACCGCCCTTGGGGGGGCTCCCGGAGTGCACACTGCGAGATATGCGGGGTCTCACGCTACCTATCGCGACAACGTCGAGATGCTCCTCTCCGAACTCGAGGGACTCTCCGACCGGAGCGCGCGGTTTCGCACGGTGATTGCGCTGGCGTTTCCAGACGGCCGGTCGATCGTCGCAGATGGGACGTTGGATGGCCGCATCGTCCATGTGCCGAGAGGCAGCTTCGGGTTTGGGTACGACCCGGTCTTTGCCGTCGGGGAGAGGACCCTGTCGGAAATCGGGCCCGAGGAGAAGAACGCGATGAGTCACCGAGGTCTCGCCCTTCGAGCGCTTGCCGGCAAGGTGCGTTCGGCGTGACGATCGAGAACGGAAACCGACACTCGCTCCTGCGCGTGCTCTTCGGCATCGCAGCGCTCGGATTCGCCGTCCACCTGCTCCTGCCGCGTGTCAACGAGCTCCCGCAAGCAGTGGAGCAAGTCAAAGGGGGGTCACCCTGGTGGCTGCTGGCTGCGCTGTGCATTGCGGTGCTTCCCAAGGTCGGGGGAGCCATCTCGATGATCGGATCGATCGAGACCGATCTCCCGTATTGGCCCACGTTCGAGGTGCAGGTCGCCGCCGGTTTCACGAGTCTGTTCGCTCCGCAAGGGGTTGGTCTCGCCGCGATCAACGCCCAGTATGTGGAGAAACGAGGCGAAGATCGAACCGTCGCGGTGACCGCATCGGGCCTCAACTCGGTCGCCGGCTTCGCCGCTCACGTGTTGTCGATGCTCGTCGCCGTGGCGTTGATCGGTCCGCAAATCGTTCAGCACCTACGGACGCCGCCGCGGTGGTGGTTGCTGGCAGGCGGGGCGGTCTTCGCGCTGGTGGTGGGTGTGGCCGTGTGGACGCCGCTCGGGCGCAGGTGGCTGTGGAGGCCTGCTCTGCGTGCCGGAGCCGCCTTCTGGTCCACTGTGAAACGACCGAAGCGGACGGCCCAGCTGCTGGGGGGTTCGCTGTTGGTGACGCTCTCGAACGCGTTCACTCTCGCATTGACATTGAAGGCCTTTGGGCACTCTGCGTCGCTGATCGACGTCATATCGGTGTATCTGGCCGCAGCAGCCATTGCGGCGATCGCGCCGACGCCCGGCGCGTTGGGGGCGCTCGAGGCGGCACTGATCGCCGGTCTCATCGCCGTCGGAGTCGACGCCGGCACGGCGATCGGAGGTGTGCTCGTCTTTCGATTCCTGACCTTCTGGCTCCCTATCATCCCCGGTGTGTGGGCGCTGCGAGATCTGCGACGACAGGGCGTTGTGTAGGTCGCATCCCCGCACACCAGTACATGGCCGCGGTGCTGAACAGCTAAGCGGGAGCGTCGGAACCGTCGTCGGTCTCATCGGCGATCAGCCAAGCGGCACCGCCGTTGTCCGCCTGTAGCAGCTCGTCGAAGATCCTCAAGGACAAGCCGATCGTGACGCCGCGGTCATGCTCGCCGGAATCCTCGCCGCCAACAACTCCGGCTACATCGGACCAGGGCACTGCTCGAGCTTATCTACCCGCATGGTGGGCGTTTCCGAGCGCTCACCATGTGGCGTTTGGTGGGCGCCCTGGCTACTCTCCGTGGCGCACTCCAGGGAGAACCGTGGCAGAGAACGTGCTGACAGAGCCGACGCTGTTCAGCGCCGCGTGGCGCTACAAGTGGCTCGTGGTTCTGACGACGGTCGTGGCACTGGCCTTGGGAATCGCCTACACCGTGCTTCGGCCCACTTCGACGACGTACACGGCTCGGGCGTCGCTGGTGGTGCAGGCGACGGGGAGTGGCCTCGACCTCGGCACGTCTGGAAACCCTCAGCGGTTCGTAGGGAATCAGGTAGAGATCCTCAGGTCGGCCGCAGTCGTGCAACTCGCGAGTCAGATCGCCGGGCAGCAAGACTCACCTCTCCAGCTGACCCCTGCCGACATCTCCAAGGGGCTGCGGATCGAGAGCTCCACCTCCAGTGACCTCATCGACGTGGTGTTCACCTATCCGGATGACGCCGATCTTGCCATCGGCGGAGCGAACGCCGTCGTCGATGCCTACAAGCAGCTCGTTGCCTCGGAGAAGACGGCGGTGAGCAAAGCCGCGCTCAAACGAATCGACGCCGAGCTCTCAACGCTCGACGACCAGGCGCAGACGTTGGCCGGTCAGATCACCGCCAGGATCAATCAAGACACCACCTTGACGGCTCTTCAGACCGAGTACCAGGACGCCCTTAAGGAAATCGTGGACCTTCAGGCAGAAGCGCAATCGGCCGACGCAGCGAGACTCGCCGAAATCAGAACCCGCCTGTCCGATCTGCGGAACCTGATCAATACCTACCAGGCTGTGCGAGGCATCGGACGCAACGACCCTGAGCTGGATGCGCTTCAAGCGGAGCAGGATCAGATCGTTGCAAGGCGCGACGCACTCATAGAGCGCCGCGACACGATCTCGGTTGACGCCGAGCTGTCTCCGGATGTGGTTGCGTTCTCCTCACCCGCGAGTTCCGCCGCGCCATCGGCGGACTCGGGTCCCGGTCGCACAGTGGCCGTCGCCTTGATGCTCGGCCTCGCAGCCGGGATTGGGATCGCCTATCTGCTCGCTTCGCGCAGAAGGGTCTTCCACGATCGGATGGAACCCGAACTGATTATCGGCGTACCGCTGCTTGCCGACATTCCCGATTTCGCGCAGGAAGGGTTGACGACGCTCCTTCCGGTCCGTGATGAACCACGGTCTGCTTCCGCAGAGGCGTTCCGATTCGCTGCTGCATCGCTCGAGTTGAAAATGAACCGTCAGGATGTGAAGTCGTTGGCGATTATCTCGCCAACGCTCGGGGCCGGCAAGAGCACGGTACTGGCCAACATCGCTCTGGCAGCGGTCAGACAGGGCAACAAGGTGCTGCTCATCGACGCGGACTTCGGCAATCAGGCGCTGACCACCCTGCTGGCCGGCGATGAGGGGACGCGGGAACCAGGCCTGACCGAAGTCATGAGCGGCGGGCTTACGATCAGCCAGGCGATCCGTTCTATCGAGGTGGGGCCCGACTTGCTCATTTCGCTGTTGAGCAGGGGACGACAGCCGGTGGCGGCGGCCGATCTGCTCAGATCGGAGGGCGCCAGAACGCTCTTCACCACGGCGAAGGAGGAGTACGACATGGTGCTCGTCGATGCCCCGCCGCTTTTGCAGGTCGCGTATGCGAGCACGATCGCAGGGCTTGTCGATGCGGTCCTCGTACTGGTGGCACACGAAGGTTCCGCTGCCCAACTGGAGGAGGCATACGCTCGTCTCGGTCTCATCGGGGTGTCTTCGCTGGGCTACGTGTACAACTCTTCTCCGCTTCGCAGAGAGATGACCGTCTCGGAGGGCTCGACCGCTGACGTGCTCGGTAACATGCGACACCTGGACCCGGACGAGGGGAAGGGTAGGTCGGGGTTCACGAAGAGGCGGCCGCGCTGAGATCAACCGGGGTGTTCGAGACGTGAGGGTGCTTCAGCTCCACAACCGCTATCGGCAAGCGGGTGGTGAGGACACCGTCGTGGCCAGGGAGCGGGAGCTCCTCACGAGCGCAGGACACGAGGTGCTCCAGTGTCAGGTCGAGAACCCACCGGGTGCCGTCCGCGCCGCGGCCACGCTGCTCCTGTCGGCATGGAACCCGTCGTCCGCCAGCAGCGTCAAGCAGATCACAGCCGAGTTCCAGCCGGACGTGGCGCACATTCACAACACTTGGTGGGTCCTGTCACCCTCGGTGGTCGCGGCGCTCGGTTCGATCCCGACGGTGGTGACACTGCACAACTACCGTCTGCTGTGCGCCAATGCACAGCTGTTCAGGGACGGGCATCCGTGTGAGGACTGCGTGGGAAGAGGACCCTGGAGGGGGGTGCAACACCGCTGCTATCGAAGGTCCTTCCCGGCATCGACGCTTGCGGCAGCCGCTATCAGCATTCCGCGTCGACTGGATGTGTGGCGAAACGTGGACCTGTTCCTCGCCTTGACAGATTTCGCCAAGGGCCGATTCGTTGCCGGTGGCCTACCCGAAGAGAAACTGGTCGTCAAACCCAACTTCGTCGACGACCCGGGTCCGCGGCTGAACGCTCCATCGGCCAGCACCACTGTGCTGTTCGTGGGGCGCTTGAGCACAGAGAAGGGGATCGGCGTCTTGCTGGAGGCGTGGAGCCGGGTGCGTCCAGACCATCTCGAGCTGCTCATCGTGGGCGACGGGCCCCTCGCCGACGACGTTCGAGCGCTCGCACCACCGGGAGTCAGATTCCTCGGCCATCTCGGTCAGGATCAGATTCGCGAGTTGATGCTTGGGGCCCGTGCTCTGATCTTCCCTTCCATCTGGTACGAAGGCCAGCCGATGGTGCTGTTGGAAGCGCTGGCCGCGGGTCTTCCCCTGGTCGTTTCGGGGATCGGGGGGATTCCTGACACGGTCGTCGATTACGGTGCCGCGCTGATAGTGAATCGAAAGTCGGACTGGGCGGAATCGCTTGTTCGGCTCGCCGACGATGTCTGGGTCGACGGGGCAGGGCGTCACGCACGTGCCGTCTTCGAAGGTCGCTACACACCGGATGCCGCTCTCGATCGGCTCCTCGACGCCTATGAGCGTGCCGGTGCTCAGGTGTGAGGTCGCTCGACTCGCCGGCGGATCAAATCTCGGGCGAGTAGAGCCAGATAGACGGGGTTGTTGAACAGGTATCTTCGCCACAGCCTGCGGGGTTCTTGAGAGAGGCGATACGCCCATTCGAGGCCGGCATGTTGCATCCATTCCGGCGCTCTCGAGGTGGTGCCGGCGAGGAAGTCGAACGCTGCGCCCACCCCGAGTAGAGCGACGCCGGGGAGCAAGCGGCGCACGCGCGCCATCCAGAGTTCCTGTTTGGGCATGCCGAGTCCCACCCACACCAGGTCGGCACCTGTCTCTCTAATTCTGGCAGCTGCCGAGTGGAGGTCCTCGTCGGTGAAAGGACGGAATGGGGGCGAGTACACCCCCGCCACCTTCGCTTCCGGAGCCAGAGCTCGGATCACGTCGACAAGTCTGTCCAATGTCGCCTCTGTGCTCCCCCAGAAGAAGTGTCGCCAGCCGAAAGCGATGCCTTCTTCGAGGGCGCGCTGCATGAATGAAGGACCATCGACCCGAGCCTGGGTCGGATGCCCGGCAGCTCTCAGGCCCCAGACGATTGGGACACCATCCGGGGCAGCAACATCGGCAGCGAAGAGCGCGGCTGAGACTTCAGCGTTACGGCGGGCCGTCATCACCGACTGGACGTTGCAGAATGCAATGACCGTCGCAGCGTCCGTGGGACGGCGCTCAAGAATCGTGAGGAGTTCGTCGGCTGACGTCAAGGAGATAGGGGTGCCGACCACGTCGACCCGCTCAGGCAGGTTCATTGGCTTTGGTGCTTCGTCCACCACGCAACGGTTCTCCGCAGGCCCTCTTCGAGGCCGATTTCCGCCTCGAAGCCGAAGTGCTCTCTTGCTCGAGAGGTGTCGAGCATGCGTCGAGGTTGACCATCGGGTTTCGTCGCGTCCCACCGGACATTCCCCTCAAACCCGGTGATCTCCGCGATCATCTCGACCAAGTCACGGATCGTGATTTCCCGACCGGCCCCGACGTTGACAGGTTCGGGCGCATCGTATCGTTCCGTGGCGAGCACGATTGCCCTGGCAGCGTCTTCGACGTAGAGGAATTCTCGGCTGGCGGATCCGGTGCCCCACACGTCGACTGAGGAGGCTCCAGTATCGCGTGCGGCGGCGAACTTGCGGATCAGGGCTGGGATGACATGACTGGTCTCGAGATCGAAATTGTCCCCTGGACCGTACAGGTTCACCGGGAGCAGGTAGATGCCGTTGAAGTCATACTGATCCCGATAGGCCTGGAGCATGACGAGCAACGACTTCTTGGCGATGCCGTAGGGGGCGTTCGTTTCCTCCGGATAGCCGTTCCACAGGTCGTCCTCTCTGAAAGGGACAGGCGTGTACTTGGGGTAGGCGCAGACCGTGCCTACCTGTACGAACTTCTCGATGCCGGCACGGCGGCTCTCCTCGATGAGGTTGATGCCCATGGCTGCGTTGGCATAGAAGTAGCGTCCCGGGTTCGCTCGGTTTGCGCCGATGCCACCCACCTCGGCGGCGAGATGCACCACGATCTCGGGTCTCGTCTCGTCGAGGAGGCGGCGGACGATCTGCTGCTCCGTGAGGTCGTAGTCGCGTCGCCGGGGAGTGATGACCTCTGCTCCGCTCCGTCCGATCAGCCCGCAGACATACGTCCCGAGGAACCCGGCACCTCCGCTGACCAGTACCCTCTTGCCGTTCAAGTCGGTCATTCCGGTCTCCCGTTGCGCCACTCGATCTGCTTCAGACCCGCATCGACGAGGGTCCGTTCCTGTTTTGCGAGTTCAAGATCGGCCTCGACCATCATGTTGACGAGATCGGAGAACTCGATCTTCGGGCTCCATCCGAGGACCATACGGGCTCTGGTGGTATCGCCCTGGAGGACGTCGACCTCAGCCGGGCGAAAGTATCGTTCGTCGACTTTGACGTGCTCCTCGTAGTCCAGGTCGAGCAGCCCGAACGCCGCCTCGCAGAACTCTCGAACCGAGTGGCGTTCGCCCGTCGCGACGACAAAATCGCCGGGGGTGTCGTGCTGAAGCATCAGCCACATGGCCTCAACGAAGTCGCCGGCGAATCCCCAGTCGCGTTCCGCATCGAGATTGCCGAGGAAGACATAGTCCTGGAGGCCGAGCTTGATACGCGTCGCAGCCCTGGTGATCTTGCGGGTGACGAAGGTTTCGCCGCGCCTCGGCGACTCGTGGTTGAAGAGGATTCCGTTGCTCGCGAACAGCCCGTAGGCTTCTCGGTAGTTGACGGTCTGCCAGAACGAGTAGACCTTCGCGACGCCGTACGGACTCCGGGGATGGAACGGCGTGCGTTCATTCTGGGGGATCTCCGTGACCTTGCCGAACATCTCCGACGACGACGCCTGGTAGAAGCGAACCGACGAACCGGCCCGGCGAATTGCTTCGAGCAGTCGGAGCGTGCCGATCGCGTCGACATCGGCCGTGTAGATCGGATTGTGGAACGAAACCCCGACGTGGGACTGGGCCCCCAGGTTGTAGATCTCGCTCGGTTCGATCTCCTCGAGCAGGTGGACGAGGCTGTTGCCATCGCTCAGGTCTCCATAGTGGAGATAGAGGCGAGCCGACTCACTGTGCGGGTCGATGTAGAGATGATCGATCCTCT